>CAMAVC010000018.1 GCA_945861585.1 Planctomicrobium piriforme
CCTCGGCAGCGGCATCGCTCCGCGTCGCCGCGGTGGCTGGCGTGCCCACCGCCTGCACGAGCCCGCCGAAGCTCGCCCGCACGGAGGCCACGCGATCGGCCGGCAGCCCGGCCAGCAGTGGCACCGGCGCGTCGAGCAAGGTCGAGAGCGCCACCCAGGGCGGCATGTCGTCGTCGGCATCGCGTTCGGCCTCGAGCGGCGCGGCACGAACCGCCGGCACGACGAGCACGCCACCGCCATTGTCGTAGAGCGATTCGCCGAGCACCGCCACGCGGTCGGCAAACCGGCGGGCACCGCGCTGGACTGCGGCAGGCAACGAGCCGGTCTCTCCGGCGAGCGCCGCCGCGGCCGTCTGCACGGCTGTGAGCTTCGGGGCCACAGCGGCCGTCGCGAACCGCGTCGACTCTCCGAGCGCTTCAGCCAAATCGAGCAACGCCCTGTCGATGTCCTCGCCGCTCGCCTGGCTTTCCGCCGCGGCGAGCTGGGCCCTGAGCTTCCGCCAGGCCCCGGCAGCCTGTTCGAAGAGCTGCACGAAGCGCGAGCGCCCGATCGAGTCGTCGGCCGCGCGAAACGTCAGTTGTCGCCAGGCGACATAGGCCCGCCAGAGTTGGTCGATCTTCGCGTCGACACCCTCGAGCGCGAACTGGCCTCCGTCGGCACGTGCCGCCCGCCGCCGCTCGTCAATCTCCACGAGCCGCGCGCGCAGCGGTTCGCTGTCGGCGACGTCCGACGGGGCGGCATATTTGAGCCGCCGCATCTCTCCTCCCGTCGTCTCGAAGACGGGCAGGCCGAGAAGCTTCCGCACCTCCTCGTGCTCGGCGATCAGAAACGGCACGTCTTCCCACGCCTGCGGTCGGGCGAGCCAGTCGAGCAGCAGTTCATCGGCCTGCCAGCGCACGACGGCCTCGCGGGGGCCTGTCGCCAGCTTCGGCGCCTGCGTGTTGGTGATCGCCTCGACATGCCGCCGGGCGAACGTGTCGAGCGGCATGATCCGGCCGTCTTCGAGCACGGGAATCTCCCGCCATGCCGCGAGGGCCGCATGCAGCCCCGGTGTCGGCGGCTCTGCGGCGGAGAGCGACGGGGCGGCTGCAAAGAGCCCCCAGGCAAGCACTGCGAGGCACGACGTCGTGCGAATGAGCGGGGCCATCAGGTCACTCCAGGCTGGCGGCGGGGGCCGAAGAAATAGGCACGCATGTAAAACATCGTGAAAATGCCGATCACGATCAGGCTGCTCCCAAGATACTTGACGCCACGGCCGGGGTCGTAGTTGACGGTAAGCACCGATGCCTCGAGCCGATCGGGAGGGTCCTTCCGGCCCTTGGTGAACTGTTCGAAGAGTTCGTCGCCCGGCAGCCACGGGCCCATGAAGCTCTCCTGAAACAGACGGTAGGAGCGGCCCGTGGCCGGGTCGGAAAAGTCGACCGGCGCGTTCATCGTGATCGTCACCGGGCGTTTCACCAGCGGTGATCCTGAGGCATTGAGAAATTCCACGACGCTCGAGAAGTGCGACGCCTGGCTCGTGCCCGGATCGAGCCGGCGCTCGAAGTTGTCGAGCTTCACATCGAAGCCGATGTCGACGGCGTCAGGCACGAGCATCACGCTCACCGTGCGCGACCGGCCTTCCACCGTGCGTCGCTCCGTCGGGCCGGGAGGCCCGAGGCTCGCCTGCGCGGGCTGAATCGGCAGCCCGGCGAGCCAGAATTCCTCTGCCACACCGTCGACGGTGAGCCTCACCCGTGCCGCCCGCCGCTTCGCCGACGCCGCCTTCTCCTTCGCAAAGGGCAGCGGCAGCGTGGCCACCTCGAGGGCGTCGGCGGGCAGGAAGCGGTCGACGCGCAGCTCGAGCGCACCCATCGGCATGCTGAAGGCGGGCACGGGGCCGCCGTCCGCGGGGAGCCGGCCACCGAAGGCCTTCGGCTGCTGCCACGTGCGATACAGCAGTTCGTGCCGGCCAGCCGAGCCTGCCTGCACGATGTCGATCCGGCTGCGGCCCTTGCCCTGCATCCGCTCGGCGGCGTCGGCCAGAGCCCGTTCGATCCAGAGCGTGCCGTAGACGCCCGACCGGGGGGCGTGGATCGTCACTTCGGGCAGATCAGCGAGCACGACCAGCTCTTCGTCACGGCCCTCGGCACCACGTCGCACGCGGACGCGAGTGGCCGACAGTTTCGGCTCGAAGTCGGTCACCTCGACGAACAGATCGGTGCCTTCGACGGCGAAGCGCTCCTTGCCGAGCACGTCATCCACCTTGTAGCGATGGGCCGTGCCATCGGCGACCAAGACAAGCTGGCCCTTGTCTCCGTACCCGACTTCCGGATCGGGAAGTCCGGCCAGAAATGCATCAGCTTCCGCCTGTGATGCCGTCTTCCAAAACACGAGCGTTCCGCCCCCCACCGTCGCGCGATGCCGCATCTCGGTGGCGCGGAGAGGATCGGGCTGCAAGGCGAGTTCGGCCGGCATCCATACGCCACGTCCGCCCGCGCCGCCGGCGAACGAATCGCTGCCCACACGCAGCTTCACGCTCGGCGCGAGTGCGGCCGTCGAATCGGCGTAGAAATCGAGCACTTCGAGCCGGATGCCGTCGTCATCGTACACCACGCCAGTGTCCCGCGGCGCGAGGCCCCACGGCAGCCACGAGCGCTGCTGCCAGTATTCCCGCCAGTTGAACGGCCCCGATCGAAACTCGATCGGTTCGATCGTGGTGGACGGGCGGCCGGCGGCCGGCGAGACCTCGAGCGTGAAGTGATGGGAGTCTTCGAATGCCTTGCTCCCCTGCTCTCCTTCGAGCAGCGGAATCTGGGCATCGATGCCGCCCCGTTGCGAGAGCAGGCAGCCCGCGAGCAGCACGAGCAGGCCGATATGGGTGATCACGAACCCGGTCTGGTGTCGCTTCCACGGGTAGCGGATCGCCGCTGCACAGAAAATGCTCACGCCCAACAGCGCATTGAGAAGCGTGAACCACCAGGTATTCCAGACGCCGAATTTCACGGCCTCGGTGCCATACCCGCTCTCGACAAAGGTGCCGAGCCCCAGCACGATCGCCAGGAGGGCGATCAGAATGACCGCGAACCGCAACGATGCCAGGAACTCGTAGACGCCGAGAACGAACCGCACGGCGGGCGGTTGATCGGGCGTCACGAGCCGGCGGGCTGCCATCGGAATCTCTCGCGGGCGGCGGGGCGGGAACGAACACTCGTCCCGGGAAGTATAGCGCTGCCGTCATCCCGGCGGAGAGTCGGCGTGCCTTTCCCCGGGGCTCCCGACGCGGCGAACGGCTACCGCCAGCCGAATGCGTCGGCCATCGCGTTGAGCAACGGATTCGCGAGCGTGGTGCTCTCCGGGCTCCCGATCGTGCGGACGAGGTCGTAGGCGATGAAGCCGCCGAAGAGAAGCAGCAGCGAGCAGCAGATCAGCCCTGCGGTCTGCCAGACGCTGAAAGCCATTTCGGGAGCGAAGTCGCCGGGCAGTCCCATCGCCTCGGAGGCGATGCTGCTCGGCAGGCCGACGCTCTCGTCGCCGAACGCCGACGCCTCCGAGCCCAGCGCCTGTCCGAAGAAACTCGAATCGCCCGACTCACCCTCGGCGATCACGACCGACGCGCTGTCGTCGTCTCCACCGCCGCCGCCGAGTTCGAAGTCGTCGCCGCCGAGCACCGTGCCGTCGTCGGCAGCGACGGCCGCCCCGCTGCCGCCACCGAGATCGATTCCCGAGACCTCGAGCCCGCCCTCCTCGAGCGACAACCCGCTATCGAGCGCGCCCGAGAGCGCGAGGCCGGCTCCGGTCGCTTCCGGCGACCCGGCCAGCCCTGCATCGGAGCCGACCGCGAACGAGCCGCCCGGCTCCGTGGGCAGGGCGTCGCCGAGGTCGATCGCGAGGGTCTCGTCGACTTCGCCGAGACCGCCGGTGATGCCGCTGGCAGCCGCGAGGGATGGCGACGACGCGCCGATCGACGACGCGCCGACGATCGACTCGAGATCGAGGTCGTCACGTGCGGCCCCGCCACCGACGGCACTGTCGCCGAACACGATGTCAGCAGAGGAGGCTCCAGACGCCGACGGCATCGAGAGTTCCGAGCCACCGCCGGCGTCCACCCCGCGCACGATCGTGCCCGAGACCGGCGCCGCGTCGCCGCCGTCGGCAAACAGCGAGTCTCCCCCATCGAGCGCGTCGCCCAGCACGAGGTCGCCGGCATCGAGGCCATCCTGTTCGTCTGCAGGCACGGAGGCCGGGGCGTCGAGCTCGAGGCTGTCGCTCTGCGGTCCCTCGTCGGCAAGGTCATGAACGAGTCGCTCGACGTCGTCGACCTTGAATTTGATCGTCGCACCGTCGCGCATCGGAAACAGCTTTTTGCGGTCGACGAACCGGTGCACCTCGTCCACGGTCACGCCGAGCTGGCGGGCGGCCTCTTCGAGCGACAGGAATTTTCCGGCCATGGCGGTGGTGGGTGGTGGTGGTGAGGCAGAACGGCGCGTCCGCCCCTCGCTCCATCTAGTTTCGACGCAGACGTCTCTGAATTCTACGTCTAGAGCTGGCGGAACGTGCGAGCCGCACCGTCCGCAGGGGCGTTCACGGAGGATTTTGCCCAATCGGAGCCGTTTCCATCCCCGCCTCGAGCATTCGGCGGAGTGCCGCCGGCTTCGGCTCCTGGGCGTTGAAGTCACCCACCATGAGATCCCAGGTGATGTTGCGGGTGCTCTTGAGGACGAGCGATCCGGTCGGGCCGTCCACGTGGTAAATGGCGGCGTTCCGCAGGTGGGGATCGACGACGAGCAGGAGTTGCTGCCGCTCGTCGAGCGGGGTGGAATGAATCCAGAGCGGCCCGGTCGCGGCCTGTGTGTGCGGCGGCAGGGACGCTCGTTGTGCCCAACCCCAGCGGCCACAGACCACGGTCATGGCGAGCGCCAACGCTCCCGACCCAACCCACAACCACGCTCGCTGTCCTGGCATGGCCGAACACTAGGCGGACGTGTCGGGTGCAGCAAGTGAGAAACCCGCGCACTGCAGGCGCGCTTGCCAGGCCTGCGGGCGCGCTCGCCCAGGCTCCCTGGATTGCCAGCGCGTCTTTCCCTGATCTGCCATTCATCCAAGCCGAATGTTTCGGTTCAATCGATCGCGCAAGCCCTGCCGATCATGAGGGGGTGGTGGTGCGACCGTGCCGCCCGATCCACCGACGCCCAGCTGCTTGGAGGTTTTCCGCGTGTCGAAGATCAACGTCTTGTCGGCCCTGCTCCTGCGCTCGCCGCTCGTGTGGGGTGGCGCGCTGGCCTTCTGCTTCTTCGCGCTCATTCACGGGGGCGTCATCACCGACGCCAACGTGATCCGGTATCTCGCCGGGCATTGGGTCGAGTACGTCGAAACGGCGATGTTCTGCGTCGGGCTGGCTGCGCTCGTGATCAAGTGGATCGATGTGGAGCGGCAGCGCCGGTCGGTCGATGACGAACTGCTCGCCCCGGTGCCGGAGGGCGGGCAGGAGCCTGCCGAGGCCGCCGCGCTCGTCGCGTCGTTGCCGGTGGAAGACGATGCGACGTCCGGCAGCTATCTCGTCACGCGGCTCCGCGAGGGGCTCGATCTCGTCGTGCGCACGGGGTCGGCCGAGGGGCTCCAAGACCATCTGAAGTATTTGGCCGACCTCGACGCAGCGCGTGCCGCCCAGAGCTACGGGCTCGTGCGGTTCGTGATCTGGGCCGTTCCGATCATGGGCTTTCTCGGCACGGTCATCGGAATCACCGAGGCCATCGCCCAGCTTTCGCCGACGCAGCTGGAGAACATCTCCGGTGTCGTCGCGGGCCTGGGCGTCGCGTTCGACACGACTGCGACGGCCCTCGCGCTGTCAATGGTCCTGATGTTCATGCAGTTCATCATCGATCGCCGTGAGCAGTCGCTCCTGGGCGACGTCGATGGCCTCGCCTGGGTGGCTCTCGCCGGGCGGTTTCAGTCGCTCGAGGGCGGTGACGGCACGGCGCTCGCCGTCGCTCGGCTCGGCGACGCCGTGGGCCGGGGTTCGGCGCAGCTGCTCGAGGCGCAGGAACAGTCGTGGCAGGCACTCGAACGGTCTGCAACGGGGAGCATTCGGCATGTCTTCGAGGAGTCGGCGGATCGTCTTCAGGCGACGCTCTCGCAGTCGCTCGACGAGGCGCTCGGTCGCTGGACGGAGTCGCTCGTGCAGGCGCAGTCGCATCTTGCTTCGGCCCGGGAAGACCGCTGGTCCCGCGCAGCCGACGCACTCACGATGGCGATGAAGACGTTCGAGCACCATCAGAAGACGCTCGCCGGCCAGGCCGAACTGCTGACCCGCGTGGTCGATGCTACGCACAACGTCGCGGCCCTCGAGCGGACGTTGGAGTCAAATCTTTCGGCGCTTGCCGACAGTGGCCGGTTCGAGGAGACCCTGGCCACGCTCTCGGCAGCAGTGCAATTGCTCGCCGCCCGGGCGCAGGATTCAGCGGTCGAGCCACGGCGGGTCGACTTGCAGGGTGCCCACCGCGCTGGAAAGGCCGCATGACCCGCAAGCGATCGGTCGAAGGGCCGACGATCTCGCTGTTTCCGTTTCTCGCCGTGCTGCTCTGCACGATGGGCGCGCTGCTGGTGCTGCTCGTGTTGTTCAGCCGCTCGGCGCGGCACGGGGCCGACGCCGAGACGTCGGCCGACGTCTCGGAAATGGAACTCGCCAAGGAGAGCCTCGGCTGGCGGCTCGGGCAGCTCGCCGGGGTGCGGGATCGCACGGCGGCGGACCTCGCTGCCGCGAGGCTGCAGCTGGCCGGCGTCGAAGAGCATTCGCGCGAGCTCACCGATGAACTCGAACGGCTCGAACGGCTGCTTGCGCAGCTCGAGACTGGTGCCGGGCAGCCGGCCGCCGCCGATCTAGCAACGCTCGAGGCGCGGCTGAAGAGCGCCCGCGAGTCACTCGACAAGGCTCGCGCCGAACAGAAGACGAAGCCGCCCGCGTATGCCGTCGTGCCCTACGTGGGCAAAAATGGCACACATCGGCGGCCGCTCTACATCGAGTGCAGCCTCGACGGCGTGTTTCTCCAGCCGGAGGGGGTGCGGCTCTCGCCGGGCGATTTCGAGGGGCCGCCGGGCCCCGGCAATCCGCTCGCCAGCGCCCTGCGAGCCGCCCGCGAACACCTGGCGAGGACTGCGGCCGCGTCGACCGACCCGGCCGCGCAGCCCTATCCGCTCCTCCTTGTGCGGCCGTCGGGCGTGATGGCGTACTACGCCGCCCGCGAGGCGATCCAGTCGTGGGGCAGCGAGTTTGGGTACCAGCTCATTGACGAAGACTGGACGCTCTCGTTTCCGCCCCGTGATCCCACGCTCGCGGAGGTCGAGAAGCGCGCGATCGAGGAGTCGCGGCAGCGGCTGGCTTGGCTTGCCGAGGTGCGGCCGGTGAAGCAGGCGCGGCCCGCGCAGCAATACCGTGCAGCGATGACCCGTGGCGGCGTGGTGGCTGAAGGCGGTCCGAGCGTGCTCGGAGATCAGTCGCGGTTCGACTGGAAGAACCAGCGCGCGGCGGCCGGCAGTGCCGCGGGCAGCAGCCTCGGTGCCGGCGGCGGAGGCGGCTCAGGATTCGGTGACGGCCCGGGAAATGGCTCAGGCACGGGGCCCGGCGGAAAGGGCTCCGGCGATGGCGTCGGACCAGGGCGGCCGCTGCTGGCTGGCGGGCCGTCGGATGGCGACGGCGACGGCCAACGCGGCTTTGGTTCGGACAGTGGAGACGTGATTCTTGGCAGCCGCTCGGGAGCCGGCGGTGCTGGCTCGCCAGGACAGGGCCCAGGCACGGCCGCCGGTCAGTCGGGGAACGGTGGTCCTGACGCCGGTGCCGGCAACGGCCAGCCGGGCGGCGTCGCCAGCGCGTCGGGGAGCGACGGGCCGGGCCGCTCTGCACAAGGATCGAAGCCAGGATCAAAGCCAGGATCAAAATTTGGCGGCGGTGGCGGTGCTGGTGGCGGGGATGGCGACGGCGACTCTGGTGGCGCTGGTGGTGGCGGCGGGTCGGTCTCGATGAACGTCGCCGGAGCGCCGGCGGGGGCCAGCGGTGCCGGCGGCGGGGCTTCGTCGGGCAGTGGTGCCCCGCAGGGCATGGCCGCGGCGGGTGGCCCTCCGATGCCGGGGCTCATGCAGAGCGGTGGACAGGCGGGCGGGCAGCAGGCTGCCGGCGGTGCGAGTTCGGCGGGAGCCTCGGTGTCGATCGCCCAGGCCCGCGGCAAAAACTGGGCGAGCCTCGCCACGCAGGATCGCCCGATTCCACTGACGCGGCCGATTCAGGTGGAGTGTGCGCTCGACGAGTTTCGGATTCTCGACGATAGCGGCCGGAGGGTTCGGCACCGGATTCCGCTCGACGGCGACACGGCCGCAGCCATTGATCCGCTCGTGAAGGCCGTGCACGCCCGCGTCGCCGAGTGGGGGCTCGCGGGCGAGCGGATGTATTGGAAGCCGCAGCTCGTGCTCTCCGCCACCGCCGACGGCCGGTCGCGGCGCGACGATCTCGAACGCCTGCTCGCCGACAGTGGGCTCGACACGCGGCCCAGCGGCCACCAAGACGAGATTCGCAATCTACCGCCCGTGCAGCGCACCAGTTATCTGCACGAAGACCGTTGATCCCGGCTCTGCAGCCCGTTTGAGGAATCCGCCGCCATGCCCCGCCCCAAGCCAGAAGACATCAGTTCGGCCGGCCAGGATTCGTTTCTCGATGTCGTCACGAACATCGTCGGCATTCTCATCATCCTCGTGATGGTGGTCGGCGGCCGCGTGCAGCAGATCGTGCTCACCGCAGCCCCGCAGGCCAGGGCCAAGGCTGCCGAACTCGAGCGTGAGCTCGAAGAGCTCGACCAGTCGGCCGCGCTGATCGAAAGCGAAGTGGCCGATCTCGCCGAGCAGGCCCGCACCGTGGCGACAGCCGCCGCCTTTGCCGGAGAGGCGCGGATCACGCTCGCCACCACGGTGGCAGCGGCCAAGGTCGAGGTCGAAAAGCGAAAGCAGTCGGCCGACAAAGACCGCGTGAGCGCCGCCGAGGCGGCCGCCCGGCGAAAGCAGCTCGAGGCGGAGATCGAGCGCTGCACGCTCGAGGCCGAGGGGCTGTCCCACGCTCCGGCCACCATGCAGGAAGTGCTCGCCTATCCGACGCCGATCGCCCGCACGGTGACCGGAGAGGAACTCCACTTTCAGATCGATCAGGGCCGGATCTCCTACATCCCGCTCGTCGAGCTCTTCGAACTCGCAAAAACGCAGACCCGGCGCCACTCGGGCTCGCTGACGTCGATGGCCCAGCGGATCGAGACGGTGGGGCCGGTGCAGGATTTCTCGCTCGACTACGTGATCGAGGTCAAGATCGACCAGGCCCGCGGGCAGGTGCTCGTGCGGTCGCGGGAGTGGGTCGTGCGGCCGTCCGGCCCGGGCATCGGCGAGACGATCGAGGAGGCGCTTCAGCAGCCGCACTCGAAATTTCGCCGCGTCCTCGCCGACGTGCGGCCCGATACGACCGTCACGCTGTGGTGCTATCCAGACAGCTTCGAGCAGTTTCGCGCGCTGCGAGAAGAGCTCCATCGGCTCGGCATCCCGACGGCGGGCCGCCCGATGCCCGAAGGCGCCCCGATCGGCGGCTCCACCGACGGCAGCAAAAGCGTGGTGCAGTAGGACACGCACACTATGCCCAACCCGGCTCCGGGCTCCCCATACCCCGTCGCCGGACGTTCGCTACGGGCTTGATGTCGCGCCGTCGCCGCCGTCCCGGCGTCGTCTCCGGCTTACGGTCGCCGGGCAAAGCCCGTCTCCGACGCCTGCGGCGTTAGGGCCGGAGGCCCGGGTGAACACCAGCCGACGGAGGTCGGCCACGGGAAAATGGCAGGATGCCATGCTTCCCGTAAAGTGGCTCAGCTACGCCGGCTCCCAGGGCACGGGGAGCCCAGAGCCTCCCCTGCTCCTTCGACAGAGTCATTGTCGCGTCGCGTCGCGAATGCCCGCTTCGGTGGCGGCGGCGAGGCGGTCGATTTCGTCGAGCGTGATGCACAAGGGGGGCATGAGCACGACCGTGTCGCCGAGTTGGCGGAGGATCGCGCCGTGCCGGCGGGCGGCGAGGCAGGCGTGGGTGCCGCGTTGCTCCTGCCAGGGGTACGCTCGGCGCGTCGGCTTGTCGGCCACGAGGTCGAGGCCGGCCACGAGGCCGCACTGGCGGACGTCACCCACGTGGTCGAGCGTGCCGAGCCGGGCCACGTGCTCCCGCAGCCGTTCGATCTTCGGTGGCAGCGTTTCGAGCACGCGTTCGTCGCGAAAAATATTCAGCGACTCGAGCGCGACGGCCGCAGCCAGCGGATTGCCGCCATAGGTGTGGCCGTGGAAAAACGTCCGTCGCTCGGCATGGCTGCCGAGAAATGCGTTCCAGATCGCGGCGGTCGTGAGCGTGGCGGCCATCGGCAGATAGCCGGCCGTGAGGCCCTTGGCGAGGCAGAGAATGTCGGGCGTCACGCCCTCGTGCTCGCACGCGAACAAGGTGCCCGTGCGCCCGAATCCCACGGCCACCTCGTCGAGGATGAGCAGCACGCCGTGCTTGGCGGTCAGTTCGCGGGCGCCGCGGAGGAACCCCGGCGGATGCACGAGAACCCCACCGGCCGCCTGCACGAGCGGTTCCATCACGAGGGCGGCGACCGTCCCGCCGTGCTCCGTGAGCGTGCGGTCGAGCGTGTCGAGCGCTGCGGCGAGCGACGGAGCCGGCCGGCCGGTGTGCGGGCACGGGCCGCCCGGCGACGCGATGCGGATCGCTGCGAACGTGAGCGGCGCGAACATCGCCGTGAATCGGTCGACACCGCCCACGCCGATCGCGCCGAGCGTGTCGCCATGATAGGCCTCGCCGATCGCGATGAACGTCGTGCGCGGCGGCTCTGCGGGCTTCACCTGGAGCCAGTATTGAAACGCCATCTTGAGCGCGGCCTCGATCGCGCTCGAGCCGTCGCCGGTGAAAAACACCTTTTCAAGCCCCGCCGGGGCGACCTCGACGAGCCGCCGGGCGAGGGCCACCGTGGTCGGGTTCGAGAGGCCGAGGTTCGTGGTGTGGGCGACCTGATCGAGCTGGGCCCGGAGGGCCGCGTCGAGCCGCGGGTGCCGGTGGCCGTGGACGTTGCACCACATGCTCGCCGAGCCGTCGAGGTAGGCGTTGCCGGCGGTGTCGAAGAGCGTGGCCCCCTGCCCCGCCTCGATCAGCAGCGGCTCGTATTCCTGCATCTGCGTGAACGCATGCCAGACGTGCTCACGGTCCCAGCGGAGAAGATCGTCGGTCGAGGGAGCGCCGCGGTCGCGAGAGAGGGTTTCCGGGCTGAGCATGCCACGAGTGTATACCGCCGGCCGTCAGCCGCCGGAGACGGGCGCGCCCACGGCCGCGGCGAGGCGGATGTCGGCACGGCCTTCGACCATGGCCACTTCGACGAAGCCCTGGGAGCCGACGAGAGCCACGGGCGTGCCCGGCGCAGCGTCGCCGTAGGTGCGCACGAGCGTGGTCACGTCGTGGGTTCCCACGCGCAGTCGGCCGGCGGCGACGATGCGCGGCCAGAGTGCTGCCGGCAGGTTCGTCACGAGGTTGCCAAACGGATCGACGTGGATCACCTCACCGCGCATCCCTTGCAGCGTGTTCTCCGGCTCGGGCCAGGCGAGGCTCTCGATGTGCTCGAGCGGCGGTCCGAGTGACCCGCCCGGTTGCCCTGCGAGGAGCCGGACCGCTGCCGGGGCCAGCACGTCGCGGCCGTGAAACGTGGCCGCGGCTGGGTCGCTCACCGGAATCAGATGCGCAGCTGCAAGCGGGGCCCGCCTCAGGGCCCAGGTGAGCACGCCGTTGTCGGGGCAGAGAAACTCCTGGTCGCCGAGCCGGGTCCAAAGGAGCCGCCGGGCGGTGCCCACGCCCGGATCGACGACGACGATGTGGAGCGTGTCGGGTGGGAAGGCGAGGCAGGCTTGGCCCACGAGCCAGGCCGCGCCGCGGATGTCATGGGCCGGAAGATCGTGGGCGATGTCGACGAGCGTCGGCTGCACGGCGCTGCCGAGCAGTACGGCTTTCAGCTGCGCGACGTATTCGCTGCCGGTGCCGAAGTCGGTGGTGAGCGTCACGATGCGGGGCATGACGCTTCAATGTAGGACAGGCTTCAGCCTGTCGGTATTCATGGCAGGCTAAAGCCTGTCCTACGGGATAAATCCCGGGAGGTCGTCGAGGCCGACGGTCTCCACGGCTGGGCCGCCCGGGTCGCGCAGGGCTTGTCGGTCGGGCGTGCGGCAGACGACGGCCACGTGGGCCACGTCGCTCGTGCCGATCTCGTCACGAATCCGGAGCAATCGGCGCACGTCCGCCGTCGAGGGAAACTCGCTCCATGACGCGTCGAGGAGGGCCAGGCCCCGCGGGGTGGGCACGACGAAGTCGACTTCTTTCGTACGGTCCCGCCAGAACACCGGCTCGGCGGGTGGTGCGGCCGCCGCCGCGAGCCGACGCACCTCGGCGTGCACGGAGGTCTCCCACAGCGCACCGACGTGGGGCGACGCCGTCAGCTCATCGGCATCTCGAATCCCGAGCAGATGGCTGCACAGGCCTGTGTCACGGAAGTAGAGTTTCGGCGCCTTCACAAGAGGCTTGCCGTGCGGCGGCAGCCGGGGACGCACGAGCGCGACGATGCCCGCCTCGACGAGCGTGTCGAGCCAGATGGCCGCCGTCGAGGCGACGATGCCGACCTCGCGGGCGAGCTCCGCCTTGTTCAGCAGGCGACCGGTGCGCAGTGCCGCTGCGCGGAGAAAGCACTCGAACGCGTGCACGTCGTCCACGCGGAGCTGGCTGGGCAGCTCGCGGTGCAGGTGGTCGGCGACGAGCGTGCGGAGATAGTCGCCCGGCTCACGAGCGGCATCGGCGTAGAGCGCCGGAAAGCCGCCCCGCAGGAGTCGTTCTGTGAGCGGCATGGCTGGGCGGGCGGCCACGGTTTCGGCATGCGACAGCCCGTCGACTTCCACCACGCAGGCCGCGTCGTCGAATGCGGCCAGGGCGGTCGCCGTGAGAAGCCCGGGCCGCGAGCCGACGAGCACGAAACTCGCCGGCCCATGCGGCCGCGCGTCGAGCTCGCGGCGGACGTGATGGAGCAGTCTGGGGGCGAGATGCACGTCGTCGATCACGACCGGCGCCGGGGCAGCGGCGAGGAAGGCTGCGGGGTCGCGCTGGGCGCGGTCGGCTTCACTCGGGAGCGCGAGCGAAATGTGCCGATGAGCAGGAAAGGAGAGGTGCGCAAGATGGGTTTTTCCGGTACTTCGGGGTCCTGTCAGTACGAGTGCGGGTGGGGGTTCGCGAGCGACTGCCGAGGACGGAAAAACATTGCGTTCGATCAAAACCATGATTGTTTTCGATGCAATCGAATGATTTGCAGTCTGGCGATCTTGTCCAAATTGCCGGAGTCCACTCGGCTTACGCCTCGGGCTTCTTGGGGGGCAGAATCCGCTCGGCTTACGCCTCGGGCGTCCTGGTGGGCAGTTCCAGCGCCTTGATCAGGTCAACGCACATCTGGCGGACCTTGGCAGGGTTGACGTTCGGGTTTTTCTTCTTGGCCTGGCCGATGAGCCCGGCAGCAGCCTGTTCCTTGCCGCCCTGCACGTCGGCCACGATCTTCGGGTTGGCCGCGATCAATTCCTTGCACAGGGCGATGAGTTCGTCTTGACCCACGGCCGCGATGCCGAGCGAGGCGACCACGTCGGCGACGCTGCGGCCCGACGTCAACACTTCAGCGAAGATCTCCCGGCCCCGGCTCGTGTCGAAGTCGCCGTTTTGGACGCGGCGGATCAGGTCGGCGAGCGCGTCGGGGCGGATCGGAAACTCGTCGATCGTCTCGCCACGCTCGTTGAGCGTCCGCAGCACGTCCTGCTGCAGCCAGTTGCTCGCCACCTTGCCTTCGCCCACCCGCGTGGCCACGTCCTCGAAATAGCCCACGAGCTCGCGGCCCTGATTCACGAGCACGTCGGCGTCGTAGGCGGAGATCTTCCACTTCTCGGCGAGCGTTGTGCGCAGAACGGTGGGTGGCGTGCCCATCAAGGCCTTCGCCGCCGCGATCTGCTCCTCGCTCACCGTCACGGGCACGAGATCGGGGTCGGGGAAGTAGCGGTAGTCGCTCGACTCTTCCTTGTGTCGCTGGGCACGCGTGACGCCGGCCGGATCGTCCCAGCCGCGGGTCTGCTTGGGGGTCGTTCCCAGTTCGGCGCCGGTGGCCTGCCACTCGTCGTATTGGCGGGCGGTCTCGTACGCGAGCGCCCGCTCGACCGAGCGAAACGAGTTCATGTTCTTGATCTCGACGATCGGCGTCTTGGCCAAGCTGCCGTCGGGGCGCGGAATGTGCAGATTGACATTCGCATCCACCCGCAAGCTTCCCTCCTGCATGTTGCAGTCGCTCACCCCGAGATACACGAGCAGGAGCTTCAGCTCGTTGAGCCAGGCCCGGGCCTCCTGGGGGCTGCGCAGGTCGGGCTGGCTGACGATCTCACAGAGCGGCGTGCCGGCCCGATTGAGGTCGATCCGCGTGTCGGCCGTGCCTGCGGCTTCATCGTGCATGCTTTTGCCGGCATCCTCTTCGAGGTGCACGCGGATGACGCCCACCTTTCGCGAAAACGCCCCCTTCGGATCCACCACCTCGAGCCAGCCGTCGCTCGAAAACGGCAGGTCGAACTGGCTGATCTGATACCCCTTCGGCAGGTCGGGATAGAAGTAGTTCTTGCGATCCCACTTCGTGAACGGGGCGATCCGGCACTCGAGCGCGAGCGCCGCCTTGATCGCGAGGGAGAAGGCTTCGCGGTTCATCACCGGCAGCGAGCCAGGCAGGCCGAGGCACACGGGGCAGACCTGCGTGTTGGGCGGAGCGCCAAACGTCGTCGAGCAGCCGCAGAAGAGCTTCGTCTTCGTCTGGAGCTGCACGTGCACCTCCAGGCCGATGACGGTCGTGAAGGGCTCGGCGGTCGGGGCGGCGGGCTTCGTCATGCGGTCTGCTTCGGGCGCCGGAGGTGCCAATCGGTGAGCCGTTGGAAGCGGTCGGTGGCCCGCAACAGCAGCGGCTCGGCGAGGGCCGGGCCCTGCAGCTGAAAGCCCACTGGCAGGCCACCCCTCGTGAACCCGCACGGAAACGAAATGCCACCCACACCGGCGAGGTTCGTGGCCACCGTATAGAGATCGACGAGATACATCGCGAGCGGGTCGCCCGTCTTTTCGCCGAGCTTGAAGGCGGGCGTGGCCGACACTGGGCCGCCGATGAGGTCGACCTTCGCGAAGGCGTCGAGGTAGTCCTGGCGAATGAGCCGGCGCACTTTGAGGGCCTTGGCGTAGTAGGCGTCGTAGTAGCCGGCCGAGAGGGCGTAGGTGCCGAGCATGATCCGCCGCTTCACCTCGGGGCCGAAGCCCTCGCCCCGGCTGCGGCAATACATCTCGACGAGCGGTGAGTCGAAGTGCTGGCTGCTCCCCGATTCAGCCCGATGACCGCCTGCGGGCTCGGCCTGATGACCCGTTCCGGGCTCGGCCCGATGACCATAGTGCGCGCCGTCGTACCGCGCGAGGTTGCTCGACGCCTCGCACGGGGCGATGAGGTAGTAGGTGGGCACGCCGTATTTTGCGTGCGGCAGTTCGATGTCGTGGACGGTGGCTCCCGCCGCCTCGAACACGGCGTAGGCTTCGTCCACGCCCTTGCGCACCTCCGGGTCGAGACCCTCCGCATAGTGTTCCGCCACGCGGCCGATCTTGAGCCCCGTGAGCGGCTGCTCGAGCAGTTCGCTGTAGCGCGGCACCTCGGCGGTGAGCGACGTCGAGTCGCGCGGGTCGTGGCCGGCGATCGTCTCGAGCACGAGGGCGCAGTCGGCGGCCGAGCGGGCCATCGGGCCGATCTGGTCGAGGCTCGACGCAAACGCCACGAGCCCGCGCCGGCTGACACGCCCGTAGGTCGGCTTGAGCCCCGTGATGCCGCACAGGCCGGCGGGCTGACGGATCGAGCCGCCGGTGTCCGAGCCGATGGCCACGGGGGCCATGTCGGCCGCCACACACGCCGCCGAGCCGCCGCTCGAGCCGCCCGGTGCCCGGGAGAGATCCCAGGGGTTTTTCACCGGACCAAAGGCGGAGTTTTCATTGGAGCCGCCCATCGCGAACTCGTCCATGTTCGTCTTTCCGACGATCACGGCATCGGCCGCCCGCAGCCGGGCCACGGTGTCGGCGTCGTAAGGCGGGCGGAAGCCGGCGAGCATCTTGGAGGCGCACGTCGTGGGGAGGTCACGGGTGCAGAGGGCGTCTTTGACCGCCACGGGCAGGCCCGCGAGCGCTCCCAGCGGCTTGCCTGCCTTGCGGCGCGCGTCGATCGCGGCTGCGGTCTCGAGCGCTCCTTCACGGTCGATCTTCAAAAACGCGTTGATCGAGCCGTCGAGCCGGGCGGCCCGATCGAGGAAGGCCTCGGTGCACTGCACCGCCGTCATGTCGCCCTGCCGGATGGCGGCCACGATCTCGACGGCGGAAAGTTCGGCGGGCTGCATGGGTGGGAATGGATGGCTCAGGCCGCGCCTGATTCACCGAGAACGGCGGGCACGAGGAAGCATTCGCCGTCGTGGCGGGGGGCCGACTGGAGCGCCTCGGCGGTGGTCAGCGACGCAGCCGGCACGTCGTCGCGGAAGGCGTTTTGCGTGTCGAGCGGATGGGCCAGCGGGGCCACGGCGGCCGTGTCAATCTCTTCGAGAAGCGAGACAAAGCCCACGATCTTCGAGAGTTCGCCCGTCATCGTGTCGATCTCGGCATCGGAGAGCGCGAGCCGCGCGAGCATCGCGACCTTGGCGACATCCTTGCGGGCGAGCGTCATGGCGGGCAGCCTCCTCGGCGGGAAGCGCCTACGGGCGAGCCCGCGGCCCCGACGGCACGGCCTCTTCCGAGGCGGTCTTCGCCTTCTCGACCTTGGGCAGCCGGAAGGGAGCCTGCTTCACCAGCTTCGTCACCTTGCCACCCTTGATGCACTGCGTGCACACGAGGGCGGTCGAGCTCGTGCCGCGGCCGGTGGTGATCCGCAGCCTCTGCAGATTGGGCTTGAACTTGCGGCGCGAGATGCCGGTGACCTTGGTACCGACGCCGCCGAGATACTTCGCCTTGCCGCGCAGGGTGACGGTGTTGCCCATCGAAAAACCCTTGCCGCAAACCTGACAAGAACGTGCCACGATTGAATGCTCGACTGTGCGGGGAAACTGAGGATCAGAGAATCGAAAAGATACCGGTTTTGCCGGAAATCGCAAGTGCGGGCGGTGTGCAGACTGCCAGTCTGCACCTACACGGGGGCGGCGAGTATGGCGAGCACCGCGTCGTGAACGAACCCGTTGGTGGCGAGGCCGTCGCCGGAGTCGATCCGCGGGCGGCCCTGCCAGTCGGTGAATCGGCCACCCGATTCGGCGATCACCGTCTCGACGGCGGCGGCGTCCCACGCGTTCATGAGCGGGTCGATCATCACGTCGGCCCGGCCCGTGGCGACGAGCACGTAGCCGTAGCCGTCGCCCCAGGTGCGAAGGATGCCGCCTGCAGCCTCGAGCCGAGCCCGCGCCGCCGTGCCGGTCGCGGAGTCGGACCGCCTCGAAAATGACGTGAAGTCGCTCGTGCAGCACAGGCTCGCGCCGAGCGTCGCCCGCTTCGACACGTGGGCGGGCACCGCGGGCCTGCCGTGCCGCACGTGCCACCCCCCGCCGCCGGCGGTGGCATACACCATCTCATCGAGGGCCGGGATCGCGATCACCCCAACCACGCCCCGCCCCGCATGGCGGCAGCCCACGAGCGTGGCCCACAATGGCACGCCGCGGATGAATGATTTCGTGCCGTCGATCGGATCGACGATCCATTCATAGCCGCTCGTCCCCGCCGCCGTGCCCGACTCCTCGCCGAGAAAGGAGTCGTCGGGGAAGGCGGCAAGCAGCGTGTCGCGCAGGATTTTTTCGGCGGCGATGTCGGCTTCCGTGACCGGCGACCGGTCGGCCTTCTCGTGGATGGCCAGGGTCGGATCGTTGAATCGGCGGAGCGTCTCTGCCGACGCGAGCCGCACGGCCGCGAGTGCCACCTCGAGCCGCGCATCCGTGATGCTGGGGATGCGCGGCGTGCCGGCGATCGGTGGGTCACTCGGCATGGCTGGGAGCTGGTTTGGCGAGGAAGGAGAGCAGCACGAGCAGGCCGGCGCCGATCACGAGCCACGTGTCGGCAAGGTTGAAGATCGGCCAATCGATGATCCCTTCGAGCTTGAAGTGAATCCAGTCGCGCACGGCGTACACGGGATCGCCGATCCGGCCGAGGGGCGCGTGCCACTTCAGCCGCGGGAAACCGAGCCGATCGTAGAGGTTGCCCACGATGCCGCCGGTGATCAGGGCGAGCGCCACCACGAGCCACGGCTCGCTCCGCACCGAGGCCCTGGCGACCGTGGCGAGAATGCCCACGATGGCGGCGCACGAGACGGCAGCGAACACCATCCCCATGCCCTGCCCCATGCCGAAGAGAGCCCCTTCGTTGAGGTTGGTCTCGAGCATGAGCACGTTGGGCGCGAGCACGATCGGGCCCTTTTCGCCCGGCATGCCGAGCCTGGCGAAGAGCCACGACTTCGTGCCGAGGTCGAGGGCGGCTGCGGCGACCGAAATGGCGGTGAACAGCGGCCAGCCGCGGGAGGCGGTCCACATGGCTGGGCGACGTCCTTGTTCGCGCGGTCGGGAGGGGCGTGACAGGCTGAAGCCCGTCGTACATCATCGTGTCAGCGTGGATGGCGGGGACGGTGGCTCGAGGGTTGCTCGAGTTTCTCAGCGCAGCGGATGCAGAGCGAGGCAAACGGAATCGCTTCGAGACGCTTCTTGGAGATCACGCCGGCGCAGTCTTCGCAGATGCCGAACGTTTTCGAGCGGATGCGGTCGAGGGCCTGCTCCACCATTTCGAGCGTGCCTTCCTCGCTCGCCATCAGGCTGAGCGTGAACTCCTGCTCATAGGCGTCTGTTCCGAGATCGGCCATGTGGATCGGCATGCTCGAAATGTCGCCGCTCGCCTCGGAGCGGGTTTTGCCCAGGGCCGCGTCGGCCATTGTCGAGACATCACCCCGCAGCCGTGCCCGCATTGCTACGAGCGCAGCCTTGAAAGGCTTCATTTCCGCCGCTTTCATGCTGTGGATCCGTGTCGAGAGGGTTTATCCGACGCGAGGCTGAAGGGGGCCCCACGCCGATTCCAGAAAGGCCATCTATAGTAATCTTGACCGGCGGGCTGTCAAACTGGCAGCCCGGCACCCGCTGAGGACTCGATGAGCCATGTTTTCGTGACTGGATCGCTCCTTGCTGTTGCCGCAGCGATGACCTACCCTTGCTGATCGGGGCTCGAAAATCGAGTTCTTCGGGCCGGATTGCCGACGTTGGATGCATGCCGGGCTCCGCCCGCCCGTTTTTGAGGAACTGTGAGTTGGCCGTCGCCGCCCGCACCGACGTTGCATTTCAGCAGTGCATCGCACCTGCCTGCGGAGCCACGTTTTCCGTGGACGAGGTGCTCACGAGCTGTCCGTCGTGCGGCAACCTGCTCGACGTGACGTACGACTGGGACCGGCTCCGGCCGCCCACGTCGTTCGAGGTCTTCGAGCGCAAGTGGATGCGCCGCAGCGATCCGCTCGCGTATTCGGGCGTGTGGCGGTTTCACGAGTTGTTTCCGTTTGCCCCACGCGAAAGCGTGGTCACGATCGGCGAGGGGCAGACGTTGCTCTCCGTGTCGGACGGCGTGGGTGGGTTTGTGGGCATGAAGCCCGGCCGGCTGCATCTGCAGTATGAGGGCCTCAACCCGTCGGGCTCGTTCAAAGACAACGGCATGTCGGCCGCCTTCACGCATGCCAGGATGATCGGAGCGAAGCGGGCCGCCTGCGCCTCCACGGGCAACACGAGCGCCTCGCTCGCCGTCTACTGCGCCGTCACGCGGCTGATGCGCGGCATCATCTTCATCGGCTCTGGGAAGATCTCGTACGGCAAGCTGTCGCAGGCCCTCGACTACGGCGCCCTCACGATCCAGATCGCCGGCGACTTCGACGACGCGATGGCCCGCGTCAAGGAAGTGTCTGGCAAGCTTGGCATCTACCTTGTGAACAGTGTGAATCCCTTCCGCCTCGAGGGGCAGAAGTCGATCATGTTTCGCGTGCTCGAGTCGCTGGGGTGGGAGGTGCCCGACTGGATCGTGGTGCCCGGCGGCAACCTCGGCAACTCGAGCGCCTTCGGCAAGGCCTTTGCCGAACTGCGAAAGATCGGCCTCATCGACCGTGTGCCGCGGCTGGCCGTGATCAATGCCGCCGGCGCCGACACCCTCTACGAGCTCTATCACAAGCGCGGTCTGCGGTGGGAAGGCGGCCGGGCCGATCTTTCGCCGGCCTGCCACTACTACGACGAACTCGATCGCGACAAGAAGCGGGCCGACACGATCGCCAGCGCCATCGAGATCAACCGGCCGGTGAATCTCAACAAGTGCCTGCGGGCGCTCGAGGTGTGCGACGGCGTCGTCCGCGAAGTGACCGAGCAGGAGATTCTCGACGCCAAGGCGCAAGTGGGCGCCGGCGGCTTCGGGTGCGAGCCGGCGAGCGCCGCGAGCGTGGCCGGAGCGAAGCAGCTCGTGGCCGAGGGCGTGATCGGCCGCGACGAGCGCGTGGTGTGCATCCTCACCGGCCACCAGCTCAAGGATCCCACGGCGACCGTCGCCTACCACACCACCGATCAAAAGCTTTTCAACGAGGTGCTCGGCAGCCGGGGCGTGAGCCGGGCGAGCTTCGCGAACCGCTCGGTGAGCGTGGGCAACCGCCTCGACGAGATCGTGCAGGCGATCGAACTCTATGGCTGAGCCGCTTCGTCTCGTCGTGCACGGTGCCGCTGGCCGGATGGGGCAGCGCGTGATCGCGTGTGCCGCAGGCGATGCCCACCCGTGGCGGCTCGTGGCCGCGATCGAGCGCGAGGGGCATCCGAAGCGCGGTGTCGATGCGGGCACGCTCGCCGGACTGTCGCCCGCAGGAGTCGCCGTGGCGGATGCCTGGAGCTGTCCTGCCGACGTCGTGATCGACTTCTCGCTCCCGGAGGCGGTGCCCGGGATCATTGCCACGTGTGTGGCGAAGAAGGTGCCGCTGGTCGTGGCGACGACGGGGCTCGATGCTCCGGCCCGCGATGCGCTCGCGGCCGCCGCGAAGCAGATTCCGGTGCTCCAGTCGCCGAGCATGAGCCTCGCCGTAAACATCGCAATGGATCTCGTGGGCCGGGCCGGATCGCTCCTGAAGCGTGTCGGCAGCCGGGCCGACGTGGAGATCCTCGAGGTGCATCACCGCCACAAGGAAGACTCGCCCAGCGGCACGGCGCTCAAGTTTGGCGAGATCGTGCAGGGCGTGATGGGGCAGACCAAGGCGGCCCACGGCCGCGAGGGCCGTCCCGGAGCCCGCCCCGCCGACGAGATCGGCTATCACGCCGTGCGGGCCGGCGACAATCCGGGCGAGCACACGATCCTCTTCGGCCTGGAGGGAGAGTCGCTCTCGGTGAACGTGCGGGCGACGAACCGCGATTGCTACGCGCAGGGCGCCCTCGCCGCCGCGGCGTTTCTTATCGGCAAGCCCGTCGGCCTCTACTCGATGCGCGACGTCCTCGGCCTCCAGTAGGACAGGCTTCAGCCTGTCCTACTTTCGGAGCACGAGCCACCCTGCGGCGAGCTGTGCGAGCAGCACGATGAGCCCGGTGCGTGACTCACCGGTGGCGGCGTAGGCCGCTCCGAAGAGCAGGCTCGCTACGAAGCCCGCGAGCTTCGTGCCCACCTGCAAGAGGCCGAAGGTCGCCCCAAACCGTCCGGGCGGCGCGAGCCCCGCGATCGTGGCCCGCACCACGCTCTGCACGCCGCCGAGCACGAGCGCGAGCAGCACGGCGAGCGCGGTGAGCTGGCCCGGGTTTTGCACGAACGCCGCCAGCACGATCACGGCGAGCCAGCCGGCGAGGCAGACGACGAGCGCCCCCGCCCTGCTCCACCGCGTGGAGAGCCAGCCCATGAACAGCGCGCCCGGCAGGGCCACGAACTGCACGAGGAGCACGAGCCGCACGAGCGCGGCCGAATCGAGCTCGAACCGCTCGAGCGCCAGGCTCGAAAACTGCGCGATCGCCGTCTGCACGGCCCCGAGCACGAGCACGCTGCCGAGGAGCATGCGGCCGAGGCCATCCGCGGCATCCCCGGCGAGCGACCGGGCGAAGCTCATGAGTTCGCCCGACGACGTGGCCGCGTGGTCGGCCGCACGGCCGTCGCCCATGCGCGCAAACGCGGCCGGCAGGGAAAACAGCAGCCACCAGCCGCCCATCACGACGAACGACCAGCGGAGGGCGTCGGGAGCGGTAAGCCCGAGGGCAGCGCGGTTCGACACGACGGCAGTGGCGAGGATGAGCGCGAGCCCTCCGCCCAGGTAGCCGGCGCCGAAGCCGGCGGCGGAGAGCCTGTCGGCATCAGCTCCCTGGGCGATCCGTGGCAGCAGGCTGCCGGTGAAGATCTGGGCCATGTCGAAGCCGACGGCCGCGATCACGATCGCCGCCACGACGGCGAGCCGGGCGGTCGGCGGCACGGCGGCGAGGCCGAGGCAGGCCCCCGCTCCGACGGCCGTCGCGATCAGGAGCCAGCGTTTGTGGCTGTGCGTGCGATCGGCGTGGGCGGAGAGAAACGGTGCGAGCAATGCCGACGCGAGCATGGCGGCGGCGAGGATCCACGCCCAGACGACGCCTCCGGGCACGCCCCACGCGGCATCGGCGAACACGACCCGCTCGACGTACGCCACGACGAGCGTAATCAGAATCGTCGAAAACGCACTCGCCGCCCAGTCGAGGAGAATCCAGGCGATGGAGGCGCGGCGATCGGTGGCATGTCGTGAGTCAGACATGGGCGGATTGTAGCCCATGCCCTTTACTGGCCGATGCTCACGGTCTCGCCGCAGTTTCTGGATGACAGACCATTGAGCACCTGGGTATCGACAGACTCTGTCACGAACTGCACGGAGCCGTCGCACATCGCGACCTGAGCCCCACCGCGGTGGTCGGAAAACAGTGAATTGTCCGAGATATCCGTCCAAACATAGAGCGCATTCGATGCGCTCGTCGTGGTCGGATTCACGAGTGGCACCGTCTGCGACGAGGGCCCGATCGTCGCACAGTTCAGCCCCGACGCCCACGCACCCCGAGGGTTGTCGCTGGATGAGGGTGTCGAGCCTGTGGCGAAGTTCACCCCGCGGCCCGTCAGTTCGAAAATCAGAATGGTCTTGGAGAGTCCGTCGGTGATTTCGTGCAGAGAGACTCCCTTATTCAAGGATCCGACGGAGGTGTTGAGAAGCACGCCGTTGTCGTCGGGATAAACGCCTGCCCCGTTGGGGAGCGTGTAGCGCGGATAGTTTGCGTTCGCACCCGCGTTGCCCGCGTAGTCGATGCACGCCATGCCCTCGAAGAGCGACGCTTCAATCGCACCGTTGCCGTTGCGGTCGATCGTTCGGCCACCCACTCTCGACGGATGGTTTCGCGATGTACTGGGGCAGAGATACATGGCGATGAGCGTTGACGTTGCCTGCTTGTTGTATTCGCTCGACAGCCGCGCCTTGAGGTAGAGCCTCGAGTCGGGGGCGGGCACACTTTCATTGGTGATCGTATCCCATGAGGTTTGGATCTGTGACTGCTCGAGAAACTCGAGAAAGAATGCACTCCACGAGATCGTCTTAAAGTTCGAAAACTTCAGTTGCCCGGGCGGAAATCGTCTCCGTGTATCGGCAAAGTTCGCCATTGCCAGCCCAATCTGCTTGAGATTGTTCTGGCACGATGACCGCCTGGCCGACTCGCGTGCGGCCTGCACGGCTGGCAGCAGAAGTCCGATTAGGACGCCGATGATGGCGACTACGACGAGCAGTTCGACGATCGTAAAACCGGCTGGTGGTTGCCGCATTGGGTCACCCGCTTCCTCCGCCATCGGCCCGACCGCCGCACGCTGATCGTCACGCCCGCCACTGCGAGCATTCCGAGAACGACCGCCGCCGGCTCGGGAACCACGACCACGTCGAGTTGAAGGTCGTCGATACGCCAATTGCCCGCGGTGGCCGTGGAGCCGCCGGCGCCATACAGCCGGAGCGTGAGCGACGAGCCGGAGGCAATCACGAGCGGAGACGAAAACGTGTTCGAGAAGTACGCCCAGGTGGAACTGGTCAATGTTGAGAAACCGGTGACTTCCACGGCGTAGGAGTCGAGGCTCGACCGCAGCGAGAGCGTCGTCGGCCCCGATGCCGTCGACCGCGATCCAAACCCGATCGCACTCACGGTGCCGGTCGAGCCAGCGGATGGGGTGAGCGTGACTGTCATATAACTGCTGGAAGCCGTCAGCAGGACACCCGACTTCGCCGAAAAATTGAGGTTGTTGCTCCCGGATGCGGCCGTGTTCGTGCCGTTGAGCAGGAACGAATATCCGGAGGATGCCGATGTTGCTGTGCCGCCAGTCGTGGTCGAGTTCCCCTGCGAGATCGGTCCGACCGTCAGATTGGCGACGGTGTTCGACGTCGGCGCGGCGAGGTCGTCCATGTTCCAGTAGACAGTGCCGCCTGCAGCGGAGCTGCACGTCCACACAGGCGTCCACGAGACCGTGCACAGAGCGACGACGAAGATCTGGGTGCGGAACCGTGTGCGGAGCAAGTCGTTCATGGCCGTCGAGGTGCGAAGTCGGATCGCCCGCCGCCACCGTGGCGTGCGGACTACCGCCTTATACATCCAGGGGGGAGGCCCCCCCAAATGAAATCTTGATGAAAAACCGTGTGTGCCGTGGACGGCCTGTGCCGGGAAATGCCCCGGGAAAGACGAGTTTTCACCACGATCTCAGGCGTATACGATGCAGGGGCGAAGCTTGCCCGCGAAACCCGTGGCTGCCATGAAGCGATCCTCTGCCGCCCGGTTCTCGATCGAGCCCCTCGAGGTGCGGGCCGTGCTGTCCGCCGCGGGGTTGCCGCAGGTGTCGATCGCCGACGCCACGCTGCTGGAGGGCGCCGAGGGCGGCGCAAATCTCACGTTCACGGTGTCGCTGTCCGCCGCTGCCCGGCGGCTAACGGTCGTGCCCTTCCGCACGATTGATGGCTCGGCCGCCGTGGCGGATGCGGATTACACGGCCACCTCGGGAAGCGTCACGTTTCGCGCGGGGCAGCGATCGGCCACGATTACCGTGCCGGTGCGCGGCGACCTGAAGGTCGAGGCCGACGAAACGCTGCAGGTCGTGCTTGGCACCCCGACGAACGCCACGTTGGCCAGGTCCACGGCCACGGGCATCATCCGGAATGACGATCAGCCGCCCGCCGAGCCCCCTGCCCCGCCCGCGAGCGGCTCGTGGACCGTGCTCGTCTACATGACGGGCGAGGATCTCAACGCCTACGCCGCCGAAGACATCAACGAGATGGAGCAGGCGCTCACCATGCTCCCCGGGAGCGTGCGGATCGTCGTCTCGTGGGATCAGCCCCGCGCCGGAGTCGGCCGCGCCTCTGCCACCGGCAACGGCGCCCAGCCCGCGTGGCGCGGTTACGGTCGCTCGGTGCTCGAGGCCGACGCCGCCACGGGCACGATCGCGTCGTCGTTCGACCTGTCGTTTGGCGAGCGCAACACAGGCGATCCCGCCACGCTCGTCGACTTCGTGACGTGGGGCGTGCAGCGGGCTCCAGCCGAACACTACCTCCTGCAGCTCTGGGGGCACGGCGACGGTCTCGCCGGTTCGCAGTTCGACAGCGAGTCGCGCGGCGACGCCCTCACGATCGCCGAGCTTGGCGGTGCGCTCACGACCCCGGGCATGCCGGCGATCGGGCTTGTCTCGTTCGACAATTGCCTGATGGCGATGGCAGAGGTCGCGGCGTCGATCCCGACGAGCGTGGGCGGCGTGTTCGTGGCCTCGCAGGAGCTCGTGAGCGGTGCGGGGCAGAATTACGCGACAGCCTATTCCGCTCTCGCCGTGACCGATCCTGGGGCGGTCACCGCCGCGCAGGTCGCCGCCGGAATGGTGGCGAGCTACGGCGTGCAGTATCGAAACGACCGCAGCCGGATGGACACGTTTTCGGCAGTGTCGACCGCCGGCCAGGCCGCGCTGCAGGCCGCGCTCAGGCAGTTCGTCGATGCGACGGCCCCGCTCAACGCGACACACCGCACGACCTTACGGACGGCGGCCCGGGCCAGCATCACATACGACACCCCTTCTTCCCGCGATTTGGGCAGCTTCATGGGCCGCGTGGCTGCGGCGACGAGCCTCCCGGCCACGGTGCGGTCGGCGGCTGCGGGTGTGACGGCGGCGCTGTCGGCGGCGGTCATCGCGAAGACGGCCGATCAGCGGGGCAGCTCCGGCGTGGCGATCTACCTGCCGACGGCGTCGGACGGCTCTCTGGCGTCGTATTCCCGTGACGCACAGGCGTTCACGCAGGCCACCGGGTGGGATCAGTTCGCCCGCTGGCTGGCGACGGGTTCACGCAGTGCGGCAGGCACGTCGTCCGGGGCCGGCAGGGGACCAGCGCGCGGAGGTGCACGATGGGCCTGAGCAACGCGAAGCCATGGATCCACACCCGGAGGAAGTTCTTGGCCGGCACGGCAGGCGGGGGTGCGGCGTGGATCGCCGGCGGGACCGTGGCCGCGGCCCGCGACCTCGGCAAGGCCCGCACGATCTCGATCTTTCACACCACCGATCTCCACGGGCGAATCCTGCCCACGAGCACCTACGAAGGGCTCGACGACGTGGGCGGCTTCGCCCGCTGCGCCACCTGCATCCGGCAGTGGCGCCGCGAATCGCCGCACTCGCTCACCGTGGACGCGGGCGACGTGGTTCAGGGCACGGCCGTCAGCCTGGAAAGCGGCGGCGGGATCATGATCGACCTGTTCAACCGGCTCGGCTACGACGCTTGGACGCTCGGTAACCACGACTTCGACTGGGGGCCCGAGAAGCTCGAGGCCAACCTCGCGCTCTCGAAGTCGCCGGTGCTCACGGGCAATCTCGAGCGGGCGGGCGCGGCGGCGGGATCGTTCACGGGGGCCTGGGGCGGCGTCAAGCCGTGGGTCGTGAAGGAGGTGGGTGGCTTCAAGGTTGGCCTGATCGGCCTGATCACGCCGGGCCTGCCCTATTGGCTCGCCCCGGAGACGCTCGGCGGCGCGGCCGCGACCGATCCTGCAGCCGCGCTCGCGGCGAGCCTGCAGGAAGTGCGTGCGGAGAAGCCCGATGCGATCGTGGTGATGGGTCACATGGGCTGGCGGTTCCAAGACGACTACGCCAATCCCGTGCGCGAACTGCTCCGCGACGCCAAGGATGTCGACATCTACCTCGCCGGCCACTCCCACCAAAACCAGCCGGCCTGGACGCTGCATGACGTGCTCTGCTCGCAGGCCAGCTACCACGGCATCCACTGCGGCCGGATCGATCTCACGTTTGACATCGACAGCCGCCGGCTGGTGGAGCGGCGGGCGTTTACCGTGCTCATGGACGACCGCTTCGACCTCGACCCGGCAGTGATGGAGCGGGCCCGCCCAGATCTCGCCAAGGCCGACGAGCAGCTCGCGCGACGCGTCGCCACCATCGCACAGAAGATCGACGGCAAGGGCCGCGGTAGCGATCTGGCGAAGCTGCTCTGCGAGACGTTCTCCGGCGCGCTGGCCCGGCAGAAGATGCCCGTCGACGGCGTGTTTCACGGCACGTTCGCCTCGGGCAACCTGGAGCCGGGCGAGCTCACGGTGGCCGACTGCTGGAAGATCATTCCCTATGAAAACATGCTCGCCACCGCGGAGGTCTCGGCACGGGATCTGGTGGAAATCGTGAGCGAAGACGCCGGCGACAAGAAATCGGACCGCACGCTCTGGCCCTTCGAGGTGGTGCGTGGCGAGGGTGGGCGGCCCACGACGATCCAGCGCGACGGCACGGAAGTCGATCCGGACCGCCGGTTCACGATCGCGTTCAACAGCTACGACGCCCAGTCGGGCGGACGGCGGCTGATGAAGCTGCGGGAGATCCTCCAGCAGCCCACAGCGAAGCTGAAAACGACGTCGCTCGACACCCGCTCCGCCCTCATCGACGGCCTCCTCGATCGCGGCACGATCGGCTGACCACCCACAAGCATCCCTTCGGCTCACGCCTCGGGCTTTCTCTTTCTGCGTCGGCGGCCTACCATCCTCGCATGCCAACTCTCTCACGCTCGTGCGTCCTTTCGCTCGCCCTGCCTTGCCTCGCCTCGATCGGAGGCACGGCCCCGGCGGCGTCTCCCGAGCCACCGGTCACGTGGCGGGTGGTGGGCGTGAGCGACGGCGACACGCTGACGGCGCTCGATGAAGACAACCAGAAGCACAAGGTGCGGCTTCACGGCATCGACGCTCCGGAGATCGGCCAGCCATTCGGCACGAAGTCGCGCGAGGCCCTGGGAACGTTGACGGTGCGGAAGACCGCCACGCTGCATCTGCACGGCCGCGATCGCTACGGCCGTGACCTCGCCCGTGTGGAGGTCGACGGAGTCGATGTGAACGTTGAGCTCGTCAAAGACGGGCTGGCCTGGCATTACGTCCGCTACGACAAGAGCCCGGAGCTGGCTTCGGCCGAACGCGACGCCCGTGACGCCAAGCGTGGTGTGTGGGCCGACACGGGGGCCGTGCCGCCGTGGGAGTGGCGCGCCACCGAGCGCGATCGCAAGCGGCAACCAGCGGCGCGCTAGGCGGGCAGCGGCGGATTTCGCTATGCTCTCGCCGCCGGCATGTGGCCGGTGAATTTCCCCCAGGATCACGAGGAGGATCGACCGATGGGCAAAGGCAATAACTCGCGGAAGAACGACAAAAAGAGCATGAAGCCGAAGCAAGAGAAGGCGAAGCCCGCCCCCAAGAAGTAAGCCCGCCGAGCGGGCCATGCCGCGATCAGCGCCGCGTGCTCATCGCTGCTCCCTGGAACGGTGCTGCCTGCCGACTGCCGAGCGGCAGGCAGCACGTGTTCCCGGACGTCATCCACTTCGCTCGACCGCTGCCTGCCGAAGTGCCGTTGGGGTCTTCGAGGAGCAGGCTCAGGGCACGCAGGCGAGGAACAGAAACGTCGCGAACAGTACGACGTGCACAGCGCCCTGCATCATCGACGTGCGGCCCGTGCCGAGCGTGACAGCGCTCACGAGTAAGGCCGTCGCAAGCAGCACGATATCCTTCGGGTCGAGTCCGAGAACGAGCGGCAGGCCGTAGGCGGTGGCAAAAATGACGACGACTGGCACCGTGAGCCCGATCGTGGCGAGCGCGGAGCCGATCGCCAGATTCATGCTGCTCTGCAGCCGGTTGGCATGGGCTGCCCGAACCGCGGCCCAGGTCTCGGGCAGGAGCACCACCAGCGCCACGGCGATCCCAACCACACTGCGCGGCAGATCAAATGCCTTGACGAACTCCTCGAGTGGGTGCGAGAGCACCTTCGCAAGCCCCACGACCGCGACAAGGGAGACAAGGAGGAGCACGAAGCTCAGCGTGGCCTGCCGGCGCGACGGTGGCGCGGCATGCTCGTCGGGATGGGCGTGGTCGTCGTGCGGCAGAAAGTAGTCGCGGTGCCGGACGGTCTGGACGAAGACGAAGATGCCCCACAGCGCTGCCGAGACGAAGGCCGCAAACAGTGACTGGGCACGGCTGTAGGTGCCGACAGTGGTCGTGATCGTGACGTAGGGGAGCACGAGCGTGACGACCGCGAGCACGATCAGCGCTGCCAGCCCCCCACCCGCACCCTCGACCCGAAACGACTGCTCGCGGTGGGCCAGGCCGCCGATCAGCGTGCAGAGGCCGACGACGCCCGTCGTGATGATCATCACGGTGGCATAGACGGTGTCGCGGGGCAGCGTTTCCATGCCGGCTCCGCCCGCGACGAGCAGCGACAGTAGCAGGGCCGCCTCGATCACGGTGACGGCGAGGGCGAGCACGAGTGTGCCGAACGGCTCGCCGACCCGGTGGGCGATCACCTCGGCATGGTGCACCGCGGCGAGCACGGCCGCGATGAGCACCGCACCGCAGCCCACGAGCAACCAGGGCTGCTCGCCGAGGGCGGCCGTGAGAACGAGCATCGCCGCGGCTGCGATGGGGGCGAGAATCGTCCAGCTGTTCAGGAGGTGTGCCATGGCTTCGGCGCTGAGGCGGGAGGGCCCGGGGGGGCATGGAGGCGATAGTCTAGTGCGGAACCGATGAGGGCGGGCAGCAGCAACGACTGGGCAGCCTTCGGCGTCGAGGCTGAGTGATTCCTGCGGTCGATGACACCAGTCCAGCGAGGTATCCTCACCCATGAGGAGAACCCCACTGATGTCGCCCTTTGCCGAAATCGTCTTCGAGACCATCCCCGGCGGCGGCGCCCTGAGCGTCGTCCGCGACGGTGTCGGCCTCGGCTCCGTGATCGCCGTCGTCTGCTCGTGGACTCGGAACCGCTCGATCCTGTGGGCGATCCTGGCGGGGCTGCTGAGTTGGGCCTACGTCATCTACTTTGCGATCACCCGCAGGCCAGAGGAGACACGGGGTTGGTGATCAATTGTGAGGACTTGGCGAAGGCGTCAGACCTCGATGTGGCATTGCGTTCGTGGACAGCAGCAGCGCAGATCTGCATTGCCGAAGTAGTCGCCAGTTCATTTAATGTCCAGGCCTACCGTGGCTTCGTGACCCCAAACTCTTCGTCGGCGGCAGTCTCCAACAGGAGCAGTCTTTCAAAGACGCCCATGGCGGTGGTGTTGTTGTTGATAGCCTTGATCATGACATCACGAATCTCGACGTCTGTCAGCTCGAGCCCCGTCTCACGCCGAATCGCCAGGATCAAGACCCGTTCTTCGCCACGCTTGTAGTCGCCAAGCAACCACGCCTTGATTGCCGACATGGCGTCAAGGTGTTCGAGCCGGTCGTATGGGTCGTTCTTCGTCAACATCGCCAGTTCCTCCTTGGGTGTCAGGAGCGTAGCTGACGATGATGAGCGTCGTGCGACTCACAAAAAACTAAGAGTCGGCCCGGATATCATGAGTCTCCCGTGAGGACATCCCATGACCGACCGCATGAAATGACCTGCCCCCTTAAACGTCGCCACATCGAGCAGCCGCCGCAGGCTATTCCCGCGAGGGCCATGGCTACAGAATATTTTCCGGGCCAGTGTCACGCGCACCTTCGCGGCCGTGCCCGGCATCTCCGCGGTCGCGGGCGTGTTCCGCATCTCGCGGGCGATCTCCTCGCGAATCTCCGCGATCTGGTCGCCCACGTAGCCCATCGCATCGTACAGCAGCGTACGGCGATGGCTGCCGTCAATCGCGTCGTAGTCTGCATCCGCTGTTGCCATGCGGCGGTTGTGGCATAGATCGGTGCGCGCCCGCAGGGGGTGCGGTAGCGGTTCACGTTTGCGGGGCTGGGCGGCTGACGCTGTCGCCGCGGATTCGTCCCTCGATTTGCCCGATTCGTCCCAACGCAATCGGACGCACGCCCGATTCGTCCCTTCTCAATCCGGATTCGTCACTTTTCTGCGTTTCTGCTTGTACGTAAGCACCTGGTCGCTAGGCTCCGAGCATGTCTTCACGCGACCCTGAGCGAGTCTTTCGAATGTCGTCCCGAGCGCACTTGGTCTTGGCCGCGATCTGTTTCGTGTTGGCGACCGTTCGCGGTGCCGATGCAACAAACCTCGTCGCCAACGGCGGCTTCGAGAGCCAGGCGTTCATGACCACCGACCCCGAGGGCTACGCGTACCGTTACGTGCCGGACGACGTCGCCACGATCACGGGCTGGACATTCACATCGACCGGGATCGGCGAGAACAGCTACCTGATCGCGGCCGGGGAGAACTACGGACCAGTTCCCGAAGGCTCCTACGCCCTACGGCTCAACGTCGGTGACTCCATCTCGCAGGTGCTCGTGCCGCCGGGGGCGGGTTCCTACTCGGTCTCCATCGCGACGAAGGACTGGCAGGTGGGCTACAACGACCTGCGGCTGATCATCGGCGGCACGAGCATCGTGATCCCCATCGGAACCACCGGAACGACCCTGCTCACCGCCGCCCTGTCGGGATCGACGACCCTCGCGATCGACTGGTTGCCGGTTCTTGGTGATGAGGAAAACGCGGCCGCCGAGGATGGCAACGGCTCCGGCGTGGTCGTGGACGCGATCGGCATCACGGCCCTGCCCGAACCCTCCACCTACGCCATGGCCCTCGCCGGTCTGGCCTGCGGTGGCTACACGATGTTCCGGCGTCGCAAGCGGGCCTGACGCGAACGAGCCAACGTGATTCAAACATGAGGGGAGCGGGCCACGACGGCTCGCTCCCTTCGTTCGTTTGTGGGCTGACCGCGAGCCGGTGCCGCCGTGGGAATGGCGTGCGACCGAGAAAGAGCGGAAGCGGCAGCCGGCGGCGCGGTTGGCGGGCTGGGGGGATCGACGCCGGCGGGTACGGGATCGTGTCTCCCCTGCCCCGCCCGACGCCACTCCCGTTCCGATTGCCCAGCCTGCCGTGTAGACTCGGCTCCAGCCATGCGGGAAGTAGGCCCGCCCCTGTGCTGCCCAAAACCGGAAAACGGTGGGGGCAGCGGTGGGGGCAAGACGAAAAACCGCTGTTTGGAGGGTAAGCGAATGGCTAGCGGCGACACTGGAAATGTCGTGCCCCGAAAGGGGTTGTGGGTTCGAGTCCCATGCCCTCCGCTGTTTCACGCCCGCAGCACTATTTTGGCTGGTACGGGCTGACTTCACGAACCCGCCATCCGGGCGGCCGGACGGCGGTGGTGCATGGCGGTTTTGCTCGACATCAAGAACGCCTCGAAGCGCTACGGCGATCAGGTGCTGCTCGACGGCGCCTCGGCCACGATCACCGACGACGGCAAGATCGGGTTCATCGGCCGCAACGGTGCCGGCAAGAGCACGCTCCTGCGGATCATCCTCGGGGAGGAGGAGCTCGACTCCGGCGAGATCGTCCGCCATCCCCGGCTCAAGCTCGGCTATCTCCGTCAGCACGATCCCTTCCTGCCCGGTGAGACGGCGCTCGACTTCCTGATGCGCGACAGCGGCCAGCCCGACTGGAAGTGCGGCGAGGTGGCCGGCCAGTTCGAGCTGAAAACGCAGCATCTCGCCGGGCCCGTGCAGGAGCTCTCGGGCGGCTGGCAGACCCGCGTCAAGCTCGCCGCCCTGCTCCTCCACGAGCCCACGCTGCTCCTGCTCGACGAGCCGACGAACTTTCTCGACCTGCGCACGCAGATCCTGCTCGAGCATTTTCTGCGCGGCTACCGCGAGGCGGCGTTGATCGTGTCGCACGACCGGGCGTTTCTCGGCGCCACGTGCGACCAGACGCTCGATCTCTCGCAGGGCGAACTGACGGTGTTTCCAGGCAAGGTTGAAGCGTTTCTCGAGTATCAGCGGGAACAAGCCCTGCACGTGGAACGCACGAATGCCGCCGTGCTTGCCAAGCGGCGGCAGCTCGAGGACTTCATCGCCCGCAACAAGGCCCGCGCATCGACGGCGTCGCGGGCGAAGTCGAAGAGCAAGCAGCTCGAAAAGCTGGAACTCGAGGAGGTCGAGACGGCCGCGCCGACGGCGGCGATCCGGTGCCCTGCTGTTTCGCCGCGCCAGGGGCCGGCCGTGCGCTGCCGGGATCTCGCGATCGGCTATCCGGCGACCGGGGAGACCGCGGCCCGCACGATCGCCGCCGGGATCGACCTCGAGATCGTGCACGGGTCGCGGGCCGCGATCGTGGGCGACAACGGCCAGGGCAAGACCACGTTCCTGCGGACGCTCGTCGGATCGCTCGCGCCGCTCGCAGGCCAGGTGAAGTGGGGCTACGGCTGCGAGCTCGGCGTCTACGCCCAGCATGTGTACACGAGCCTGCCCCCCACCGATACCGTGCTCGGCCACTTGGAGCGGGCCGCCCGCACGGGCACGAAGCAGCAGCAGATTCTCGACCTGGCCGGTGCGATGCTTTTCCGGGGCAAGGCGGTCGAGAAGCGGATCGGCGTGCTGTCTGGCGGCGAGCGGGCCCGGCTCTGCATGGCGGGGCTCTTGCTCGGCCCCTTCAACGTGCTCGTGCTCGACGAGCCGGGCAATCATCTCGACGTGGAGACGGTCGATGCGCTCGCCCAGGCGCTCGTCGCCTATGAAGGCACTGTGATCTTCACGAGCCATGATCGCTCGTTCATGAGGACGGTGGCCACCACCGTGATCGAAGTCAAGGATCGCCGCGTCGTGAACTATCTCGGCGATTACGGCAGCTATGTCGCCTCCGTCACCCGCGAGATCGACGACGCCGAGGCGGCGGACGGACGGCGCGCAAAGTCGCCAGGAAAGCCACCTGCTTCGCCCGCCGGTACACGGCAGCCACCCGACAAGGGCGACCGGGCCCTCCGCAAGGAGATCGCCACGCTCGAACGCACGATCCAGCGGCTCGACGCAGAGAAACGTGAGCGGCAGGCGGCGCTCCTGACCGCCACCGACCCCGACGAAGCCCTGCGTCTGCACGGCGACATGACCGCCGTGGCCGACAAACTCTCCGCCGCCGAGGAACGCTGGCTCGCGCTCCAGGAGGAGCTCGGGCAGGCGTCGGCGTGAGCTACGGCGCGCGGGTCGGCGTGCCGTCGTTCCGCGCCGCCAGCCGGCGGTGAATGACGGGTTCGATGGCGTATTCGACGCTGCGGACGGAGCCGTCGGCCATCGCCATGCCACAGGCCTGACGGTGTGCGCTGCCGAATGCGATCGGCGTGGGGTAGGAGCCGTGCACCTGCTTTGGGTCGAAGCCCGCCAGATCCTGATACGGGGGCACGACGCCCGTGCGCACGGTGTCGCGGTCGTGTCCAGAATAGAGAGCGTTGTCGTCGTCGTCTGACAGCCCCGTGGCGAGCGCTGCCGGGTCGACGAACTTCTCGCCGAGCAGATACGTCGACGACAGGCCGTCGATCACGTCGCGGAGCCGCGTGCGGCTGCGGCGATAGATGAGCCCGTCGGTCGGCGGACCGAATTGTGCCGTCCATTCGGCGTCGCTGAGTGCGTCGGCGGCTGTGGCTGGCCCGGGGGAACCACCACCCCGGTAGTTGTTGTCGGGAAGCGAGCCGCTGCCCATGTTGGCCGCGTAGTCGCCGCGTGCAACAAACGGTGGAGAGGGCGCGTAGTCGGTCGTCGTGGGCACGGCCGTCACGATCAACCGCTCCGGCTTCGCATAGCGAGCGAGGCCAGTCCCGCGGCGCGACGGACAGACAAAGAGCGGTTGCGGGGTCTGGAGCCGCCTCACCGCCAGCTCCTGTTTCAGCGCGACGACTGCGACGCCGGCCCCGAGGTCGCGGACGGCAGCCTGCTCGACATGGGGCAGGATATTGAAGGCCCATCCGCCCGGCTGCCGGGCGCCATACCCACGGTCCGGATCGCCCACCCACACCCTTCCCCAGCCCCCGGTTGGCAGATGTCCGAGCACGTCGGCATGCTGCAGGCACGCCAGCGCGAGCTGACGAAGGTTGGCCTGGCAGGCGCTGCGCCGGGCGGCCTCTCGCGCCGACTGCACCGCGGGGAGCAGGAGCGTTGCGAGCAGGCCGATCACGGCGACGACCACGAGGAGTTCTACGATCGTGAAGCCGCTGTTGAGCACCACGTGACGTCTGCGTCGGCTCATCGCGGCACCTCCGCCCCGCGTGACTCGACGCGGATCAGGCCGACCCGGCCGGCCGCCCCGACTCCGTCGACGGCAGAGTCATGGACCACGCCGACGATCGCCACGCCCGAGCCGTCTTCCATGACGGTCACGTCATAAATCCGCCAGTCGGGGCGGATCTCATCGAGCGTGGTCAGCGTCGCGGCATCCGAGACGCGCACGTTTTCGTTGTCGGCCGTGACGAGCGTGCGACCGTCGGCAAGATAGGCCACGCCGATCAGATCACGCTCGTGGGCCGCCAACGTGCCGACGGCCGCGCCGGTGGCATCGAAAACCATCACCAAGCCGTCGTTCATTCCGCACACAAGGCGGGTGCCATCGGGCGACCAGGCGAGCGACTGCACGTCGCCCGGCAGGTCGGGCAGCACGCGCACGCCCCGCGCGCCGGAATTCCGCAGGTCGCGGGAGAGGTTGCTCAGATCGTAGAGTTTGACCCGACGTCGGCTTCCGGCGGCAAGGAGCGTGGGGGAGGACGGAGCGACTGCGAGGCAGTCGACATTCTTCTCGAAGTGATCGATCACGACGGCCCGCGATGCAACCGGGCTCCAGACCACGAGCCGCCCGCCTTGGCAACCGATGGCGACGAGACCATCTCCAGTGACGGCCCCACTACAACCGACGATGTCGGGCTCACCCGCGATGACGGGGAGCGGGCCTTCGGCGGCAGATCGCCCGGCAAACGTGACGAGCGGGAGCTTCGCGGGAAGCGCCACGATGAGATCGCGATGGCGGTCAATCACGAGATCCCTCGTCGAGCCCGCCAGAAGCATGGGCAGCGCACGGATTTCGCCGCTGCCGGGATCAACCACATCGATCCTTCCGACGATCGACGGCGTGCGTGTCGGCCCCATGGACACGCTGTCGTATCCGATCAGGAGCGCGTGGCGATCGCCCTCCGCAGTCGTCGATGCCACCGCCGTCGCCCGCCCCCCGGTGTGTGGGATGACGACCACACCTGCCATGTCCGGCGGCGTGCGGTCATCCCAGCGACGGAGCGTGCCATCGGCACCGGCCGTCAGCACCCGACCCTCGTGATCGAACTGCGCATCCCAGATGCGGCCCACGTGGCCTACGAACCGTTGCTCGAGGGATCCGCTGGCGATGTCGTACAGGCGTGCGATTCCGTCCTTACCGGCGGTGACGAGCTTCGATCCATCAGGCGAGAATCCGCAGCCGTCGGTCCACGAGGGATGCTGCGGAAGAATTCGGACAGGAGCCCCGTCGTCCACACGCACCACCATCGGGTTGCGAGAGTGCCCCACCATGGCGAGCAATTGTTTGTCTGCGGAGATCGCCAGCCGCGCGATCACTTCCGGGTGTTTCGCGAGCACGCGTGTCTCGCCTCCACTCTTTACGTCCACCATGAGCGCCATGGGGCCGATCGCGATAGCCAGCCGCGTGCCATCGAGCGCGCACAGCGATTCGATCTCCGCGTCATGGGCCGCGGGAAGGGAGATCGTCCGTGGCTCTGCTGCATCGAGCCGGCCTTTGTCCAGGGGCACCACCCGCAGGACGCGATCAGTTCCGCCGTAGGCGATGAATGCACCGTCCGCTGCGAACACAACGCCGTAGAGTGCGGAGCCAACGGACGGCATTTCGCCCCGAGCCGCGCCGTCAATGGCGCTCCACAGCCGGAGCGTGCCATCCTCACCGACCGTGGCGACGGTGCCACCGTCGGGTGAGAAAGCCACGCCATTGATCTCGTCGTGCGCACGCACCGACCGCACACCGTGCTGCGACGACGCGGTGTCGAGCGGACCGATCAGGAGCGTGCCATCGGCGGCCCCAGCCGCAAACAGAGAGCCATCGGGCGAGATGCACACATCGTGGAGCGATGCATGCGGGGAGCCGCCCTGCGGCAGGAGCAACGTCTCCTCGCCATGCAGCCGTCGCTCGAGCCAGCGCCCGGCAAACGAGTCGGCCAGCCCGGAGTCGACCCTTCGGCAGGCGTCGAGGTGACCGAGTGCGGCAGCGGCGTTGCCGGTGCGGAAGGCATCGAATCCGCGTCGCAGGGCTGTGGCCGCCTCGTGGCGACGCATGTCGGCTGCGGTGGCGGCATGCCGGGCACGCTCGCGGCTCCGCTCACCTGCCGCCCAGCCGGCCAGCAAGACCGCAGCCAGCGCACAGGCAGCCAAGCCCGCCGCCAAAGGGCGACGAAGCACGGCGCGAACGAGGCGGCTTGCGGGCGACAACGGCCGCGCGACCGTCGGCTGACCGTCGAGATAGCGCTGCAGATCGGCGGCCAACTCTCTGGCCGAGCCGTAGCGGTCGCGCGGGTTGCGGGCGAGGCACGCGAGACAGACCGCGCCCAAATCTCGCGACAGGCCCGACTGTACGCGGTCGCAGGGCGGCGGCTCGTCGAGCAGAATCTGCCGAAACGTGTCGGCATCGGTGCGCCCCCCTCGCAGGCACCGCCCGGTGAGGAGGCGGTCGAGCAGGAGGCCGAGCGAGTGGATGTCGGACCAGGGGCCGACAGGGCCGATCGTGGCGTCAACCTGCTCGGGCGCCATCCACGTTGGCGTGCCCACGCGGGCACCGGTTTGCGTGAGACGCGTTGCCCCGTCGTCGGCTGCGCTGGACGCTTTGCCGAGGCCGAAGTCGCCGAGCTTCACGGTCACCCCGGGCGACAAGGCGGCCGGATCACCGGGGTGTGCGGGCACGAGCAGCACGTTGGCCGGCTTGATGTCGCGGTGGATCACGCCCTCGTCGTGCGCGTAGGCGACGGCCCGGGCGAGTGTCAGCACGAGATGCACGGCCACCCGCGGCTGCAGTGGCCCCGGGTGCTCATCGAGCCACTCGGACAGGCTTCCGCCCGCGCAGAACTCCTGGGCGATGTACGCGAGCCCGTCGGCCTCGCCGACCTCGTGGATCGTGACGATGTGTGGATGCGAAAGCCGGGCGGCGATCTCGGCCTCGCGCAGGAAGCGCCGCCGCAAGCCGGGCGTGACAATCGCCTCGGGCCGCGGCACCTTGAGCGCCACGCGGCGATTGAGCGAGGAATCGATCGCCTCGGCGACGCGGGCACACCCGCCGCTGCCAGCCACACGCACGATCTCGAAGCGGCCGATCTGCTTCGGCAGGGGCGGATCGTCGTCACTGGCCGTCGGACGGCTGGCGGCAGCGGCCTGCCGCAGCATGAGGATCGCGTCAATGGCGTCGCCAAGCTGGGGGTGGGTGAGCCCGGTAGCGGCATGAGTCGCAGCGGAGAGTCTGGTCACACCGGGGTCGACGCCATGCAGGCAGTCGTCAAGCGCAGCCAGTCGCTCGACGAGGCCGTCGCTCAGATCGTCGTCGGCGGAGCAGTCTGAGGGGCGCATCGGGAGGGCTCGCGGAGGTCGGCTTGGAGTCGCTGCACGGCGCGATACCACACCTTGCGGACCGCCTCGGCGCTGCGACCAACCCGGTCGCCGATTTGCTGGAACGTGAGGCCGTCCCAGTAGCGAAGCTGGAGCACGACGCGATAGTCGGCGGGCAGTCGGTCTACTGCTGCAGCGATCGCCGATGCGTCTTCACGTCGGATCGCCGACGCCTCCGGTGGCCCCCCGTGCGCAGCGGGGAACTTGAATCCAGGCTGCGTGGCCGGCGGATCGTCGCCAAATTGCAGCGGCGTCTCCCGGCGAACATCGCGTTTGCGTGATCCTTCGAACCGCCGAACCGCATCGACGACATTGTGCTGGAGGATCGATCTCAGCCAGCCAAAAAATTCCTCGGTGGTAGACCCCATGAACCCGCCGAAGGCCTGATGGACATCGCAGGCGGTCTCCTGCACGATGTCGGACGCCGCGACCTTTGCACGGATCGCCGATGGCAGTTCGTGCTCGGCGAGGATAGTCAGGTGAGCACGGGCCCGCTCGAAGAGTAGACCGAGTGCCGCGGGAGACCCGTGGCGAGCCGCCTCGAGAAGGTCGGCCTCGTCGTCGAGCGTTGCCGATGGATGAGAAGAGGAGGCCATGGGCGTCGTGCCGCTGGGATCGCACCCTTGCACCAAAAATTGTCAATCCGAACGCTCTAAGGTTACCGTATCTTTGGGGGTGAGTGGCAACCGTGGGGGAATATCTCGGCGGAATGCAGTTTTTTACGAAATCCTCACGTCCGGGGGCATTCATCCGGCATGCGTTGGGGTTATTCTGAGGGGATGGTTCAGGGCCACTGGGTGCAGCGATGCAAATAGTTGCAGGCGATCTACAGAGAAAGGGCTGCACGGCGCGACAGGTTTTCGGGCGCGTGGTTGGGTTCGTGGCCGCGGTCACAGTCGTAAGCGGTTCGACGAGCCGCGCGAGTGTGATCGGCAGTTGGGATTTCAACGCCGGCTCCTTAGCTGCCGCGGCGGTCGTGCCCGGAGCGACACTCACGAGGCTGCCGGACACACCTTACTACGTGCCGTATGGTGGCACACCCAATCCGCCCGCGCTCGCATTCGCCACGACTACGGACTTCGGCATCGCGCCTCTCGGCGGCTACACCGGCAAGGTGATGCGGGTGCCCGACATGTCGGGCCGCGGCGCGGCGGCAGGGCTGATGGCGGCGTTTTCACCACTGGCCAACGGTCTGCTGCCGAGCGGAGCGGCGGCGACGAAGCTGAATCGCTATTCCCTCGTGATGGACATTCTCGTCCCGAACTCGAGTTTTGGTGGGAGCGTAAGCCATATCGCACTCTTTCAGCCGCGGGCGAACAACGACGGCTCATGGTTCGTGCGCGAACCGACTCGCAACATGGGCTCTACCGTCGCCTATTCAGCGGTGAACTCGTTTCAGCCCGATACGTGGTATCGCGTCGCGCAGGTGATGGCGCTCGATGCGGACACTTCGGCACCCCGTTGTGAATATTTTCTGAACGGATCACGTGTCGGCGTGATCGTGCCAGACCAGATCGTGGTCGATGACGACCGTAATGCCGCCCTCAAGAATCAGGATCTCGTTCCCGACGGTGCCTGGTCGATCGGCACGCTTTCCGACAGTGCAGCCGCGTTGCCGGCTTCGCAGTCGGGATTTTTCGTGTTGAACGACCAGTCAAGCGAGTACGGGGAGATTTACGTCGCAAACCTCCAGTTTCGTGACGACGCCCTCGGTGTGGATGCCCTGGCCGCCCTAGGGGGCCCCGGCGGGGGCGTGATCCCCGTTCCCGAGCCGGGCGGGCTGCACGGGCTGCTCGCGTTCGTGGCGGCATGGCTGGCCGCAGCATCATGCAAGCCTCGCGATATCCACCGGCCACGGCTTGCTCCAGGACGCCCGGGTGACCTGCCCCGCTTCACCGATCAACGTCAGTAAGGTCTTCGAGGAACTCCGGGCAAGCGCCCCGAAGCCACACCCGCCTGTCGTCGAAACGCCGGCTTCGCAGAAACACCTCCACGAAGCCGGAAGCCATCCCAAACACGAGGATCACTCCCGACATCAACGCCAGCAGAAAAGGTATCCCGACCCACGGGCTTATTCGGTCGGTGATGACGAAGAAAACTCCCGCCGCGCCACCAACCAGAAGCGCCCAAGTGGCCGCGAACAGATACCTCAACTGGCGGCGGTGCACCGCACAGAGCCTGATTCGCACCTCGACCGGACCGGTATAGCGGTCACCCGTGAGATGATCCGAGATACGCTCGATAGCATTACCGATCAGGAATGCTGCCACACCTGAGCGTCGCCCATGTCGCGATCGGCCGAATCGCACCGTCGCCGTTGCTCCAGAGGCCGGGGCATTACAGACCGGACAACGATGGGGAAGCGTGACTCCGTCGTAGACCACGAGCAGGTCGCCGTCTCGTTGAAGATCGTCCATGGAAACGCGGTGCATGCGCGGGCGGCAGGGATGCGGAGAAAAAACACCCGCCATGGAGTGGAGGCGGAAAAGCGAACGAAACCGGACGCGAAAAATTTTTTGGCACGCTCGAGCCCGGACTTTACCTGCTTCCAGCGGCCTTGGGACAAGCTGAGGGCAACCCACACCGCATCGTCGGCTGGACTTCGGACGAGGTCACGAGGCCATCGGCTCGTCGGCCCTTGCGGTAGACTTCGGTGCACAGGAGAAGCATGTCTCATGCCCATCACTCCGCTTCAGCAGGCCCTCTGGGAACGGATCCGTGAGCACCGATTCGACGACGCCACGGCACGCTTCACATTCACCGCCCGGCTGGCGCGCGAAAACGGTTGGGCGATCGGCCGTACCGTGCGGGTGGTGGATGAGTATCGCCGGTTCGTTTTCCTGGCCATGACTGCAGGCCAGTCGATGACGCCCAGCGAGGATGTGGACCAAGCCTGGCACCTGCACCTCGCCTACACCCAGGATTACTGGGAGACATTCTGTGGCGACGTACTGCGCTCGCCCTTGCATCATGGGCCCACGCGTGGTGGTGGCGACGAGGCCGCGCGGTACGACCTGCAGTACCGGCGGACACTCGCCGCGTACACCGCCGCGTTCGACGCTCCGCCACCGACCGACATCTGGCCGCCCCCCGAGCAGCGCTTCGGCGTTGACCTCGCATGGCGGCGGGTCAATGTGGCGAGCAACTGGGTGGTGCCGAAGCCGCCTTGGCTCCGCAGCCACAGGCGGCGGGCGACGGGCCTGGCGGGGCTCGCCGCTGTGCCGCTGGTCGCAGCGGGGATTCCGAACCCGCTCGACCTCACCGGCCCGCCGTTCCTCGCGCTCTTCATGGCGCTCGCGACTGGGTCGTTCGTCGCAGGGCTCGTGCTGTGGCGGATGTTTCAGCCGCCGGGCGATCCGACTGTCACCGGCGAGGATCTCGAACCTGTGGAGCTCGCACTGCTTGCCGACGATGGCTGCTGGCGGTGCGTGGCGACCGGCCTTACGGCGCTCGCCATCGCTCCCGAACCCTCGCCCGCTGCGAGCGGTCCGGATGCGGCCAAGGCCCCCGTGATCGTGTCGGAGGCGCCAGCCGGGGCACCGCCCAAGCTACAAGCCCTTCACTCCCGCCTCGCGGCGCTTGGCAATTGCACGACCGTAGAGGCGATCAAGGCCGCAGCCGACGTGGCCCGGGACGAGTTCGAGCCGTCGCTCGTCACGCGGGGCTTACTCGTGGGCGACTGGTGGACGACGGCGGCCCCCTGGGTGATTTTCGGACCATCGGCCGCGACCCTGGGACTGGGGATCGCGAAGATCGTCGTGGGGTTGTCCCGAGGCAAGCCGGTGGGCTTTCTGGTGATGGGTTGCATCGGGCTCGCGGTGCTGTGCTGGTTTGCGCTCGCCCACAAGCCTCGTCGCACCAGGCAGGGAGATGCTGTGGTGCACCGGGCGTGGGACCGGTTTCGCGAGTCGGGCCAGCAGCAGGAGTGGACAAGTCGCAGGCGGACGGAGTCCACAGCGCAGCCCACGATGCTCATGCCGCTGGCTGTCGCCCTCATGGGGATCGAAGCGCTCGGCGGCACCTCCCACGCGTTTCTCTGCTCGCCGATCGATCGGCTGCGCACAGGCGAGTCAGGCTCGGGAGGCGGCCTCGGTTGCGGCAGCTCCGGCGGCGGTGACGGGGGTGGAGGCTGCGGCGGCTGTGGCGGTTGTGGCGGAGGCGGCGACTGATGCAGCGGATGACAGCCTACTGCCCGGCCATCGCTCGCGACTCCCTGACAATTCGTCGCCGACGGACGCTTTTGACGGCATTGCCGACGGACAATTCTTTCTCATCCACACCCAGGAGTCGAACGCTCCATGTCATCTTTCAAGCATGAATCGCCGCCATCGGCCCTGTCCGACTCACCCACTCCGCTCCGCAGAAGCCGGCTCGCAGTCGCGAGCGTCGTCCTCGGCGTGCTCTCCGTCTTCGTCTGGCTCTTGGCGAGCATTCCTGGGATTGCCTGCGGAATCATGGCACTCAGCCGGATCCGGCTGAGTAAGGAAGGCGGTTCCGATCCCCGGCTGTCTGGTCGCGGCCTCGCGATCACCGGAATCGCCCTGTCGTCGATGACGACGCTCTCCGTTCCAGTGATTATCGCTCTGCTCATCCCCGCCGTGAAGGCGGCACGCAACGCCGCATTAGCCACCAATATCTCCCAACTCTCACTCGCCATGAGCATGGCAGAACACCGTATGAACGGACTGCCCGCGGCCATCATCGATTCCGAGGGAAAGCAACTCCTAAGTTGGCGGGTGGCGATCCTGCCGTGCCTCGGCGACGAGGCAGCGATGCTCTTCAAGGAGTTCCACCTTAACGAGCCATGGGACAGCGATCACAATAAGTTGCTCATCAGCCGAATGCCGGCGGTGTATGCCGCGGTTGGCGCGGACGCTTCCGCAGGGCTAACCGGAACGGTCGTGCCCACCGGGCCTGGTACCGCCATGAGCGACCCCGAACCACTCGCGAATATCGACGAGGGCGGAATATCGCGAATTGCGGGAGTCCGACTCGACGCATTCACTGAGGGAGACGGAGCCTCGGTCACCGTTGTGATGGTGGCAGCCCCGAATCTGCGCATCCCCTGGACGCAGCCGGCTGAACTCTCCGATGATCCGGCGGATGCATTTGCCGCGCTTCACGGGGCCGGAATCGCCCGCGTCGTCGTAGCCCTCGCCGACGGATCGGTGCGACGACTCCGCACCGACCTCGACCCAGAGCAGGTCAGGGCGCTCTTTTCGCGGAATGGCAGAGACTTCGTCACAGATTCATCGCTGAACGAGTGACTCTTGAGTCGCCGGAGCCCCGGTCGGCTAGCCTACTTCGGCACCATCAGCCATATCCTCCTCCTGAAACCTCGACCGGCTGCCCGGCTGGCTCCTCCTCCAGGCGTCGCTCTTCCTCCTCTGCATGGCGACGGTCCGAGGAATCGTCGTCATCGCTCCACCATCTGCTCACGGCCGCACGCCGATCGAGTGCAGCGCTGTTGACGATCGGCTGCTCGGGCAGATCACCGCACAGGGCCGCGACCTGCTGCCGGAGCGGCAGGCTCACGGGCGCCGGCACCGTGCTCGGCACGACGACATCGCCTTCCGCCGTGACGATCGGGGCGATG
>CAMAVC010000019.1 GCA_945861585.1 Planctomicrobium piriforme
CGCCCGACGGCGCGACGCTCGCGACCGGCGGCGGCGACAAGTTTGTGAAACTCTGGAATGCCGCCGACGGCGCGGAGAAGGGCAAGCTCGAAGGGCATGGCGATGCACTGTGGTCCGTGGCCTATTCGCCCGACGGTTCGCGACTGGCCACCGCTGGGGCCGACCGCACGATCAAGCTCTGGACGACGAGCGACGCGAAGGAATACGCCACGCTCAAGGGGCACAAAGACTGGGTGACGTCGGTGGCGTTCTCGTCCGACGGCAGCCGGCTCGCGAGCGCGAGCCTCGACGGCGCTGTGAAACTCTGGGATGTGAACGCGAAGGGGGAGCAGGAGGGCCTGCCGGCCGAGAAGTCGAGCGTGTGGTGTGTGACGTTTTCGCCGGACGACAAGACGCTGTTCGTGGGCACACATGCCGGCGCGAAGCTCGCGGCGACCCCGGCTGCCAAACTGTTGCCACCACCCCCACCACCCCCACCGCCGCCCCCGCAGCCGACGACCGCGGTGCTGGTACCCACCGAATTCAAGAGCACCGCCGGTGCTGCCGGTGCGATCGCGGCCGACGGCTTCGTGACCGTGACGGGCAACCGCGCCAAGGACACCTACACGCTCACCGCGGCCGTGCCGGTCGGCGGGAATGTGAAGGCGATCACGTTGGAGGCGGCTACCGATCCGAGCCTGCCGCAGCAGGGGCCGGGCCGGGCAGACAACGGCAACTTCGTGCTCTCGTCATTTCGGGCGAGTTTCGGACCGCCGGGATCGAAGGAGGCGCCCACGCCCGTGAAGTTCACCGCCGCGAAGGCCACCTTCGAGCAGCCGAATTTCGTCGCCGCAGGGACGATTGATGACAATCCTGAGACCGGGTGGGCGATCGCCGGCGGCATCGGGAAGCCGCAATCGATCACGTTCGACGTCGCCGCCGACGTGGCGTTGCCCGCCGCCGGCCTGCTCGTGGTCGTGGTTGATCAGCAGCACCCCGACGGACAGCATGCGCTCGGAAAGATCAGGCTGTCGGCGATCCAGGAACCGGTGCCGCCGGCACCGGTTGCGCCAGCAGCACCTGCAGCCCCAGCGGCACCGCCAGCAGCACCGGCGCCAGCGGCAGCGCCAGCGGCGCCGGCAGCGAAATGAGTCGGGGTCTCCATCGGGTCACCACGAGCGAGTGAAGGGAGTCGAGGCATGAAGGTTGATCGTGTTCGAGGAGCGGGTCTGCCCGTCGGCCTGGTGGCGATCGGGGCGGTGATGGGCCTGTTGCTCGGGTGGACCCTCGGCTCCGCGAAGACGCTGCCGAAGGCGCAGGCGATCACGTCGCTCGCCGACGAGTCGTTCGCCGTCTGCACGGTGCCGCTCGGGATGGGTGTGGAGGGATTCTTCATGCTCGACTTCGAAACGGGCGACCTGTCGGGCGGCGTGATCAATCCGGCGACTGGCAAGTTCTCCGGCGCCTACAAGCACAACGTGCTGCCGGACCTGGGTTTCAAGGCTGGGCAGGCGAAGAACCCGCGGTTCCTCCTCGTGGCGGGCGCCGCCGAACTGCAGACTGGCGGAGCGGCGAGTTTCGCCCCGAGCGTGCTCTATGTCACCGACTCATCGACCGGCACGACCGTGGCGTACGGCATCCCGTTCAATCCGCAGCAGGCGGCTGCGACCCCGTTCGTGGTGAAGCTCGAGCCGCTCGACGTGGCCCGGCCCCGGGGCGGCGGTGCCAAGGCTGCCGGAGCAGTGAAGGCGAAGAAAGACAAAGACAAGGAGTAGCCCGGAACGCCCGGGCCAAGCCGTCATGCCGACTGCTTCCGCAGGACTCACGATCACGGTCAACGGCAACTCGCTGTCGGTGGCGGACGGCACGACGGCGCTCGAGGTCGTGGAATCGCTCGGGCTGGCCGGCCGGCCGATCGCCGTCGAGGTGAACGAGGCCGTCGTGCCCCGGGCTCGGCTCGCCGGTTGTATGCTCGAAGACGGCGCCCGACTCGAGATCGTGACCTTGGTCGGTGGCGGGTGAAGCACCCACTCCAGAGCATCCGATGACCCCTCCCGCCGCCGTGCCCGCTGCCCCGAACACTCCCGCCGCGCCGCTCGACGCCCCGCTTCGCGTGGGCGGGCTCTCGCTCCAGAGCCGGCTCGTGGTGGGCACGGGCAAGTATGCAAGCTACGCCGAGATGGCCCGCTGCCTGGCTGCCTCTGGCACCGACTGCGTGACCGTCGCCGTGCGGCGCGAGCGGCTCGTCAACGCGGCCGGTGAGAACATCCTCGACCATCTCGATGCGACCCGCTACACGATCCTGCCGAACACGGCCGGCTGCTTCACCGCCGCCGACGCAGTGCGGGTGGCTCGGCTCGGCCGTGAGCTGCTCCGCGATCTGGGCAACCCCGGGTCGGAATGGGTGAAGCTCGAGGTGCTCGGCGACACGAAGACCTTGCTGCCCGATCCGGTCGGCACGCTCGAGGCGACCGAGCGGCTCGTGGCCGACGGGTTCGCCGTGCTCGTCTATTCGAGCGATGATCCGATCGTCGCCCGGCGGCTCAAGCAGCTCGGGGCCGCGAGCGTGATGCCCGCCGGGAGCCCGATCGGATCGGGCCAGGGAATTCTGAATGCCAACAGCCTGCGCATCTGTCTCGAGTACCTGAAGGACGGCGACCCGGAGTATCCGGTGATCGTGGATGCGGGCGTGGGTACGGCGAGCGACGTGGCTGCGGCGATGGAGCTCGGCGTGGACGGTGTGCTCTTGAACACCGCGATCGCCCACGCGGCCGACCCGCTCCGGATGGCCGTGGCGATGAAGGCGGCCTGCGAGGCCGGCCGGCAGGCGTTCCTCGCCGGCCGCATCCCGAAGAAGCTCTATGCCACCGCCTCGAGCCCTCTCGAGGGCACGATCACCGCTCCGGGGCGTGCCACCTGATGCTCGCCAAGCGGATCATCCCCTGCCTCGACGTTGAGAAGGGCCGGGTCGTGAAGGGGACGAAGTTCCTCGATCTCGTCGATGCAGGCGATCCCGTCGCCGTGGCGGCCCGTTACGAAGCCGAGGGCGCCGATGAGCTCGTGTTCCTCGACATCACGGCCAGCCACGAGGGCCGCGCGATCATGCTCGACGTGGTGCGGCGGGTGGCCGAGACGATCTTCATGCCGTTCACCGTCGGCGGCGGCATCCGCACCCTCGCCGACGCCTGCGAGCTCGTGCAGGCGGGGGCCGAGAAGGTGAGCATCAATTCGGCCGCGGTGCGGACGCCCGCGCTCGTGTCGCAGGTGGCCGACCGGCTCGGGAGCTGCGCCACGGTGGTGAACATCGACCCCAAGCGGGTCGTGCGCGACGGCCGCGAGATCTGGGAGGTGTTCGTGAGTGGCGGCCGCGAGCCCACCGGCCTCGAGGCGGTGGCCTGGGCGAGACGTGTCGAGGAACTCGGCGCCGGGGAGATCGTGCTCACCTGCATGGATCGCGACGGCACCCGCGACGGCTACGACCTCGAGATCACCGCGGCGGTCAGCCGGGCCGTGGGCATTCCCGTGGTGGCCAGCGGCGGGGCAGGCTGCGCGGAGCACCTCGCCGATGCGATCGAGACAGGCGGGGCGGATGCGGCGCTGGCCGCTGGCATCTTCCACTTCGGAGAGTGTACGATCCGGGAAGTGAAGGAACTGTTTCTGCGGCGGGGCATCCCCGTCCGCCCACAGGCGGGCCCGTGACGCCGGCCGCGATGTCGGCAGATGCCATGGCCACCATCGACACGACCCCCTCCGAGCCCGCCCCAGCGTCGCTGAGATCAGCAGGAGCACGGCCGCCCCTCGAGGTCGATCGGCTCTTCGAGGCGCTCGTGCGGCTCTCGGGCAGCGACCTGCATTTGAAGGTCGGGCAGCCGCCGTTCATGCGGGTGAAGGGGGCCCTCCAGCCGCTCAAGGCGCCCCGGATCGACGACGAGCAGATGCGGAAGCTCTGCCTGCCGATGCTCGACGAACGGCAGCGCAAGATCCTCGACAACGACGGCGGCTGCGACTTCGCCCATACCTGCGTGGTCGACGGGGTGAAGTGGCGGTTTCGCGTGAACCTGCTCTACCAGCAGGGGGCGCTCGGGATGGTCGCCCGGCGCGTCAACAACACAATTCCCGACTTCAAGGGGCTCTTCCTGCCACAGTCGATCGAGAGGCTCTGCCAGCTCGACCAGGGCATGGTCTTGCTCGCCGGCGTCACGGGCTCCGGCAAGAGCACCACGATCGGCTCGATGCTCAACTACATCAACCAGAACTACCGCAAGCACATCCTCACGCTCGAGGATCCGATCGAGTTCGTGTTCACCGAGGACAAGTGCCTGATCAACCAGCGCGAGATCGGCACCGACGTGAAGAACTTCGAGATCGGCATGAAGCACGCCGTCCGCGAGGATCCCGACATCATCCTCGTCGGCGAGTTGCGCGACGTGGAGACCTTCAAGACGGCGATCCACGCCGCCGAGACGGGGCACCTCGTGTTCGGCACGATCCATGCCGCGAGTGCCCCGAGCTGCATCACCCGCATCCTCGATCTTTTTCCCCAGGAAGAGCATGCGGCCATTCGCAGCGCGATCGCCTTCAACATGAAGGGCATCGTGGCCCAGAAACTGCTCAAGTCGATCCGGCCGGGCGTGAGCCGCGTGCCGGTCGTGGAGATCATGTTTTTCGACGTGCTCGTGCGGAAGTACGTGCTCGAGGGGCAGGACCATCTCCTCGCCGACCATATCAAGAAGTCGGCGCTCGACGGCATGCAGGACTTCACGGTCAGCCTCAAGAGCCTCATCGACCAGGGGCTCATCGACCGCCAGGACGCCCTCGACATCGCGCCCAACCGCGAGGCGCTGATGATGGCCCTCAAGGGCATCGGAGTCATTTGATGGCGTCATGGACGGTGCGGTGGGCGATGACCGCGATCATCGCATCGGCCTTGCTCGGCAGCTTCGGCGTCCGCGGGGCGGAACCTGAGGCTGCCGGTGGACAGCCTCAGGCGGCCGCGCAGCCGGCAGCAGCCGGGGAGCGGCCCCGCATGCAGGAAGTCGACCCCAACGCGCCGCCTCCGCCAGCGGGCGAGGAGGAAGCCGAAGGGTTTCAGCGCGGCCCGGGAGGTGGGCTGGCCATCGTGCCGGCCGTGTTGTGGTGGCTGCTGGTCGTGGGCTGGGCTGCGACGACGATCTGGGCGGGCGGCGACGACGGGCAGCCCCAGTCTTTCACGTCGGTGTGGCTTCCGATCCTCGCGTTTCCTTTTTTCGTCGTCGGGCTGGCCGCGTGGTGGATTCCATTGTCGGCCGTGGCCTGCGGGCTCACGGCGGCCGCGTGGCTCGGGACATTCCTGCCCTATGCCGCCCTTCGCGATCGCCCCCTGCCTCCGGATCGACGGGTGTTGTCGGTCCAGAATGCGACGCTGGCAGCCGCCCGGGGGCTCCAGCCGGTGTTGCAGCGGATGGGAATCAAACTCGACTTGGAGAGCCGCTCGCTCGCCGCATCGCTGCCAGATGTCGACATAGCCGCTGTGACCACCGAGGGAGGGCCGCCGCCGGAGGCTCGCCTCGCGGAGGCGCAGGCGCTCGAGGGCTTCACCGGATTCCGTGAGTTCGTCCAGCGTTGTATGGCGATGCGGGTCGAGCAGGCTGTCGTCGAGATCGGCCAGCAAGGGGCGACGGTTAAGCAGTCGATCGACGGCACCTGGCAGCCTTTGCGGCGCATGGTGAAGCGGCGGATTGGCCTGAAGGTCGTCGATGAGTGGGAGGACGCCTCACAGTTGGATGCGGACGAGATCAAGGGCCTCGTAGCCGTCGTGAAAACGCTGTGCGGCGTGTCTTCAAAGTCGGGGAAGCGTCAAGGCGGAACTTTCGTGGTCACGCTCCAGAAGCGGTCGATACCCTGCAGGGTCGCGTTCGAGAAGTCGGATTCCGGGACGCGCATGCGCTGGGAGTTTCAGACTCCACCGCCGGCGTTTGCCTCGCTGGAGGCGCTCGGCTTCGAGGAGGCCGACGCAGCAAAAGTCAGAGTAGCGTTGTCGCTCGTCAACAGTCTGGTGGTTCTGTCGGCACCGTCACGCGAGGGACTGACGACGACGTTCGCACAGGTTGTGCTCTCGGCAGACAGATTGTTGCGAGACTTCGTGATCCTGGAAGACGAGAGCGCACCCTTCCGCGAGATTCAAAATGTCAAGCCATTCCGCTGGGGAGGTACGGCCAACCGCAGCCCCGTGGCGGTGCTTGAGCAAGCCCTGCTAGGCTATCCGACGGCGATCGTTGTCCCACACTTGACCGACGGCTCGCTCGCGACCGAACTGGTCAAGCAGGCGGGCGAAATGCTCGTCATCGTCGGCGTGCAGGCTGACGACGCTGTTGCGGCGGTTGAAAATCTCTTGGTGCTCGGGATGCCGAGGCCGGATCTTGCGAAGACACTCCAGGTTGTGACGGGTCAGCGGCTCATCCGACGGGTCTGTCCGAAATGTGCCGAAGAGTACGCGCCACCGGCGGACTTGCTCGCGCGCCTCAAGGTGCCCGCACGGGAAGGGCTCGCCTTCAAGCGGGCTGCGGCAGCCGGATGCCCAGCCTGCAGTGGCACCGGCTATCTCGGGAGGGCGGCAATTATCGAGCAGGCCGGCGGTCCTACCACGAGCAAGGCGATTGCCGCCAGTGTCGACCGGGCGACCCTCGTCAAGGCTGCCCAGCGGGACGGCATGCGTCGGTTTCGGGAAAGCGGCCTGGCGATGGTGGTCGCTGGGATTACGACGCTCGAGGAGTTGCAGCGCATTCTCAAGAAGGAAAAAGGATAGCCTGGATGATCGTCAATCTCGCGCTCCTCGCAGTGCTCCTGATCGTCGCGGGCGCGGTGTTCCGCGGCGGTCTGCTCCAGGGCATGATGATGTTCTTCAACGTGCTTCTGGCAGCATCGTTCGCCACGGCATGGTACGAGGCGTTCGCTGCCTACCTGGAGCGCTACCTTGCTCCCTACACGTATTTCCTCGACGTCATTGCGCTGTGGTCGTGCTTCGCGGTCGTTCTGGTCGTTCTCGCCACCGTTACGAGCACGCTCTTCAAGACCAAAGTCTCGTTCGCCCCGCCGGTCGAGCTCGGCGGGCGAGTGTTGATTGGGCTGATGACTGGCTGGACGGTTGCGGAGTTCACCGCCCTGAGCGTGCATACCGCGCCCTTGCGCAACGACGTGGTGCCGATGCCACCTGGTCAGTCAATGCTCTTCGGGCTCAAGCCAGATCGCTGCTGGTTGTGGTGGGTACGAGGCTCCTCACGGAACGGGCCGTTTGCGGTGGGCGAGGCCCCATTCGACCCCAAGACCGACTTCCTCGAGCGACACGAGCAGCGGCGGAAGTCGATATCGCAGGAGGCATCGCTCGTGCGGCCAGAGACTTGAACGCTCTGAGACGCCGTCACCGAGAGCTCGATGAAACGCGACGTGGTCAGCCCCAACTCCGGGGGACAGGCTGAGACCGACCCTGCGGGCTACCGTCCCGTGAGCACGCTCGCGATCGGGGCGCTCGTGCTCGGCGCCCTGTCAGGGCTCGCACTCCTGAGCCCGTTCTTCTATGTCGTGCCGCTCGTGGCGGTGGCCATGGCCGTGGCGGCATTCGCCGATGTCGGGCGCGCCGGTGCGGCCAAGGCCGGTCGGCTGGCGGCGCTGGCGGGGCTCGCGCTCGCTGCCGGCTTCGGAACCCAGGCGGTCACGTCGGGCGTGGTGACGGGGTCGATCGCAGCGGACCGCGCCCGGGCGGCGGCCGAGATCTTCGTGCAGGCCGTGCGCGAGGGACGTCAGGCCGATGCCGAGGCGATGTGCGGGCCGGAAGCCCGCACGAAGATCGCGGCGCTCGCCGCATGCCTCGGTGATACCGCGCGACTGCGGGCACGACCCGGTGACGAAGCCGGCACATGGGTCGTGGAGGTCGCATCGGCCGTGGAGTCTGGCTGCGTCGCGCGGCTCGTGCTCGCACCCGCTTTGAGCGTGCAGCAGGGCGGGGTGATCGAGCGCTGGCTCGTGACGTCGTGTGAGGTCGAGGGCAGCGGCATCACGCCGTCCGGGACGTGAAGCAGCGAATGGCGTCGATCGAGTGCGTGCCCGCGGCGAGCATGGCGAGGCGGTCGAATCCCAGAGCTGCACCGACACCGCCAGGCATCGCCGGGCCGTGGGCTTCGACGAGCCGGGTGGGCACGGGCAGCGCACCGCGGCCGGATGTCGAACGCACGGCGTTGGCCGTCGCGATCCGCTCGAGCAGAACCTCGCGGCCGGTTTCCTCCTCCCAGCCGTTGGCGAGCTCAACACCTGCCACAAAGAGCTCGAACCGCCGGGCAGTCGGCGGTGCCCCGGCGGCCAGCCGGGCGAATGCCGCCTGCGACACGGGCCAGGCCTCGAGCACCGTGGGCCGCTCGTGGCCGAGCCGGGGAGCCACCGCTTCGGAGAGGATGATTTCAAACCAGGCGTCGCACGAATCGGTGAGCCCATCGGGAAGCGACAGGCCCGCCCGCGCGCCCGCTGCCTGCCACACGGCCGGCGACTCCGTGAAGGGATCGATCCCTGCGTGCCGAGCAAATGCGTCGCGGCACGTGATCCGTTCGAGGCCCGTGGTGCCGAGTGCCGTCGAGCAGAGGTCGGTGAGAAACGCCGCCTCGTCGTCGAGCGTCGTACCAGGCGCATACCACTCGAGGAGTACGAATTCGACGTCGTGCCGCGGGCCCCGCTCGCCGGCGCGAAACGCGTGGGCAAACTGGTAGATCGGCCCCGAGCCCGCGGCCAGCAACCGCTTCATGTGCGCTTCGGGGCTCGCCTGGAGGTAGTGCGGTGGGTCGTCACTCCCGTCGACGGGCACCGTGAGGGGATCGATGTGTGCTTCGGGCAGCACCTCGCGCGAGAGCGCGGGCGTATCGACCTCGACGAATCCGCGGCTGTCGAACAGCGCTCGCAGCCGTGCCCTGAGCCCGGCGCGAAGTTCGAGGATCGGGCGAGTCGTCATCGGCACCAGCGGCTTTCGTCAGGCTCGAGCCGGCTCCGGCTTCCGATCCGCGAGCTTCGCGGCCGTCTCGCGGTATACGAGCACGGGGCAGGGGGCTCGCCGCACGATCGCCTCCGCCACGCTTCCCATCAAGAGCCGCGTCATGCCGGTGCGGCCGTGGGTACCGAGCACGATCATCTCCGCCCCTTCCTCACTGGCGATTCGCACGATCTCACCGGCTGGGTCGCCCATCGTGAGCCGATGGGCGAACGATAGGTTCGGGTCGGCTGGCTTGACGTCTTCGAGCATCTTCAGGATCCGCTCCGAGCTCGGCTCGGGCAGCCCGTAGTAGAGCTCGCCGCCGCCGTAGGCGAGCGGTGGCTCCTCGACGTGCACGATCAAGAGCTGTGCATCCGCCTGCTTCGCGAGCGCCTCGGCGTGCGGCAGGGCGGCATCGCTCGCCAGGGAAAAATCAGTCGGAAACAGGATCGTTTTCTGGGCCATGGCTTGTTCTCCGGGAGTTTCCCGATTCTACGCCCCCGAGCAAGCCGGCGGCCTTGGAGGACAGGCTTCAGCCTGTTTTCCCTCATATCTTTCCGCCCAGTTCGCCGGCGCCGGCTCGGGGTTACCCCGTACCGTCTCGCAGGACGCTCGGGCAGGTGGCAATAGCCCGCAATCGGAGCCGGCGGTAGGCATGCTCGAATCCGTCTTCCCGGGACGTCTCGGCATCGTGCCGAACGTCCCTTGGCCGACCTCCGTCGGCTGGTGATGACCCGGGCCTCCGGCCCTGGCGTCAAATAGTCCTCAAGGACTCCCTTCTTCTGCGCGTGCCCACCGACCGTCTCCGCCAAAAGTTCATGGCGCCTACGAGAACGGGAGGCGAGGGGTTACCCCTGCCGTTGAGACGGCGTATTTGACCAGCGAAGCCATGGATGGCGCAGCGCAGGCAAATCCGAGTGAGCCGAAGCCTGGAGGGCGGAGGCGAACGTCCGGCGAGACGGTACGGGGCAACCCCGAGCCGGCGAATCTCTTGATGCAAAGACAGGCGGGACCCCTGTCCCTCAGGCAGATAATACAGGGCAACTCTGACCCGGAGCGAGTCAGTGCAGCCGCATCCCCGGAAGGGCGCCCGAATCGGGTGACAGCAGGTAGACACCTTCGGCCCCTGCGCCGCTGGCCGCCACCACCATCCCTTCGCTGAGCCCGAATTTCATCTGCCGCGGCGCGAGATTCGCGACCACGACGACGAGCCGCCCGACCAGGGCCGCCGGCTCGTGAAAGCCCTTAATGCCCGCGAATACGGTGCGGGTCGAGTCGCCGCCGAGGCTCACCGTGAGCTTGAGCAGTTTCTTCGCTTCGGGCACTTCTTCCGCAGTGACGATCCGGGCCACACGCAGATCGACCTTGGCGAAGTCGTCGATCGTGCAGGTGGGGGCGAGGGGCTCGGCGGCGAGCGCGGCGCCGGAATCGGCTCCGGTGGCAGGCGACGACGGTGTCTGGTCCATGGCAGGTTCTCCTGTGGATACGGCCTCGGCTCGCGACGCGGCGAGCAGGGCCTCGATCTGTTTCGCATCGACGCGTTGCATGAGCGGCGAAAAGGGACCGACCGGCCGTCCGATGAGCGGCGTCTGCGATTCGTCCCAGGAGCGGATCGGCCCGCCCACGAGGGCACCGACATCCGCGGCGAGCTTCGGCAGCACCGGCGCGAGGTAGACGGCGATCTGCCGGAAGAGGTTGAGCGCCACCGTGGCCACGTCCTGAAGTTTTCGGGCTGCTTCGGGGCCCGCCTTGGCGAGCTTCCAGGGCTGCTCGGCATCGACGTAGGCGTTGGCGCGGTCGGCGGCGAGCATGATCGCCCGCATCGCACGGGCGAAGTCGCAGGCCTCGTATGCGGCGGCGATCTCGGCCGAGTCGGCCGCGGCGCGGGCGAAGAGGCCTCCATCGTCGGGATACTCAGGCGTGAGGCCCGTGTGCTCGAGCCACCGCGCGGTGCGGCTGGCGAGGTTCACCACCTTGCCGACGAGGTCGGAGTTGACCTTGGCGGCGAACTCTTCGAGGTTGAGATCGATGTCGTCGATACCGCCCGAGAGCTTCGCCGCGTAGTAGTAGCGGAGTGCAGCGGGGTCGAGATGGGCGAGGTAGGTGCGGGCGAGCAGGAACGTGCCGCGGCTCTTCGACATCTTCTGCCCGTCGACGGTGAGAAAGCCATGGATGCGAACCTTCGTGGGCAGGGCGAGGTTCGCCGCTTCGAGCATCGCCGGCCAGAACAACGTGTGGAAATAGGTGATGTCCTTGCCGATGAAGTGGTGGATCTCGGCGGCGGGCGCGCCGGCGGCGGTGCGCCGCCACCAGGCATCGAACGCCTCCCCGTGCGTCGCGCACCATTCGGCCGTCGCCGCGAGGTAGCCGATCGGCGCATCGAACCACACATACCAGTAATGGCCGGGTGCGTCGGGAATCTCGAAGCCGAAGTAGGGGGCCGGCCGGGAGACGTCCCAGTCGCGCAAGGGATCGCAGAGGAAGTGGCCGGCGAGATAGTTGGCTACCGGCGCCTCGAGCGCGCCCGACGACTTCGTCCACGTGTCGAGGAAGCCGTGGAGCGCCTCGATCGTCACGAACAGGTGTTCGGCAGACCGCACTTCGGGCGTCGCCCCGGAGAGGGTGCTCTTCGGATGCGCGAGGTCGGCCGGGCCATACGTCGCACCGCACCGCTCGCAGGAGTCGCCGTATTGGTCGGCGGCACCACACTTCGGGCAGCCGCCGCGCACGAAGCGGTCGGCGAGAAACACGCCCGCCAGCGGATCGAAGAGCTGCTCGATGGGCCGCGACACGACCAGGCCCCGGTCGCGGAGGGCCTGCCAGATCTCGCCGCAGAGCCGGCGATTGGCATCGCTGTTGGTGGAGCCGTAGTGGTCGAACTCGATCTGAAAGCCCGCGAAGTCGGCGAGGTGAGCCTCGCGCATCGCGGCGATCAGTTCCTGCTCGCTGCGGCCCTCGGCCTGCGCCCGGATCATGATCGCCGTGCCGTGGGTATCGTCGGCACAGAGATAGATCGCTCGGTTTCCGCGCAGCTTCTGAAACCGCACGAAGATGTCGGTCTGGATGTACTCGACCAGATGCCCCAGGTGAATGTGGCCGTTGGCGTACGGCAGGGCCGAGGTGACGAGAATCCGGCGGGCGCTGGGTGCGGGCATGATGCTCCGGGGGGCTCGAAGGCCGGCGGATTGTAGAGGCCGTGCGGAGCCGGGGAAACAGCGCAGGCGCTGGGGAAATGGCGTGAACGTGGGCGACGAGGCAGGAACTGCCGGTCCTGCAGATGGCGAAAGTGACCTTGTGGCGCGCGTGGGGTGCCGCCAGTATCCGCCCGCTCGCGACGCGACCGCGGGCAGCCGCCTCGAGAGCCCGTCGGAGCACGCGATGAGACTGTCCCTTCGAAATCTGTGGCTTGCAGCCTCGCTCGCCGTTGCCCTCCCGCTCGTCGTGAAGGCCGCGCCGCCGGCTCCCGTGGATGCTGCAGCCCAGGCCCTGGCAGCGGGCGACATCGTGCTGCTCGATTTCGCGGCGTCGTGGTGCGGCCCGTGCCGATCGATGGCGCCTCTGATCGGTGAAATCTCCACGGCCGGCTGGCCCGTGCGGCATGTCGACGTCGATCGTGAGGGCGATCTCGTCAAGCGGTTCGGAATCACTGGAGTGCCGTGCTACATCCTGCTCGTGAAGGGGCACGAAGTGGGCCGCATCGCCGGCGCGACGACACGGGATGAACTCGAAAAACTCCTGCTCAAGAGCCGCTCCGCGCTCGGCATTCCCGAGACGGCGGCTCCCGCGATGGCGGCTTCCGCGATGTCGGCCGCGCAGCCGCTCCCCGCCGTGCCCGGCATGCCGCTCCCGGCACACCAGCCCGACGCCCCGCTCGCCCTTGAGACGGGCGTTGTGGCACAGCCGGCTGGGGTCGCCCGCGTCGTGCCGGCCCGTGCTCCTGCCGCACCATCGACGTCATCGGCCGCCATTGCTGCCGCCCCCGGCCGTCAGGCGGTGCGCGATCCGAGCCCCGCGCTCGCCGCCGGCGATCGTGCGGCCCTCGAACAGCGGCTGCTCGCCGCCACGGCCCGGCTGCGCGTCGACGACGGGCAGGGTGCATCGTGGGGGACAGGCACCGTCATCGACTGCCGGCAGGGAGAGGCGTTGATTCTCACCTGCGGCCACATCTTTCGCGATTCGCAGGGGCAAGGCCGGGTGGAAGTGGATCTCTTCGGGCCTGGCGCACCGCGCGGCCTGGCCGGCCAGGTGATCTCGTGGGACCTGAAGCGCGATCTCGCACTCGTGAGCGTCTTCACCGACGTGACGATCGAGCCAGCGAAGGTGGGCGGATCACAGCGGACCACCGCGGCGGGTGAGCCGGTCGTCACGGTCGGATGCAACGGCGGCCAGGATCCGACGATCCACCACAGCCAGGTCACCGCAGTCGACAAGTATCTCGGACCAGCCAACGTGCAGGTGGCCGGCCAGCCGGTGCAGGGCCGGTCGGGCGGGGGCCTGTTCGGTGTCGATGGCACGCTCCTCGGCGTCTGCAACGCGGCCGATCCGACCGACAACGAAGGGCTCTTCGCCGCACTGCCGGCGATCCACGAACAGCTCGACGAGGCGGGCCTCGCGTTCGTCTACAAGAGCGTCTACCCGAGCGGTGCCGTGGCCGAGGCCGGCGGATCGAGCGTGCCAAGCATGCCGACCGAGATGCCGCCGGTGTCGTTCGACCGCCGCGACCGCGGCAACGCGCTGCCTACGGCCTCCACGGGCACGAGCGCCATGCCCTCGCCTTCCACCGCAGTGGCCGAAGCCACGCAACTGTCGGGCGGTGAGCGGGCACTCCTCGACCACGTGCGACAGCACGAAGGCCGGGCCGAAGTAATCTGTATCGTGCGGCCCCACGGAGCGCCGCAGAACGCCAGCGAAGTGTTCGTGCTCGAAGGCTCGAGCCACGAGTTCGTGGAGCAGCTCTCGAAGGCCCATGCCGGCCACACCCATCACGGCCGCCAACCGTCCTCCGGCCGGTCCGACCTCGCGGCCCTGCCACCGGCCGACCCACTCCGGTAGGCTGCGACACTGTGATGCGACAGTACCTCGTTCGTCACGGTGAGAGCGTCTTCAACGTGGAGTCCCGAGTGCAGGGGCAGGCCGATGTGTCGCTCTCCGATCTCGGCCGACTCCAGGCCGACGCCCTCGCCGCGTGGACCCGCTCGCTGCCGGCCGACGTGGCGATCGACGAGATCTGGTCGAGCCCGCTCGCACGGGCCCGCGAGACGGCCACAGCGATGGCCGCGGCACTCGGGCTGCCGCTCCAGATCGCGGAGGGCCTGGCCGAACTGCACGCCGGCATCTTCCAGGGGCACTTGTGGGCGGACCTCGAGGCCGCGTTTCCCGAGGAAGTGGCCCGCTGGCGGAGCGGTGACGCCGACTATGCGATCCCCGGCGGCGAATCGCGGGCGGGCCTCGCAGCCCGCGGCCGAGCCGCGCTCGAGCAGCTCGCGGCGCGGCCGGCCCGGCACATGATCGTGGTGGCCCACGGCGGCGTGCTCACCGCGGCCCTCGCGAGCCTCCTCGGCCGCACGCATCCCCTGCTCGCCCACGCCGCCGAGCGACCGTTCACGAAACTCCCCGCGCTCGCCAACGCCTCGCTCACGCTCCTCGACTGGCCCGGCCCGGAACTCATGGCCTTCAACGAGACCGGCCACTTGGCGGTACCGTAGATCGGACGGCGGCACGCAGCCGCTCGGGATTACCCAGACCCTCTCGTCGGACGTTTGGGCAGGCGATAAAAACCCGCAATCGGAGCCGGCGGTAGGCATGCTCGAATCCGGTCGTCTTGAGAGTCCACAACTCGTGGGTTTTGATCAGACGCCGATAGTCCTCAAGGACTCCCTTCTTCTGCGCGTGCCCACCGACCGTCTCCGCCGAAAGTTCCGTGCGCCTAAGAGTTCGGGAGGCTCGGGGTTACCCCTACCGTTGAGACGGCGTATTTGACCAGCGGAGCCATGGATGGCGCAGCGCAGGCAAATCCGAGTGAGCCGTAGCCTGGAGGGCGGAGGCGAACGTCCGGCGAGACGGTACGGGGTAACCTCGAGCCGGATTGGGCGTTTTCGTCGTAGGCGAAAGACAAGTCTGTCCTACCGGCGATGAACAGGCACGCGGCGCTTTGGGTCTTGCTTCCATGCCTGGCGGAGCAGGTCGTAGAGCGTGGCGTCGAAGCGGGCCAGGCGGTGCGGATCCTGGAAGAAGCATTCGGTCGCCACGGCGAAGAACTCGCTCGGGCTCTCGAGCGCGTAGTCGTCGAACGGCACGCTCCGTCCCTCGTCGAGCGCTTCCTCGAAATGCGATTGGCACTCGTCGATCGCCTGCGCCCACTCCCGCGCCTCACGCGGCGACGCGAGCAGCGGGATGCCGTCCACTTCGCCGTCGAGCATGTCGACGGCATGGGCGCACTCGTGGATCACGACCGACCGCGGCCCGTCGCGGAGGCGGCCTCCTTCGACGACGCGGGGCCAGGCGAGCACCATGCTGCCGCCGCCCCACGTCTCGCCGAGCCGCTCCTCCTGCCACTCGAGCTCACCGCCCCCTGCGAGCGGCGCCGACTTGGGCGCGAGATAGTCGCCAGGATAGACGAGCACCGATTGGAGGCGGTCGAGGTGCTCTCCTTCGAAGCCGAGCATGACGAGCGCCGCCTGCCCCGCGATTGTCACGCGGACCTCGTCGGTGATCTCGAAGCCACGGCAGCCCTCGAACCGCTTTTCGGTGAGAAAAATGGCAACCCAGGCCCGCAGTCGCTCGGCCTCGTCGTCGGAGAGCCAGGCCGTCTGTTTGACGGTGCGCCGGAGGATGTCGAGCCAGGCCGACGGAAAAGGCCTCGTGCGGATCGATCGCCGCCGCCGCTCCCGCAGCCATCCGAACATCAACGGCCTCCCGTCAGGAGGGCTTCATGCCGGCCGGCGGCTGGATCTCGAAGTTGTAGCGGCCGAGATCGAGCGCGAGCACGATGCAGCCGACGGCGATCGCGATGAACGAGAGAATGAGCATCGCCGTGTAGACGTTGACCGGCGGTCGCGATACGGGCTGCGAGTCGTCTGCCATCCTCAAGTCGCTCCGGGGAGTGTCCGCCGTGTCAGGCCTTGAGCCGCGTGGCCACGCGGTCGCCGGGCTGGATGTCGCCCCGCTTGAACTCGCGGATCACCCGACCCACCGAGCGGTCGGGCTTCACGCTGATCACCTGAACGCGGCCGAGGTACTCGTCGTTGCGATAGACCTCGAGAAAGTGCCCCATCTGCACGCCGTCGTCGCCGCCGAGCGTGACCTCGATCGAGTCGTCGGCCACGGCCGTGACGACGCCGCCGGCCGTGGGCACGTGGTCGCGCGGCAGGCTCTCGATCGCGAGGCCGTGCTGCTTGAGGAGCAGCCGGGCGTTGGCCACCTGCTTTTCGAGTTGCGCCTTGCGTTCCGTGGCGATCTCGAGGAACGACTCCTTTTCGTGCAACTCGCCGGCGAGCTTTGCCGTACGGGTCACCTGCTCGTCCACCTTCTTTTGCATGCCGCGGATGTCGTCGCGCAGCCCCTCGACCGTCTTCGTCGCCTTTTCGAGCTCGGTGCGCGTCATCGCGAGCTCGGTCTGCGCGTTTTCGCGTTCATCCTCGCGTGCGTCCTTGGCTTTGCGCAGCGACTGAAGCTCCTTGTCTTTCTCTCCCAGTGCTGTCTGGATCTTGGCGACGATCTGGTCACGGGCGGCCTCGGACGCAGCCACTTCAGCGGTCAGCTTGGCGATCTCCGCCGTGAGCGTCTCGCGCTCCTTCTTGGCCTCGTCGAGCTGCAGTTTGTAGCCGAGCGGCTTGCCGGCCTGCACCTGATCGGCAGGGCGGGTGATCTCCTCACGCCAGTTGGTGTGCGTGGAAAAAAGCGCGATCGCGAAGCTCATGAACACGAGGCTCATGACGAACACCGCGAACACGAAGATTTTACCGATGATGTTCATGCGCACCTTCTCCCCCCAGCCTATCCCTGGATCGGCTGGCGGGTCAACGCGGCTGGAGCGCTGCTCCGTCGGGCCTTCCACTCGACGACGCCGCCGGCGACGGCCGCCACCACAACCGCCACACATCCCCCTGTCGGCACAGCCCCCCAGAAAAGCCATGGGCTGGATCGACCGTCGGGCACGACGGCCGCCCGTAGCGTGGCCGTGGCCCGGCGCGGGCCCTTGGCCAGGAGCCGCCCCGAGCCGTCGATCCAGGCCGAGAAGCCGGTATTGGCCGCGATCACGAGCGGCGTGCGCACTTCGACAGCCCTGAAAATGCCGCATGTCAGGTGCATGTCGAGCTCGCTCGATCCCCAGAACCAGCCGTCGTTCGTGAGGTTCACGAGCACGTCGGGCCGCCGGCCCCGGTCGGTGAGCGTGCGCACGATTCGCCGCACTGCTGCGGGCAACGCGGTTTCGTAGCAGATCGTCGGCGCCACGCGGTGGCCGGCGATCTCGACCCCGACGGGCTCCCGCCCGGGCGTGAGTCCGGCCGGCAGCGGCGTGAGCCGGTAGAGCCACGGGAATGTGGCGCCGCCGGGAATCGTTTCGCCGAACAGCACCGGAACCATCTTGTCGTAGCAGCCGAGTGGCCGGCCCTCGGCATCGAGAAACAGCGCGGCGTTGTAGTTCCGGGCGCCGCCGGGAGCGTCGGGCCCGATCTCCTGGCGGTCGAGCCCCACGAGCCAGTGCGTGCCGTAGCGCCGGGCGAACGTGGCGAGCGCCGCGAGCCGCTCCGCTTCGAGCGCCGCTCGGGCGCGGGCCTGCCGCGCGGCTTCATCGAGCCCCGCGGGAACGCCGCCGAGCGTCTCGGCTACCACGCTCTCCGGCAGCACCTCGTCGGCGGCAATCGTGACGAGCCCCCAGCGCCACATCGTCTCGGGCCAGACGACGAGATCGGGCGTCTGTCCGGGCGTCGCCGCGAGCCCTGCCTGAGTGAGGTCATCGTATTGTCGGGCCACCTGGCCCGCCGCCTCGGGGTCGTGCTTGAGCTCCGTATCGATCGAGCCCTGCACGAGCAGTACGTCGAGCGGTGGGCGAGGAGCCGTGGGCACGGTGGCCAGCCGCCAGCTGCCGTAGGCCAACGCGGCGGCCGGCACGGCGACGGCGATGGCTGCCGCGAACGCCCGTTCGCGGCGCGTGCGGGCAAAACCGATCTCGGCCAAACCTGCCGCCACCGTCATCACGATACCGCTCACGCCCACGGCGCCAAAGACATCGGCAGCTTGGAGGAGCGTTGTCCAACGCCACTGCGTGTGCCCGAGGCCGGCGAACGTGAACCCCCCGAACAGCCAGCCGCGCAGCTGCTCCGCGCCCATCCACACGACCGGCGCCGCCAGCACGAGCGGCCAGCCCCGGTGATGCACGAGCCGCCGCGTCGTCCAGAGAAACAGCACGACGAACGCGGCGAGATAGGCCGAAAGCGCCACCCAGCCGATCGACGTCGCCGGATGCGGCAGCCGCAGCCAGTGGATCGTGAGCAGCCAGTGGATGAACCCGCAGATCCAGAGCGTGCGCCATGGAAAGCGAGCATCCACGTCACGACGAGCCGTGAGCGCGAGCCACGGCAGCGGTGCGAACCAGGCGAGCATCCACAGATCGGCCGGCGGCTGCACGAGAAACATTCCGATCGCTCCGCTGCCCGCGAGGAGCCACGTGGCGGATGACACGGGTGACGGGCGGCGACCTGTCTCTGCCGGCAGAGAAACCATCGTGTGCTCACTCCGCCGCCGGTTCGAACTCGGCGATCGCCATGCCGGGCGTCACCGCGGCATCTTCGTCGACGAGCTGCCGCACGAGCCGGCCCGTCACCGGCGCTTCGAGATCGATCGTCGCAGCGCCAGAGAGCAGCTCGGCGACGCGGTCTCCTTCGAGCACCTCGACTCCTTCGGGCACGAGCCAGAGCGAGAGTGTGAGCGCCGTGTGCGGGATGCCGAGATCAGGCACGATCAGTTTCGGTGACGGAAGTGAGTCGCGATGCATGCCGCGGCTCACTCGAGGCCACGCAGCCATTCGAGCACCACGCGGCCGACGGCCTCGAGCGATTCCGCCGAGCAGTGCTCGAGCGTGTCGGCCGTCGTGTGCCACTGCGGATAGTCGAAGTCGATGACATCGCAGGTGGGAATGCGGCCGATCATGCGCAGGGGCACGTGATCGTCCTCGACGGTGTATTTGGGACGCGGCACGAACTGTCGCACGCCCAGCCGGGCCGCCACACCCCACAGATCGTCGACGATCGGCCGCGTGTCGGGCCAGCCGACGCTGTGCTGCTCCTGAAAGATCTCCAGATCGCGGTCGGCCACCATGTCGAGGATCACGCCGCAGCGGTAGCGATGGGGCTGGGTGCCGGCCTGGCAGGCGGCGGCATACTGCCGGGCGAAGAAGTTCGACCCCAGACAGTAGGGGTCGCGCGGGGCGACGACATACTCTTCGGCATCGAAGAGCACGAAGTCGACCCCGATGGGCCCGGGCAGATCGCGCACGGCCGTGGCGAGCTCCATGAGCACGGCCACGCCACTGCCGCCGTCGTTGACGCCGAGAAACACGCCCCGCGGATCGACAGGATCCCGGTCGGGGAAGGGTCGCGTGTCGTAGTGCGCGCCCAGCAGCACCCGGTCGGTGCGCTCGGGATGCCACTCCACGATCAGGTTTTCCATCGGCACCGGCTGGCCGGTGCGGCGGTCGCGAATCTGAAAGGCCTGTCGTGAGACGTTTGCACCCGCCGCCTGAAAATGAGCAATGACGAGCTCGCGCTGCTTCGCCATGCCCGGTGATCCGCTCGGCCGCGGGCCGAGTGCGGCGATCGCCTCGAGATGTTTGAACGAGCGGGCCCCGGAAAATGCGGGTGGCTCGTCGGCGATGCTGCCAGCGGCCGCGATCCACAGGCAGCCTGTCCAGGCGGCTGCTCGAAGCAGGGAATCCACTCGAAACGGTGAATCGGCTCTGGCGAGGTTCACTGCGTGGTCGATCATGAAAAAAGTTTACCGGTTTCCCCGGAATCAGGAATGTCGTACAACCCACAGCTCAGTCGCGTTCGCGGCGAAACCTCGGTGGCTGGTCGATGCAACGCAGGCTGTGTGTGGCGGTCGTCGCGGTTCTCGTCGCTCTGGCTGCGCCTCAGCGGGCCCAGGCGGGCGGCGGACCGGAAAACGTGTTCCTCGTCGTCAATGCGACGAGTGCCGACAGCCTCGCTGCGGCCAATGCCTATGCGGCTCTGCGCGGCATTCCGCCGATCAACGTGCTGATGCTTCCCTGGCCTGGCAGCCGCGACGCCGTCGCGATCTCGACCTTTCGCACCGATCTTTTGCGGCCGATCCTCCAGGCGGTCGACGCCCGCAAGCTCGCGCCGCAGATCGACTGCATCGTCTACTCGACCGACTTCCCCTGGCGCGTCGACTTTACGGAGGAGCTGCCGCGCGAGCTCGCAGGACGCGACAAATTTCCGTCGGGCTCGCTGACCGGCATGACGATGCTCTATGCCGCGGTGCAGGCGTCGAGCCCCGCCTATCTCGACCCGGCGAGCAACCGCTACTGGCGGCCCGTCGGGACCGACGGCGTGCCCACGACCACCGCCGGCTTCCGCGGCTGGTATGGCTGGGGACCGCACGGCGAATTGATCGAGGCCGGCGGGTCGCGGTATCTGCTCTCCGCCGTGCTCGGGGTGACCGACGGCCGGGGCAACACGCTCCCCGAGATCCTCCGCTACCTGCGTTCGGCCGCCGCCGCCGACGGCACGAAGCCGGCCGGCACGGTCTATTTCGTGACCAACTCCGACGTGCGCACCACCACACGCAGCAGCGTCTTTCCAGCGACGGTGGCGGCGCTCGAGAAACTGGGCGTGAAAGCCGAGGTGGTGAAGGGGACGCTGCCGAGTGGGAAGCGCGACGTGGCCGGCCTGATGACGGGCGCCGCCGACCTCGACTGGCCGGGCAGCGGCTGTGCGATCGTGCCCGGCGCGATCTGTGAAAATCTCACGAGCTTCGGCGGCATCTTCACTCCCTCAGCCGGACAGACGCCGCTCTCGGTGTTTTTGCGGGCGGGCGCGGCCGGGTCGAGTGGCACCGTGATCGAGCCGTACGCGCTGCAGGCCAAGTTTCCCCATGCGTCGATCCAGGTGCACTATGCCCGCGGCGCGAGCCTCGCCGAGGCCTTCTACCAGTCGGTGCGATCACCGTATCAACTGCTCGTGGTCGGCGATCCGCTCTGCCGGCCGTGGGCCTCGATCCCGGTCGTGGAGGCCGTGGTGGCTCCCGATGCACGGCCGCTCGAACCGCATGCACCGCTCACGGGCACGGTCGAACTCGAACCGCGGGCGACGGTGCCCGGTGGCGGCTCGGTCGACCGCTTCGAGTTGTTCGTCGACGGCGTGCGGCTCGCCCAGTGCGGCCTCGGCGAGCGGCTCACGGTCGACACGACGCAACTCGCCGACGGCCACCACGAGTTTCGTGTGGTGGCGATCGAGTCATCGCCGATCGAGTCGCAGGGTCGGTGGATCATGCCCGTCGCATTCGCAAATGCCGGCCGCACGCTCACGCTCGACGCCGAGCCACGCCGCGTGAAGCCGTCGGGCACGGTGCGGGTGAGCGTGTCGGGCGATGGGCTCGACGGCGTGGTGATCTTCGCGATGGGCCGCGTGCTCGGCCGCACGCAGGAGGGCACGGCGTCGATCGAGGTGCCGGCCGAACTGCTCGGCCGCGGCAGCGTCACGATCCGCGCCACGGGCCGCGCTGGTGGCGGCCCGGCCAACAGCGTGAACGCGATCCCAGTGACCGTCGAAGTCACCGACGGCGGGTGACTCGCTTCGCCCGCGCCGGCGAGGGGCTGCCCATACTCCATCGCCGGACGTTCGGTTTGTTGAGGACGCACCGGCTTGTGACTGCCCAGACCCTCTCGCTTGACGTTCGCCTCGGCCCTCCCGGCCTCGGCTCTCTGCGTATCCGCTTCGCTTTCGGCATCCATGCCTGCGCTCGCTCCCCCAGCCCGCTCGAGGGCATGGGCAGCCCCGAGCCTCCCCAACGAAAGCCCGAGGCGTAAGCCGAGAGGATGCCCCGGTGGCGAAACACGACGCGTATTCCCTTCGGCTCACGCCTCGGGCTTCCAGACGGGGAGACGGCAGGGGTAACCCCTCGCCTCCCCTTTCCAGTTGAGGAGGCTTCGGGCTCCCCGTATCCCGGGAGCCGGCGTATTTGACCAGCGCAGCCATGGATGGCGCAGCGAATGCGCTCCAGGCAGCGCAGGCAAATCCGAGTGAACGGAGCCCATGGATGGGCGCAGTGAACGTCCGGCGACGGGATATGGGGAGCCCGAAGCCGGCGCTCAGCGAAGCGAGGCCATCACGAGCTAGAGCCCGCCCTACTTCGCCTCGTGCGCCTTGAGCGACACGATCGCGCCGGAGGGTGAGGCGAGGATCAGGCGGTCGGTGGCTTGGTTCACCACCGGGAAGGTGAAACCTCCCAAGCAAAACCGGTCGCGCACTTCGCCGGTGGCGAGGTCGATGCTCACGAGCCGGCCAATGCGGTCGACGAGCCAGATGCGTCCGGCGGCGACGGCCACCACGCGGCCGCACACGTGGGTACGGCCCAGCAACTCTCCGGTCTTCGTCGAATAGACGGCTAAGCCTTCGTCGCTGAGCGGCACCACGAGTTGTTCACCGGTCGCGAACAGCGGGCCTGCGGGACGGGCGTCGAGAAACACGCGCCACGTGAGCCGCAGGTCGCCGGCACCAGCCTCCGCGAGCGAGTCGATCCGTACGAGGTCGCCTTCGGCCGTGGCCGCGAAGATCGCGCCGTCGTGCACGAGTGGGCGGCCCGCCGGCGGGCGATCGAGAAAGAATTCGTTGCGCCGCCAGCCGTCGCCGGAGGGATCGAGCACCACGAGCGTGCCGTCGTCGGTGCACCACAGCACGCCGTCTTGGAAGGGATGGGGCTGGAGCGACACACTGCCACCCTCCGTGAGCGCCAGCGGTTCGAGACTTTCTACCTTCTGCGGTCCCGCGCGGCCTTTCTTTTTGGCGGCCTGTTTTTTGGCTGCGGGCGTCTCTTTTTTTGCGTCGGCCGCCGGTGCGGAGGCTTCGGCCTTTCGATATGGGTTCGTCGGCAGCCGCATGATCTTGCCGGTGCCGAATGGCGTGTAGACCCAGCCCGCGGAGACGGCGGCGCCCGCATCGGCGAGGTGGCCAAACTGGCTGTTCCAGAGCGTCTGCCCGGTCGTGCGGTCGAAGGCGTGGATGCCGTCGCCGTGAGCGACCGCCACGAGGTCTTCCCCGATCGCGGCGGGCTGGAACGGACCGGTGTGGGAGTCGAGTGGATGTTTCCAGAGAATCGTGCCCGGCAGCGGCGCGCCCTCCCGCGGATCACCCGCCCGCACGGCGACCACGTTGCCGTCGCCGGTCTGCACGACCACGAGATCGCGGCTGATCACGACATGCTCGACGGCGGACGTCGCCGCATTGAATGGAATCTGCACGAGCCATTCGAGGTCGAGCCCCGCCCGCTCGGCGGCCAGGCCGTCGGCCGCGGTGCCGCAGAGGCAATCGGCACGGCTGATCGCGCAGAGCGACCCGATGCCGGCCGCCGCGAGCACGACGCCGCGCAGCCAGTTTCGACACGAAAGCATTGCGGACAGGCAGCCCATGATCCCAACCTTAGTTCCCAGAATCCACCGTGCAAAAATGGTACGATCCGGGACTCATTTTCGGCGGGATTTTCCTGGCCCAGAGCCCGTCTTACCGTTCCCACCCTCCCATCCGTCACGTTCGCGCCATGTCGCATGCCAGGCCGCCATCCCGTGCTCCCGATCCGGCGGCCGCGGTGCTGGGCTACCTCAACTTCTCCGCCGGTGCCTTCGATCCGGCCGTGTGGCGGGGTTGGAGCGAACTGTTTGCGACCTTCGAGCAGGCTGATGCCACGGGCGTCGTCGAGCGGCCGGATGCCGTGACGGCCGTGGTGGGGCTGTTGCGCGAGCGGCTCACGTCGCTCGAGGCGGCCGAGCCGGCGTTTCGCGACGCGCGGCAGGCGCGGCAGATGCTCGCGCTCGTGGAGGAGCGGCTCCTGCCAGGATATCGGGCGTTTCATGGCGACCTGCTCGAGCACCAGCCGCCCGGCGCGATCGAGCGGCCGTTCTTCGTGGCGGCTGCGGCACAGGCTCTCCTCGCGGTCGGCTGCCCTGGTGACGATGGCGCGGTCGACGGACAGACGATCGCCGCGGCAATCTCCGGAGCCATCGGCCGGCTCAACGACTACGTCGGCTGGCGACCGGTCGCCGTTCTGGAAAATGGGCGGCTGTCCGAGCCGTATCCCCACGAGCGGGTGCGGCCGGTTCCGCTCTTCGTGGCGGGGGCGGGTGTGGCCCACGGGACGTATCGCGACCTCGTGCAGGGTGCGCTCGAGATCCTCCACGCCGCACCGCGACAGCTCCTCGAACAGGCCGACTTCGATCCGACACTCCTGGAGGAGCTGGCGATCGACCCGCGCGCGTTCGACTTCCTTCACCCGGCTGCGAGCCGGCCCAACTATCTCTTCGGGCTCTGGGATCCGGAACGGATCGACGCCCAGGGCCACTACCGACGGATGGTCGTGCAGCAGGCCACGCTCGATGGCATTCTCTCCTGGCCCGACGCGGCGGCGACGTCGCCACTCGACCGCACTCCCGAGCGACAGGCCCAGCTGCGCCGCGAGTCGTCGGCGGTGCTTGCGGGCGTGATGCTCATGGCGTCGGGGCTTTCCGGCCGGGGCCCTGGCGCCCATCATGCCGGGCTGCCGCTCGCCGAGCTGCTACCGCGCATCGCGGGCTACCGAGACGACTTCTACCGGTGGCTGCTCGGCACGCTGCCTTCCGATCATCGGCAGCGGCTCGACGCCGAGATGCAGCGGCTGCGCCAGCCGTTCGGCGGCGTCCGCCGGCACATCAACGCGCTCTTGGCTTCGCGGCGGGCACGGCAGGTCGAGAACGTGGCGCTGGCCGCAGTGCTCGCGCAGCTGGGGCGGGCCGAGGGAGCCGAACGTCTCGCCGGCCGCGTGCCCGCTGCGTCGGCGCGGATGTTCGCTCGAATCACGAGCCACGTCGTCGCGGCACGGCGGGCGCTCGTGGGCGCGACTCCCGGGGCCGACGAGGCTCTCGCACGGCTCGATGCGGCCACCGACCTCCTCTTTCGCGCGGTCGGCTGCGGGGCGGCGGTCGATCCGTGGAACATCCTCGGCCTGGGCGGGCAGTTTCCCCTGCATGAACCGGGTGGCGAGAGCCTTTCCGATCCCCGGGTCGACGACCTCGTGGCGGTGACGGAGTCGATTCTCGAGGGCTACGCCGTCGCGTGGCGTGTGGCCAGGCTCGACCGTGCCGAGCCCGACGCGATGCGGGCGGCAGCCGCCCTCGAACGGCTCGCGACCTGGTGGGACAGGCATGCGACGACGACCGTCTCGGGCGTGCCGCATCTTTCGGGCCGTGAGATTCTCGATTCGACCCGTGAGGTGATCGCGGCCTTGGAGCGTCGGCGCGGGTTCGTCGACGCGCCGCCGCCGGCGTTTTGGCGGAAGGAGGTCGGCGAGTTTTCCGCGTCGGAGAGCCATGCCCAGGCGGCAGCGGCGCTCCTCGACGAAGGCGATCTCGATGGCGCCATGGGGCTGCTCGTGCACTGGGCGTCGCTTCTCGAAGGCATGGCTGTGGAGCGGTCGGGAGCCGACTGGCTGGCTGCCGCGGTGCGCTGGACGGCGCGGGCCGTCGCCGACACGTCGCCCGCCGGCCGAACTCGCGTGAGGCGGTTCCTGGAGCTCGTGGAAGCCAATATCAGCAGTGTCGTCGACTGCCTCGAACGCGTGGCCGGAGAGGGCGACGCGGGAGGCCGCCCAGCCGCCGGGCCGCCGGACGATCGGCGTGGCGGAGATGACGCGGCTGGCGACGATCAGGTGGATGAGGAGGAGCGAGTCGCCTCGGCCTACGAGTCGATGGTGTGGCGCGACTCGACCGACGACGGCGTCGATGGCGGCATGCTCGACGTCGACCTGCCCGGGGCCTCGCGCGCTGGAGGCATGGTGGAGATCGAGGAAGCTGCCGAGTTCATGGCCGGCGTCTGCCGGCTCCTGCGGCATGCGGTCACCGCGTCGTGTGCCGTCGACGTGCGCGAAGGCGCGGTGCCATCGCGAGCCGACATTGATTCAGCGATTGGCTGGCGGCACACGCTCAAGCGGCTGCGGCGCACGTTCGTGCGGGCTGCCGAACAGTTGGCGGCGACCGACGCCGTCCCACCCCTCGGCATGCCACCTGCCGAATTCGACCGCCTGCGCTGGCAGCGCGACGCGGCCGTGGAGCGGCTCATCGACGCCGCCGTGCAGGCGACCGAAACGCTCTGGATCGTGTCGGCCCGCATCTGCCTCGGCGGCAAGCCCGCCGGAGCGGCTCCGCGGCTCACGGTGGGAGGGCTGTTCGCGGCGATCCTCGTGGGTGACGTGCCGGCCGCGAGTGCCGCCCTCGCGATGGTGAGGAGCCGGCTCGCAGGCAAGGCCGTGCTCTACGTGCCGCTTTCGCGCGGTGGTCGACCGCTGCGGATCGTCCGGGCACGTGGCCGCGAACGGTTGCTCGAACGGCTCGCCGCCTGTCTGCCGCGGCTGGGGCTCGTGGCCGAAACGTCCGAGATCGTGCAGCTCGCCAAGGCGCTCGAGAGCCGTCGGCCGCCGGGAGCCGCGAGCGTGAGCGAATTCGACCGCGTCTTCGAGGCGGCCACCGCCGCGCTCGTCGAGCGAATCGTGGAGAGCGCGCAGGCGCCGGAGGCGGACGGCACCGCGCCCGATGCCGCGCTGGTCACTGAGCGGATCCTTGCCGGGCTGTCGCTCCTGGTTCCGAAGCTGCTCGATACCTGGATGACCCATGCCCGCCAGTTGCGGCTTTCGGTGCTCGAGCGCGTGCGCGAACCGAAGGCCTTCGCCGTGGTCAAGGAATTCGTCGAGCAGTATGGAGCGGGCCTGTTCACGCAGCACGTGCTCGCCCCGCCATCGCTCCGCGGCATCCTCCGCGGCGGCGTGCGTCACTATCTTGAGCAACTCGTGGAGCGGCATGCGGGGGAACCGGCTGAGGAGACGGCCGCAGGCCGGCCACGGTTTCCCGTGCGGCTCGTCGAAGATCTCGAACGCGAGGTGGTGCCCGTCAAGCAGGCGGCCGCCAGGCTGCGGTTCGTGCTGGAGTGCGTGGCCGAAAACCACGCCGAATATCGCGATTGGAATTCGACGACGACACAGTCGGATCGCGGGGAGCACCTGCACATCCTTCTCGACTTTCTGCGGCTCAAGGCGGAGTACGATCGGATCGCGTGGACGCTCCGGCCGGTCAACATGGCCCACCGCGTGCTCGCCCGGCGCGGGCTGCACGAGGCCGCCGCGGCGTGGCGCGGCCGGATGCGTGAGGAGACCCGCGACACGGCAGCCGACCTCGTGGCCAGGCTCGAGAAGATCGAGGCTTTTTGGGGCGTGCGGCTGGCGAGCGTGGCCGATCGTGTGGGGCGGCCGTTCACGGCCGTGCTCGAACAAGACGAACTCGAATCGCTCGTCGAGCCGGCGGTGGCCGAGGCGACGACGGGCGGGCCTGCCGGTGCCGGCGATACGCTCGAAGAGCGGGCGGAGGGCATGCTCGGGCAGGGGAGCGGCTCGGGCGTCGAGGTGCCCGATTGGCTGGAGCGGCTTGGGGGTGCGGTGGAGCGGGCGCTCGAACGGGCCGACGCCGGCCCCGCGGCCCGGCTGCGGGCAGGCACACTGCCCGACGCGGTGCCTTGGGTGCCGCTCGCGTGGGAGTCGCTCGAGGCGCTTCTGGGCAAGAAGTAGGTGCGGGTGGGGTACAACAGGGTCATGCGAGACCTCGGCGACACGCCCGACACCGACCGGATCACCGGACCACGCCGTGCACTCGCGGCGTGGCTCGCCGGCCCGATCAGCCTTGATGCGGCGCTCACGATGGCCGAGCGGTTGGCGTGGGAAGTGTCGGAACCGTCCGGCCGGCCGCCGACGCTCATGCTCCATGAACTCGAGCCGTCGATCACGATTGGCCGCTCGGGGTCGCGAGCCGACGTCGACCTCACCGACGAGGAGCTTCGTGGGCAGAGACTGCCGCTCAAGTTCGTCGGCCGCGGCGGTGGTGCCGTGGTGCACGGGCCGGGCCAGGTGTGCGTGTCGCTGTTCGCGACGCTCGCCGATCTCGGCCTCGGCCGCCACGACGTCGGCGGCTACCTCGAACGCTTCGAGCACGCGCTCGAGGCGGCGGTGCGCACGGTGCGGTGCGGCGCAGCCCGCGATTCGAGCCTGCCGGGCATCTTCGGCCGTACGGGACTCCTCGCCGCCGTCGGCGTCGCCGTGCGACGCGGGGTGGTGTGGCACGGGGGATTTTTGAACGTCTGCCCCGAGCTTCCGCTCCATCACCGCGTGCGCTCGCTGCCTGTCGCCGCCAGGGCGGGAATGCGTACGATGGGGTCGATCGAGGCCGACGTCCAGCGGCCCGTGCGGCTTCAGGACGTGCGGTCGGCGCTCGTGCAACAGATGACAGATGCCTTCGCATTTCCGCGGGTCCATGTGCAGGCTGGTTTTCCGGTGCCTGTCGACCTCGGGCCGCGGTCTCGAGAGATGATCAAACGTGTCGGATAGCCCAGCCAGCCTGTCGTTCTCGCTGCCGATCGTGACGGTGGATGCTCCTGCGCCGCCGGCTCCCGCGGTACGCCGTCTGCCGCCGTGGCTGCGGCAGAATCTCGGCAGCGGTGGCGGCCATGCCGAGACGGCCCACCTGATCGCCGAGCTCGGCCTCGAAACCGTGTGCTCGTCGGCCAAGTGCCCCAACCGGCTCGAATGCTGGTCGTCGCGCACCGCCACGTTCATGATTCTGGGCAACGTCTGCACGCGGCCCTGCGGCTTCTGCTCGGTGCCCAAGGGCAAGACCGAGGAACTCGAGCTCGACGAGCCGGAGCGTGTCGCCGAGGCGGCGAAACGTCTGGGTCTTGCGCACGTCGTGATCACGAGCGTCACGCGCGACGACCTGCCCGACGGCGGCGCCGAGCACTTTCGCCGTACGGTCGAAGCGGTACGGGCGGCGACGGGTGCGGCGGTCGAGGTGCTCGTGCCCGATTTTCTCGGCAAGCCCGGCGCGCTCGAGCAGCTGATGGCGGCCAAGCCCGACGTCTTCAATCACAACACCGAAACGGTGCCCCGGCTCTACCGCACCGTCCGCGGCCGCAAGAGTGTCTATTCCTGGACGCTCGAACTGCTCGCGACCGCCAAGCGGCTCATGCCAGAGGTGAAGACGAAGAGCGGCCTGATGCTCGGCCTCGGCGAGACTCGCGACGAGCTCCTCGACGTGTTCGCCGATCTCCTCGACCACGGCGTCGACTTCCTCACGCTCGGACAGTATCTCCAGCCGACGCTCGATTCGCTGCCGGTGGAGCGGTACGTGCCGCCGGACGAGTTCGACGAACTGGGCGGGCTCGCGCGCAGCATGGGATTCAAGAGGGTCGCCTCGGGCCCGCTCGTCCGCTCGAGCTACCACGCCCGCGAGATGACCGTGTAGCGACTTGTAGGACAGGCTTCAGCCTGCCATGCCGCGCTTTCCGGCAAGGCATGTGATAGCAACCCGCATTCGGAGCCGGCGGTACGCTGCTTCATCGCCGAGGGCGATCGCTAGTCCCTTCTCAACTGCGATGGTGCGCTCGGTGTAAGCCGCGTATCTGCCCGTCGGCTCTTCCGCATCGCACCGACCGACTCCGCCGAAAGTTCTCTGCGCCTAAGAGTTCGGGAGGCTCGGGGTTACCCCTACCGTTGAGACGGCGTATTTGACCAGCGAAGCCATCTTCACGCGAACACCCGGCATCGTGCCGCTGTTCGCTTGGCGGGCCTCCGCCCGCTGGTGTTCACCCGGGCCTCCAGCCCTGACGTTCGCGTGTGGGAGCCGAGCTTTGCTCGGCGACCGTAAGCCGGCGCCGACGCCGGGACGGCGGCGACGGCGCGACAGACGCCAGGCGCAGCGCAGGCAAATCCGAGAGAGCCGGAGCCTGGAGGGCGGAGGCGAGCGTCCGGCGAGACGGTACGGGGTAACCCCGAGCCGGCTTGGGCGCGATCGCGCCCAAGCCGGTCCAGCGGTCTTGCAACAAACTAGATGGCAGCCGCGGCGGTTTCGCCGGTGCGGATCCGGATCACGTCGGCGAGCTGCGTGACGAAGATCTTGCCGTCGCCCACTTGGCCGGTGCGGGCCGTCGTCATGATCTTGCCGATCACGGTCTGCGCCTCGTCGTCGCCCACCACGACCTCGATCTTCACCTTGGGCAGAAAGTCGACGGAGTATTCGGCGCCGCGGTAGGTCTCGGTGTGGCCCTTCTGGCGGCCGAAGCCGCGGACCTCGGTCACGGTCATGCCCTTCACGCCCAGGGCGTTGAGGGCGTCTTTCACTTCTTCGAGCTTGAAGTGGCGGATGATGGCTTCGATCTTTTTCATGGCTGATGCTCCAGAGCAGAGGTCTTCGGGGCGATGCTGGGCTGGTCGCGCTGACCTGCCGACACCTGAAAAGAATGCACATGCCGTGCCGAAACCGGAGCGAGCATTTTCCGCGGTTTTCCAGGGGATCGAGGCAGGAAGGGTGTCGCGCCGCTGGAGCGCCGCCGGCGGCCACTGTCCGATCGGGCGATCGCCGGGCAGCCGGATCCGTGGTATTTTGAAGCCTTGATTGCGCGTCGCGCCAGCGAGGCGCTCTGCAGGCGATCTGTCGCACGAAGGAGTCGGACATGCCCCCGCTCGACCGTCGCCCCCTGCCCCGGATCTCGCGGCGCACGTTCACCGCCCTTGCGGCAGGGGCCGTGACGGTCTCGGCCACGCCCGCCTTCGCGCGCAGCCGCCGCGTCGGCACCGACGTCATCGTCGGCGCGGGGGCCCACACGTTTCGGGTGAACCACCGTTTTCCGCAGCTGCCTGACCGGTTCACCTGGCAGACCACGCATGGCGTCGCCGTCGATGCGGCGGGCAATCTGTACGTGATCCACGAGGGCCACAAAAATAAGAAAGACCACCCGGCCATCTTCGTGTTCGACCCGGCGGGCACATTCATCCGAGCGTTCGGCAGCGAGTTTCAGGGAGGCGGCCACGGCATCGAGGTTCGCAAAGAAGGCGACGACGAATTCCTCTACGTCTGCGGCTACCAGGGGGTGAAGGCATTCGCGAAGCTGACGCTCGACGGCGAGATCGTCTGGTTTCGCAAGGCGCCGATGGAGTCGGGCGTTTACGCACCGGGCGAAGACGTCTCCACCACGCCCTCCTGGAACCGGCAGGGCTTCCTGCCCACGAACTTCGCCTTTCTCGATGACGGCGGTTTTCTGCTCGCCGACGGCTACGGCTCGTTCAAAATCCACCGCTACGACCGCGATGCGAAGTGGCTGAGCTCGTTCGGCGGGGCCGGCGACGGCAAGGGCACGTTCAACACGCCCCACGGCATCTGGATCGACCGCCGTCCTGCGGCGGACGGCACCAATCGTGAGCCCACGATCGTGATCTGCGACCGGGCGCACAACGCGCTCCAGACGTTCGCCCTCGACGGAACCTACCGCGAAACGATTCCCGGCTTCGGGCTGCCCGCAAACCTCGACACCTGGCAGGGGCTCATGGTCGTGCCCGAACTGAAGGCCTGCGTGACTCTGCTCGACGAGAAGAACCAGCCGGTCGCAAAACTCGGCCGGGCAATCGACAGGCTCGACGAGATCAAAAACCTCCGCGGCCTGCCCGACCAATGGAAAGACGGTGAGTTCGTCCATCCGCACGATGCCTGCTTCACGCCGACGGGCGACCTGGTCGTGGCGGAGTGGGTGGCCACGGGACGGATCACAAAACTTGAGCGGGTCGCATGAGGCGGCTCGGGGGCAGGCCCAGCGCCGTGGCAACTTGAGCTTTCGAGCACGTCTGGCGCTCGCCTTGCGGCGATTTCGATCTATGCTGGAAGCTGCGTTATTTTCTTGAACTCCCGAGAAGCATCATGCCCATGCCATTCGCGCCACTTCGCCTGGCCTCGCTGCCCCTGGCCTCGCTGCTGTTGTTCATAGCGGTCGCTGCCCAAGCCGCCGAGGCCGCCGAGGCGAAGAAGCCCGACGCTCCGGCCGGAGCCCCGAAAGAGGCCGACCCGTTCGAGACGGCCCGCGAGCTGCTCGCTCCCCGACGGCGGGCGACGAGCCCGGCCCTGCCGCCGAGCACGCTGCCGCTCCAGTTCATCGACGGCGAGCGGATCGCGATCTTTGGCAATTCGACCGCCGAGCGGATGAACATCTTCGGGCACTTCGAGACGCTGCTGCACCAGCGCTTTCCCGACAAGAAACTCGTCGTGCGCAACGTCGCCCGGCCGGCCGACGAAGTTGCCAATCGGCAGCGGGCCGGCGACTACACGAAGCTCGACGATCCGGTGGCTGCCTTCGGCGCCGACACCTACATGCTGTTCTTCGGATTCAACGAGTCGTTCGCCGGCCCGGCCGGCGTGGAGAAATTCAAGACTGACTATCTCAATCTGCTCGGTGAGCTGGCCGCGAAGTATCCGCGTGACGAGGCCAAATCGCCGCCGCGGTTCGTGATCGTGTCGCCGATCGCCGTCGAGCCCACGGGCGATCCGCTCATGCCCGACGCCGACGCCCAAAACAAGGCCTTGGCCCTCTATCGCGATGCCGCTCGCGACGTCGCCGCAAAGAAGGGGCTCGCGTTCATCGACCTATTCGACGCCACGCGTGAGGCCTTCGCGGCCGAGCCCGGCCGACAGTTCACGATCAACGGCTGCCATGTCGACAAGGCCGGCGACGCACTCGTGGGCAAATTGCTCGACGAGAAGCTGTTTGGCGCCCCATCTTCGCACCGGCTCGGTGCCGACGCCTTCGAGAAACTCCGGGCCGCGGTGATCGACAAGGCGTGGATCGCCATGCAGGACCATCGGATGGTGAACGGTTGGTATGTGTACGGCGGCCGCCGCACCTGGGACACCGAGACGTTCCCGCGGGAATACGTCAAGCTCCGCGCCATGGCCGCCGTCCGCGACGCCTACGTGTGGGACATCGCCGCCGGCCGGCCCGTGCCCCCCTTGCCAGACGACTCGCAGACGGGCGATCTGATCGTGCCCCAGACCCGCTTCGGTGAGCCGCGGCAGGCCTACAGCGAAAACGCCGACGGCGGCCCGGTGATCAAGTCGCCCGAAGACGTGATCACCACCTGCACGGTGCCGGACGGCTTCGAAATGCGGCTCTTCGCCGACGAGCGAAAGTTCCCCGAGATCGCCAAGCCGGTGCAACTCGCGTTCGACTCGAAGGGCCGGCTGTGGGTCTCGACGATGCCGAGCTACCCGCAGTGGCAGCCAGGCGATCCGAAGCCGGCCGACAAGCTCGTGATCCTCGAAGACACCGACGGCGACGAGAAGGCCGACAAGAGCACCGTCTTCTACGACAAGCTCCACTGTCCCACCGGCTTTCAGTTTTTCAACGGCGGCGTGATCGTGGTGGATCAGCCGCGGATGCTCTGGCTGAAGGACACCGACGGCGACGACAAGGCCGACGTCGTCGTGCACGTGCTCGATGGCTGGGCCACGGAAGACACGCACCACACGTCCGGTGCATTTGAGGCGAGCCCCGGCGGCCTGCTGCACATGCTGGAGGGCGTGGCGATGAGCACGGCCGTCGAAACCCCGTGGGGCCCGTTCCGCAACTACGGCTCGTCGGGCGCCTACGTGCTCGACCCCCGCACCTGGAAGCTCACCCACTTCAACACGCCCGGCTACGGCAACCCATGGTGCTACGTGTTCGACGAATGGGGGCAGGGCATCTGCGGCGACGGCACCGGCGCCGCGCAACACTGGGACACGCCGCTCTCCGGCAAGCAGTACGGCGGCCGCAAGGGCATGAACCCTGTGTTCGACACGGAGAAGATGCGGCCCGTCATAGGAAGCGAGTTTTTGCGCACGCGGCAGTTTCCCGACGAGGTGCAAGACCAGTTCATCTACGCCTGCGTGATCAACATGAACGGCATTCCGCGCTGGGCGTTCTCCGATGACGGCGGCGGCTTCAAGGGGGAGCGGGTGCGGCACGATCCGAAGGATGCAAAAACGCCGTTCGACCTGATCAAGAGCACCGACAAGCACTTTCGGCCGGTCGATCCGCAGATCGGCCCCGATGGCGCGCTGTGGTTCGGCGACTGGGCCAACCCGCTCATCGGCCACATGCAATACAGCCAGCGCGACCCCAATCGCGATCATGTGCACGGCCGCATCTACCGGCTTGTCTACAAAAACAAGCCGCTCCTGAAGCCCGACACCCAGGCCGGCAGGTCGATCGACGAGGTGCTCGAGCAGCTGAAAAGCTCCGAATGGCGCACCCGCTACCGGGCCCGTGCCGACCTCCAGGCCCGGCCGCAGACAGACGTGCTCGCCGCGGCCAATGCGTGGCTCGGCCGCGTGGCGTCTGACCCGGCTGCCGAGCGGCTCGCCACCGAGGTGCTCTGGCTCCAGCAGAGCTTTCATGCGGTCGATGCAGGCCTGCTGACGAGGCTGCTCGAATCGCCGGTGTCCGACGCCCGCGCCGCGGCCACGCGCGTGCTCGCCGACGAGCGCGGGAGGTTTTCCGACGCCGAGCAGCGGCTCATCGCCAAAGCCGTCGATCCGAATTCCCGCGTCCGCTGTGAGGCCGTGCGGGGGTTGAGCTTCTTCGGCACGCCGACGGCCATGCAGGCCGTCGTCGCGGCGGCGAATGTCGAGCCCTCCGACCGGTTCATCGCGTACACGTGCGACGCAGCGCTCGGGGCCAATATCGACGTCTGGAAGAAGGACTACGAGGCAGGCACGTTCGTTGCCAAGGGCACGCCGGCGTTCACGATTCTCGAGAGCGTGCTCGGGCTCGACAAGAAGGCGGCCGAGATCAAGCCGCATCTGGCCATCCTGCTCAGCAAGGATCCCAAGAGTGAGGAGGAGCGAAACAAGGCGATGACCGCCTTGGCCGGGATCTCAGGGGGAAACGCCGACAACGGCAAGGCCGTGTTTCGCCGCGTGTGCATCAACTGCCACAAGGTCTACAGCGAGGGGGCGAACCTCGGCCCCGAGATGAACGGCGTGGGCAAGCGGCTCGATTCGTACAAACTCGTCGAGTCGATCATCGACCCCAACGCCCAGGTCGACGACAAATATCTCTCCACACTCGTGGTCACGGACGACGGCCGCAGCATCACCGGCCTGCTCGTGAGCGAATCGCCCGAGGAGCTCGTGATCTTCGACGGCAAGGAGCAGAAGAAGATCGCGGTGGCCGAGATCGACGAGCGGATGAAGCTCAAGCAGAGCAGCATGCCCGAAGGCCTCGCCGCCACGCTGTCGCCCAACGAACTCCTCGACGTCGTCGAGTTCATGCGAACGTTGAAATAAGCAGGTGCTCGTTCAGGGCAATCCGGGGAGGCACGGGGGTCGGCGAACGCTCGAGGAGCCTTGGGCCGCCGCGGCCCACGCGACAAGACTTTTGCCGCCCCCGGGCCGGTGCGATACCTTGTGACAGCACCTTGAAAGGAGATCTTCATGACCGACCGTTCCGTTTCACGCCGCCGGTTCCTCGCTTCGACGAGCCTCACGGCCGGCTCGGCAGTCGCCGCACCCTACGTGATCACGTCGAAGGCGCTCGGTGATGCCACCACGCCGCCGGCCAGCGACCGGATCGTGATGGGCGGGATCGGCATCGGCAACATGGGGTCGGGCGACCAGGGCGCGTTCCTTGGCCGCCCCGACGTGCAGTACGTCGCCGTTTGCGACGTGCGGAAGAAGTGGCGCGACGGGGGCAAGGACCGCGTCGATGCCAAGTACGGCAACAAGGATTGTGCAGCCTTCGTCGACTTCCGCGAACTGCTCGCCCGCGACGACATCGACGCCGTGCACATCGCCACGCCCGACCAATGGCACTCCGTGATGACCATCGCGGCCTGCCTGGCCGGCAAAGACGTGTATCTCCAAAAGCCCGAGACGCTGACCTTGCGGGAAGGCCCGCTGATGATCGCTGCCGCCCGCCGCTACGGCCGCGTGGTCTCCGGCGGCAGCCAGCGGGTGCTGGAGGACTACCGCACGATCGTCGAGCCCTGCTGGGCCGGCGAGATCGGCACCATTCGGTCGGCAGACCTCAGCATCGGGCCGCCGCCCATGGCGTGCTATCTGCCCGGCCAGCCCACGCCCCCCGACATCGACTGGGATCTGTGGCTCGGCCCCGCTGCGTGGGAGCCTTACAACGCGGGCCGCTGCGACGGCAACTTCGGCACGGGTGGCAACAGCTGGCGGTCGTATATCGACTACTCGGGCGGCAGCATGACCGACTGGGGCGCTCACAACTTCGGCGGCTTGATCTTCGCGACCAACCTTCGCGGCCAGCAGCCGGCGAAGGTGGAATATCACCCGCGATCAGCCGACGGCAAGGACGGCGCCTACGCGACGATCGTCTATCCCACGGGCGTCGAGATTCATTGCAATCGTCCGCAGCACCTGAAGCCCCAGAAACCATCGATCACCCATGAGCGCGGAATCCAGATCATGGGCGACGGCGTGGCCACGGCCGCCACACCCGTGCCGGTCTACAAGGGCCAGGGAGGCATCTACGGTGACTTCATCGAGTGCGTGAAGACCCGCGAACGGCCGTTCCGTGACATCGAACTGGCTGTGAACACGATGACCGGAATCCACATGCTCGCCATCGCCCAGCGGCTGGAGCGGTCGCTCGCGTGGGATCGGGCCACCCAAGCCTTCACCGGCGACGAAGAAGCCAACCACCTCCTGGACCGCGCCCGCCGTGAGCCCTGGATCATTTGAGCCCCACCGAACGGAGACCCTCCCATGCCCTTCGACACTGCGACGCTCGACGCCCCGTTCGCGTCGCTCAAAGCCTATGACTGGGGCGCCGATGCCTCCGCGTTCAAGCCGATCGACGAAGCCATCGTGGCGACGCAGAGCGACGCCGCCGCCCGGTCCGACATCGAGCGGCGGCTGATCGCGCTCCTCGGCCCCGACACCTCGCGGGCCTGCAAGGAATACGTGTGCCGCAAGCTCGCCCTGATCGGCACGGCGGCGGCGGTGCCGGCACTCGCGCCGCTGCTTGTCGACGGCGACAACTCGCACATGGCCCGCTTCGCGCTCGAGCCGATCCCGGGGCCGGAAGCGGGGAGCGCCCTCCGCACGGCCCTCGGAGCCGTGGGTGGCAAGCTCGCGATCGGCATGCTTTCGTCGCTCGCAACCCGGCGTGATGCCGCAGCCGTGCCGATGATCGCGGGCCTGCTCTCCGCGGGCGGCACCACGGCCGTTGCCGCGGCGACAGCCCTCGGCGCGATCCAGACCCCCGAAGCGATCGCGGCGCTCGCGAAGGCCGATCCCCTGGCGGGCGACGCAGTGGCCCGCGCCATCGTCGATGCCCGGCTCGCCTGTGCGGAAGGCCTGCTCCGCCAGGGCAAGCGGGCCGAGGCCCGGGCGCTCTACGACCAACTCGCCACGGCGGCAGCAGGGAAGCCGGCGGCCCGGGTGATCGAGCTGGCCGCCACCCGCGGCATCGTCGCCTGCCTCGACACGACCGCCTCCTGACCTTGTGCTCGCCCGAGCCCATTCTTCATTTGATCCTCTCTCGGAGACCATCGATGCGCCGGTTCGTCTTCTGCTTTGCGTTGGGTGGGTGTGCCACGCTCGGCCTGGCCGGCGTCGGCGGGGCGGCTGACACCGCGGCCGAGGCCCTCGCCCGTCTCGACCAGCTCGTCGACGCGAACGACGTCCAGGAGCGGGCCATCGCCTATGAGCAAATTCGCCGTGGCATGAAGGGCGAGGCGACGACCGCCCGCTTCGCGGCCCGCCTGTCTGCGCTGCCCGCCGACCGGCAGATCGAACTGCTGAGGGCTCTCGCCGACCGCGGCGACGCCGCAGCACTGCCGGCGATCGCAAAGCTCGCGGAAGGGGGCAATCCGGCGGTGCGATCCGCCGCCCTCCACGCCATCGGCGGCTTAGGGTCGGGCGAATCCGTCGGGCTACTCGTGAAGGCACTCGCGGCCACCGACCCCGAGAAAGCTGCGGCACGCCGGGCGCTCGTGATCCTGCGCGGAGACGAAGCCACCCGGCAGGTCGTCGCGGCGCTGGCGGGTGCAGCGCCGCCGGTGCGGGCCCAACTCCTCGACGTCGTGGCCGACAGGCGGGCCCGGGCGGCCGTGCCCGATCTCGTGGGCTACGCGGTCGACGCGGATAGTGGCGTACGGACGGCCGCCATGCGGGCGCTCGCCAAGCTCGGCGGCCCCGAACAGGTGCCCGCCATGGTGAAGGGGGTGCTCGCGGCTGCCGCGGGGCAGGAGCGCACCGACGCCGAGCGGGCCCTTGTCACCATCTGCACGCAGAACGCCGGCCATGAGCAGGCCACCGAGTCGTTCCTCACGATCTTCAAGACGGCGAGCGACGCCGACCGGGAAGTGCTGCTTTCGCCACTGGGGCGGATCGGCGGCCCCGGGGCGATGGCCGTCGTCGATGCCTTGCTCGCCGACACCGATCCGGCGAAGCGCGAGTTCGGCCTCGTGGCCCTGACCCGCTGGCCCGATGCCACAGTGGCGCCGAAGCTGCTCGGCATGGTGGCCAAGGCTCCCGATGCCGCCACCCGCGACCGGCTGCTCGGGGCCCTGATCCGCATCGCCCCCCTGCCCGACAACAAGCTCAACGACAAACAAAAGCTCGAGCTTCTCGAACAGACGATGAAGCTCTGCGAGAAGGATGCCGACCGCGGCAAGGTGATCGAGCGTGCCAACGCGATCCGAACAGTGGAGACGTTTCGGTTCGTCCTCCCCTATCTCGACGAGCCGTCGCTCGCCGAGCCGGCCTGCAAGAGCGTGGTGGAGCTGGCCCATCACCAGAAGCTCCGCGACGCCCACAAGGACGACTTCACGAAGGCCCTCGACAAAGTGATCGCGACGACGAAAAACCCCGAGCTCGTCGAGCGGGCCAATCGCTACAAGGAAGGCAAGACCTGGGCGCGTAAGTAGGACAGGCTTCAGCCTGTCATGGCTGGCACGCAGTGCACCCGGCGAGGGGCTGCCCCGTGCCGTCTCGCCGGACGTTCGCCTCCGCCCTCCAGGCTTCGGCTCACTCGGATTTGCCTGCGCTGCGCCATCCATGGCTCCGCTGGTCAAATACGCCGGCTCAACGGCAGGGGCAGCCCCTCGCCTCCCCAGTTCGTAGGCGCCAGGAACTTTCGGCGGAGTCGGTCGGTGGGCACGCGCAGACGCAGGGAGTCGTTGAGGACGAAACAGCGTTAGGCCTGGAAGGCCGGGTCATCACCAGCCGACGGAGGTCGGCCAAGGAACGGACGGCAGGATGCCGTGCCGTTCCGTGAAGCATCCCTCGAGCATGCCTACCGCCGGCTCCGAGTGCGGGTTCTTGTCACATGCCTTGCCGGAAAGCCCGGCATGACAGGCTGCCAGCCTGTCCTACTTCGTGCGAAACGCCGCGCCGTCGAGGGCGTGGCTCTTCATCAGGCGGTAGAGCGTGCCGCGGGGAATTTTCGCATCGCGGGCCGCGGCAGTGACGTCGCCGTGGTGCCGTGTGAGCAGGTCGGCGAGATACTGCTTTTCGAACTTCGACACGTGCTCGGCCCGCCGGGCGAAGAAGCCGTCGTCGCCGTCCGCCGCCGGCAGACTGCGGCCCGCCGCCGCGACGATCTCGTCGGGCAGGTCTTCCACGTCGGGCGTCGCCGAGCGGGTCATCGCGACCGCCCGGCGAATCACGTTTTGGAGTTCCCGCACGTTGCCGGGCCAGTGGTAGGTCTTGAGCACCTGGTAGGCGTCGATCGAGAGCCCGCTCACCGGCTTGCCCATCTCCTGCGCGGCCCTGTTGGCGAAGAATTCCGCGAGCAGGCCGATGTCGTCGCCGCGGTCGCGCAGCGGCGGCAGGTCGATTCGCACGACGTTGATCCGGTAGTAGAGATCGCGGCGAAAATCGCCGCGTTCGACCATCGCGTCGAGATGGCGCGAAGTGGCCGCGATCACCCGCACGTCGACTGCGGTCTCCTGCCGCGCTCCCACGCGGCGCACGCGCCGCTCTTGCAACACCCGCAGCAGCTTGGCCTGGAGCGCGAGCGGCAGTTCGCCGACTTCGTCGAGAAACAGCGTGCCGCCATCGGCGAATTCCACGAGGCCCATCCGGCGGGCATCGGCGCCGGTGAAGGCGCCGCGTTCATGGCCAAAAAATTCGCTCTCCATGAGCGCGTCGGGAATGGCGCCGCAATCGACCGGCACGAACGGCGCCGCGGCCCGCCGGCTGCGCTGGTGGAGGGCGCGGGCCACGAGTTCCTTGCCGGTGCCCGTCTCGCCGGTCACGAGCACGTCGACCGAGCTGGCTGCCACCCGCTCGATGATCGAATACACGGCACGCATCGCCGGGCTCTCACCCAGGAAGCCCTCGAACGTGTACGGCCGCTCCACCGCCCGGCGCAGCACCTCCTCGGCAGCGCGCCGCCGCGCGGCCGAAAGCAGCCGTACGAGCGCGTCTTCCAACTCCGACTCGGCGCGTTCGAGATCCAGATAGTCGCCGACGCCGGCTTGGAGGCACTGCCGGGCCGCTGCGACCGTCGGATGGGCGTCGATGACGACGAGGGGGAGCTCCGCGTCGGCGGCGCGGACGGCGGCAGCGAGCTCTGCCGCCGTGCCTGGCTCACGCGCGGTGATCACGCCGAGATCCCACGCATCGCGTGCGAGCGCTGCGGCGATGCCGGCGGCGGCCGTCTCCACGCGAAGCTCCATCGGCTGCAGCCGGGCCACGAGGCCGGCGTAGGGCAGACCGGTGGCGCCGCGGGCGTCGAGGACGAGGATCCTGGGTTGGCGCATGGTGGTTGGATTCGGGACCCGCCGGCGGCATTATGGCCGGCACCCCCGACAGCGTCATCCGGCGCTGGTACATTCGGCGGATCCACACGAATTTCGCTTTTCCCCCGAGGGGACAGGAGCCCGCCATCCATGGCCATCGATCCCTATGCAGCGTGCCCCGGCGGCACCGGCAAGAAGGTCAAGTTTTGCTGTGACGATCTCACCGGCGACCTCGAACAGATCGACCGACTCATCGAAGGCGATCAGATTTCTGCAGCGCTCGAGCAGGTGGAGCGGCTGGCCGCCAAGACCCCGGGCCGGGCATGCCTCATGGCCACGCAGGTGAAGCTGCAACTTGCGACCCGGAAGTTCGCCGAAGCGGCTGTGTCGAGCCAGGCATTTCTCGCGGCCTTTCCCGACAACCCGCTGGCGCTCGGCCATGCGGCGGTCGCCGACGCGATCGCCGGCCGGATTCAGGAGGCGGCCGCACAGTTCGACAAGGCCCGGGAAGCGGCCGGTGCCGAGATCTCTGCCGATCTCGTGCGGATCGCGGCCACGCTGGTGCAGGCAGGCGCCCAGGCCGGGCACACGGGATTCGCCCAGGGGGTCGTCGAGTGGATGGTCGACAAGTCGCTCGGCACCGCCGAGGAGCAGCGGCTGCTGGCATCCGTCGTCGGTTCGGCGGGCGTGCCTGCGGCGCTGCGCACGAAGGTGCGCCTGGAACCCGCGCCGGCCGATTCGCCCTGGCAGGCCGAATTCGACACGGGCCTCGAGCACGCAGAGGCGTGGCGGCTCGGCAAAGCACTCACGGCCTTTCGGAGCTTGAAGAACGTCGCCGGGCAGAGCCGCGAACTGTTTACGAACATCGCTTCTCTCTGCGAGATGCTCGCCCGACCGTTCGAGGCAGCGGAGGCGTGGCTCGCCCTCGCGGGCCTCCCGGGCCTGCCCGCCGACGACGCCGTCGAGGCGACCGGCCGCGCAATCGCGCTCGAAACCGAGGCCGATGAAGACCGCTCCCCGACCGTGCCCTATGAACGGCGTTCGGCCATGCTCGTGCTCGGCCCGGAAGGCTCCGCCACGCTCGACCTCCTCGAAGACAAGCTCCGCCACGACGCCCACTTCGAGCCGGCCCCGTTCGACCGCTCACAGTGGACGGCCCGCGGCGCCGTGCCACCGCGATCCGCATGGCGCGTGTTCGAAGCGGCACCGACGGCCGACACACCCGCCCGCCTCGTGGCCACCGTGCTGATCTTCGGCAAACAGACCGATCAGGAGCCGCTGGCGACCCTCCAGGGCTTCGCGCCCGACGTGGCCACGGCTCGGGCGGTGCTCGAGCCCGTGCTCGGCGCCGCGTTTGGTGAGCCGCTCTCCGCCACGCTCCCGGCGGCCACGCCCACCAACTGGCTTTGCGGGGCGCAGTTTCGCACCCCGTTGCCCAAGCCGGGTGCCGCCACCCCGGCTGGGCAGCCATCACCGATCGATACGATGGTCGCCGCGGAGCAGATGGCCCTGTGGCGACGGTTCGTGGAGCGTTGGCCCGACACCGCCCTGCCCGAGCTCCTCGGCAAAACGCCCCGCGCGGCACTCGGCGACACCGTCGGTGCCCGCCGGGTGGCGGCGCTCGTCGGCCAGGGAGAGGCCACGGCCCGCAGCCGCGACGAGAGCGGCGCATGGACGGAGATTCGCTCGCGTCTTGGCATGCCCGCTCCGACGCCGATCGAATCAGTTCGCCCCCTCGAAGCGGTGCCACCGCTGCGCTGGCACCGGCTCGACTTCGCGAAGGTCGATCTCGACCAGCTCCGGGGCGTGTTTATCACGGCGCTCGACGCCGGCTTCGACCTGGCCGCCGAGCGCTCGGCCCGCGCGCTCATCGCCCGCGCTGATGCGACGCCCGAAGACCGTTGGGAAGCCTGGAGCATGCTCGAAGAGCGAGCCCCCTCCACCGTTGAGAAGCTCGACATCATCGGCCACCTGCGGGAGATCGCCACGACGCTCAAGGTGAGCGATGGCATGATCGACGTGGCCGAGCTGCGCGTGCGGCTCCAACGGGGCGACCAGGCCGAGATCGCCAAGCTCCTCGACGGTCTCCGGCGCGATCATGCCCGTGACCAAAAAGTGCTCGAGGCGCTCGCGCAGGTGCTCATGGAAGCCGGCATCGACCTGCCCGGCATGATGGCGGCGCAGACCGGGGGAGGCATGCCCGGCGGCACGGCCCAGCCGGGCGCCTTGGCCGGTGGCTCCGCCGCTGCGACGCCGGCGGCCCCCTCCGGCCTCTGGACCCCGGGCAGCCCACAGCCGCAGGCACCAGGCCAAGCAGGCGAGAAGAAAACGATCTGGACACCCGGCTGACGCGATCGCTCATGGCCTGGACCACGATCGAACATGCGGCGATGCAGCGGGCCCTCGACAGCGCCCGCCGGGGTGCCGGGCGGGTGGAGCCCAACCCGATGGTGGGCGCCGTAGTGGCCACACCCGACGGCACGATCGTGGGCACAGGCTGCCACGAGCGTTTCGGCGGGCCCCACGCAGAGGTCAACGCGCTCGCCGCCGCAGGCCCCGCCGCACGGGGCGGCACGCTGTTCGTGACGCTCGAACCCTGCTGCCACCACGGCAAGACGCCCCCGTGCACCGACGCGATCCAGGCGGCGGGGATCGCCCGCGTCGTGGTCGCTGCTGCCGATCCGTATCCGGAGGTGGCGGGCCGTGGCATCGCCTTGCTGCGGGCCGCCGGAGTCACGGTCGACACAGGACTCTTGGAATGCGAAGCTGCGCGGCTCATCGCGCCCTTCACGAAGCTCGTGACGACCGGGCAGCCATGGGTGATCGCAAAATGGGCGATGAGTCTCGACGGCCACGTCGCGGCCCCGTCATCCGCTGGCGACCGCTGGATCTCGTCGGAGGAGTCTCGCCGGCTCGTCCACGAACTGCGGGGCCGCTGCGATGCGATCCTGATCGGCATCGGCACCGCCCTCGCCGACGACCCGCTGCTCACCGCCCGGCCCGCGGGCCCACGCACGCCGCTCCGCATCGTGCTCGACGGCGCAGCCCGACTCCCACCCGAGAGCCAGCTCGTGAGGTCGGCCCGCGAGGCCCCGCTCCTCGTGGCCGTCGGGCCGGCTGCTCCGGCCGACCGCCTGCGCACCCTCGAGGCCGCGGGCGCTGAAATCTGGCGGCCGGATCTCGCCGACCGCGACGCACGCCTGCGGGCCCTGCTCGCGCACCTCGGGACGCGCCGCATGACGAACCTCCTCGTCGAAGGCGGCCCCGAGGTGCTGGCATCGTTTGCGGCGCTCGATGCCATCGACGAAGTCTGGGCCTTCGTGGCCCCAAAACTCCTCGGCGGCCCCATCACGCCCGCAATCACGGGCCACGGCGGCGCAGCCTCGGCGCTCGCCGGCTCGATCGACATCGAGGAGATCACTCACCCCGGCGGCGACATCCTGATCCGCGGAACGGTGCGCAAAGCGTAGGACAGGCGTCAGCCTGATTCTTCCTCAACTCGCCCACACCGGCTTCGGGCTCCCCATA
>CAMAVC010000020.1 GCA_945861585.1 Planctomicrobium piriforme
CATGTCAAGACTAGGATAAGGTTCTTCGCGTAGCCTCGAATTAAGCCACATCCTCCACCGCTTGTGTGAGCCCCCGTCAATTTCTTTGAGTTTCAGCCTTGCGACCATACTCCCCAGGCGGAGCACTTAACACTTTCGCTACGTCTGAAAGGCTATGGAGGACCCTTCAAACAAGTGCTCATCGTTTACAGCTAAGACTACCGGGGTATCTAATCCCGTTTGCTACCTTAGCTTTCGTGCCTCAGCGTCAGAAGAGACCCAGTAAGCCGCCTTCGCCACCGGTGTTCCTCAAGATATCAACGCATTTCACCGCTCCACCTTGAGTTCCGCTTACCTCTGTCTCCCTCGAGCACGGTAGTTTTGAGTGCAATTCCTCAGTTGAGCTGAGGGCTTTCACACCCAACTTTCCGCGCAGCCTACGCACCCTTTAAGCCCAGTAATTCCGAGTAACGTTTGTACGGTTCGTCTTACCGCGGCTGCTGGCACGAACTTAGCCCGTACTTCCTCCTAGAATAGGTCAAACAGAAGGGAGAACCCCCCTGCATTTCCTCCTCTACGACAGCGGTTTACAACCCGAAGGCCTTCATCCCGCACGCGGCGTCGCTCGGTCAGGGTTTCCCCCATTGCCGAAGATCCTCGACTGCAGCCACCCGTAGGTGTCTGGGCAGTATCTCAGTCCCAATGACGCGGGTCGTGCTCTCACACCCGCTACCCATCGTTGCCTTGGTGAGCCGTTACCTCACCAACTAGCTAATAGGATGCAGGCCCCTCCCCAGGTGGAATCACACCTTTGGTCCTGAGACGTTATCCGGTATTACCTGCAGTTTCCCGCAGCTATCCCGGACCCAGGGGTAGGTACCTACACATTACTGTCCCGTTCGCCGCTGTCCCCGTATTGCTACGGTTCTCGCTCGACTTGCATGCCTAATCCACGCCGCCAACGTTCACTCTGAGCCAGAATCAAACCCTTCAATTTGTTGCTTGTCATCCACGGCCCACTTGCGCGGTCCGCTTCTGTCTTGCGTGACTGCCTGCGGCGTCGCCAAAGCGAGCCGCAAACAACCGGAGGCAAACCGAAGTTATCGATCTGTCTACTTTAAATCAGTTCCCAACCAGACTGCCTTGCACCCCTGAAGACTTGCGTCTCCGAGAAGCGACTCGGGCCATCCAGTCGGTGCCGGTCACACGATCGCGTGCCGGCCGAAACCGAAAGAGATCAACTGCCGAATTGTCAAAGAACTACCCAACGGTGGCCGCACGAGGCAACCACCGGCGAGACTTCGAAATCTAGCAGGCCTTCGGAGCAAGTCAACGCCCCCAGGCCGGCGGGATTCCAAAAATCGTCTACCGCACCGGCAGCACGCCAGTCGTGGACGATCCTGATGATACGGACCCCGGCACCGGAGGGTTCGGCACGACCGTCATGATTTCCGCCCCGCCCCTCGCGAAGACGCGATCAATGGCTATTTTTCAGCGTCGAGCACGACGGGGACGTCGAGCCGATGCCCTTCGCGCTCCACCGTGATCAGCACCTGATCGCCCGGATTCCTGGCATCGATCGCCGAGAGAAAATCATCGGCGGTTTTGACCGCCTGGCCGGCCACAGCCACGACCAGGTCTGCTCCCGACCGATCCACCCGCTCGAATTCTGCGACGAAGGGGCCCTGCCGACGCCGCTCGCGAATCACGCGAAACCCGCGGATCCCCGCCCGTTCGGCGGGCCCTTCCGGGGCGAGCGTCGCGACCACGAGCCCCCTGTCGGTCTGGTACACGCGTGCGATGCCCGCGTCTGGCCGCACGACTTTTCCCTTTTGTATGAGCTGTGGCACGATCCTGGCCAGGGTGCCGACCGGGATCGCGAAACCCACGCCCGAGCTCTGGCCAGTGCGGCTGGCGATCGCCGTGTTCATCCCGACCAGTCGGCTCGCACTGTCGAGCAGCGGCCCGCCGGAATTGCCGGGGTTGATGGCCGCGTCGGTCTGGATGATCGATTTGATCGTCCGGCCCGTCCGCGTGGGCAACGAGCGATTGAGGCTCGAGATGATTCCGGTCGTCAGCGTGCGTTCGAGGCCGAAGGGATTGCCGATCGCGAACACCCGTTGGCCCACGCGCAGATCGTTCGACGTGCCGAAGCTCACCGGCACGAGCACGTCGGGCGGCGCGGCCACCCGGATCACGGCCACGTCGGTGGCCGGATCGGCGCCAACGAGCGCTGCCTGGTGCGACGACCCGTCGTAGAGCAGCACTTGAATCTCCTTCGCGCCTTCGACGACGTGGAAATTCGTGAGCACGTGGCCAAGCTTGTCGAGCACGATTCCCGAGCCCGCCCCTTCGGAGGGCACCTCCAGGAGAAACAGCCCCGTGGGCACCGTCGCCTTGGTGTTGATGTTGGCGACGCTGCGATTCACCGCGTCGTACACGGCGATGTTCGTGCGTTCGTCGGGCGTGAACGATCGCTCCACCTCTGCGGCAGCAGGAGCGATCGGCGGCTGCGCGGCCACCTCGAGCGGACACGCCCCGGCGGCCCACGCCACCACGGCGAGCAAAGGGGATCGAGTCTGCGCGCGAATCTGCTGGGAAATCGAGGGTCGCGCCTGGAGTCGCGGCATGTCTGGCCACCTGGCTTCGAGATCAATGGCTTCGGAAACAGGCCGCTCGCAGCCACCGGGCGACGCTGCCGCGGCGGAGTATTACGGGCCGGCCACGACCGGCCAACCCGAGAGTGTCGCTGGCAAGCTGGGTACACTACAGAGGCCGGCTGGCAGGGAGAATTCGTCGCGAACCGGGGTGTTTGGCCGCAGAACGGCGTTGGCGGAGCGAAGAGCACGAAATATGCTCTCGGCGACTGCCGATCGCGGCCCATCGCACCGAGTCTGCCTGGAGGGATCATGTCCACCCGCACCCCGATTCTGCTCGCCACGCTCTTCCTGGGCGCTGCCGTGGCGCCCCCCCGCGTTCGTGCCGAGCAACCGGTGACCGTCTCCTTTGCGGAGAGTTTTGCGGGCAGTGATTTTGCCCCACCGGTCGTCGCCATCGGTCTCCGCGCGGCGGCGCCTCGGGAGCCCGCCGGCGCGGTCGACGTGGTGGTGCTCGTCGACACCTCGGCGAGCCAGATCGGCACGCAGCGCGAGCGCACCTCGGAAGCGCTCGGCGGCATCCTGGAAAAAGCCCGTTCGAGCGACCGGTTTTGGATCGCCGCCGTCGATGTCGATTGCGCGCCGCTCAGCGAAGGCTTCGCGGCTGCGGGCAGCCCTGCGACGCGGGATGCCGTCAATTCGCTCGCGGAGCGCACGCCGCTCGGGTCGACCGACATCATCGCCGTGCTCGACGCGGCGGCCGATCTATTCACAGGGCCGGCGGCGGGCCGGGCCATCGTCTACATCGGCGACGGGCCGGGCCTCAACGGCATCGATGCTGCCGATTTCTTCGCACTCCAGGAAAAGCTCCGCACGAAACGGATCGCCGTGTCGAGCGTCGGCATCGGAGAACAGGTGAACTGGCCCTGCCTCGCCGCCCTCGCGAACGCCACCGGCGGCATGTTGCTCGTCCCCGACGAGGCCGCTGCGGCACGCGACGCCGGCGCACGGCTCGGGGCCCTCGCCATCGCTCCCGTGCTCTGGCCCGAAGACGTCGTGCTCTCAGCAAAGACGCCGGCTTCGAACTACCGCGGCTTGCCCGGACGGCTGCCCCCGCTCCGCGCCGACCGCGATTCCATCCTGCTCGTCGGCGGACTCATCGCAGATGGCCGGCTCGACTTCTCCGTGGAGAGCTCGGCCGAGGGCCACGCCACCCGGTCGGCCGTCGTCGAGATCCCGACCGTCGACGCCCGCCAGGAAAACGCCTACCTCGGCGAGCTCTTCCGCAATGCGTTTCCTACCAACGGCGTGTTCCTGCCACTCCTCGGCCGCGAGGGGCTCGACGTCGCCCGGACGACGATTCGGAACGAGGCCGCCCAGCTGGCGACGCTGTCGAAACAGGCTGCGGCCACCGGGGCCAACGAGTCGGCCCTCCGGCTCGCTGTGGCGGCCCTCCGGCGCGACCCAGACAACGTCGATGCGGCACTCGTGCACACGGTCGCACGCAAGGGCCTCGAGCAGGCCGAGATGCCCGTCGGCTTGAACCGCCAGACGGATGACGATGAAGCCCCCGCGGCTGCAGACGATGCGGCTGGCGGCGCGCTCGAGCAACTGCCTCCGCCCGCAGCCGACCCACGGCCGCTGCCGCCGGCCCGCGACGTCACGCACGATCCGGAGGAGCTGGCAGAGTTCAATCGGCTGCGCAAGGTGCGGGCCCAGCAGCTCGAACAGGAGACGGCAGTGCGGCTGCGAAACGCCCGCCAGCTGATGGCCGCCGACCCCGACCAGGCCCGCACCGACCTGAAAGACCTGCAGCGCAGCGTGCAGGCATCGGACGACCTCGACGCCGCGATGCGCGATCGACTGCTGCGGCAGATCGAGGTCAGCGTCCGGGAATCGATCGTCCGCTCCCGCGAAAAAGCCGAGCGCGACCTCGCGACGGAGCGCGCCCGGGCCATCGGACGGGAACGGATGCGGCTCGATGAAGACCTCCGGCGGCGGGAAGACCGCATCAAGCAGCTCACCGAACGCTACAACGCCCTCGTCGAGGAAGGCATCCGCATCGGCTACGACCGTGCCGAACGCTACCCCGTGGTGCTCGGTGACAACACGCGGCAGTTCTACGACACCGTCACGCGCAACGAGCCCCCGACCACGGTGTTCAATGAAGCCGAGCGGCTTCCGGGTGAGCAACTCATGGAAGAGGCCCCCGAACTGTTCGCAAACCATCCGGTGCCGATGACGGCCCGCGTGCTCGCCCGCAAGGCCTTCGTCGAGGCCCGGATCAGGGACTATGACGCCGAAAACGTGCGCACGAAGCGCGACATCGAGCGGGGCTTCATGGACTGCCTCCATCAGGTCGACATCGCGGCGATCCCGATGCCCGATGAGCCGCCGATCATCTATCCCAACGCGGCCCGGTGGCGCGAGATCACGAAGATGCGCGAAAAGTACAAGTCGGTCGACCTCGCCAATCCCGGCAGCAACGAGCAGAAGATCTACGACGCGCTCGGCAAGCCGGTGCAAAACTTCGAGTTCACCGAGACGCCGCTCCGCGACGTGATCGCGCAGATTCAGGATGCCCAGGGCATCCCCGTCCAGATCGACACGAAGGCGTTCGAGGATGCGGGGCTCGATCTCGAAGCGCCCGTCACGAAGAACGTGTCGGGCATCTCCCTCCGCTCCGCGCTGCGGCTGCTGCTCGGTGACCTCGACCTCACGTATCTCGTCAAGGACGAGGTGCTCATGATCACGACGAAAGACAAGGCTGCCGAGACGATGGTCGTGAAGGTCTACCCGGTGGCAGACCTCGTGATCCCCGTGAATCCGCAGGGTGGTGTCAATCCGTTTCAGACCGGCGGCGGCCTGGGCGGAGCCGGGGGCATCAACAGCGGCCAGGGCGGCGGCCTCGGCGGCGGTGGCGGCATGATGGGCGGCGGCGTGGGCGGCGGCGGCGGCATGTTCCAGATTTCCGACGCCCGGGCCCGAATCGGGCAGACTGGGAAGGCCGGCAGCCCCTCGGCCGAGCGCACCGCCGCGAAGCCCGAACCGCTCGCCGCTTCCGCCGAGAGCGGGCCGGAGCGCGGCGCCGGCGACGCAGGCCTGCCGACCGACGTCGTCGAGGCCACGAACCTCCGCGGCGCGATCGCCCGCTACCTCGCGGCCGGCCCCGCTGCCACACAGAAGACGGCCGACAAGCCAAACGCCTCGGCCGGGCCCCGACGCGACGAGCGCGACCTCGCGCTCCGGCTCGCACGGCTGCGGGTCTCGGCGGCCGATCTCGGCAAAGAGGGCCGTTACGACCACGCTGCCGAACTCATCTCGGCCGCCATTGCCGCCGGGCATGCCGAACCATGGATGTATGAAGCCCTGGCGATGGCACTCGAAGCGGCGGGCAAGCCCAAGGCCGAAGTGGAGCGGGCTCTGCTCTCGGCGGCTGATTTTTCCGCAAGCGCCACGGACCTCCTGGCGCTCGCCAACTACCTGGCACGGTTCGGATCGCTGAAGCAGGCGATCCGTGTCTGCAAGCAGGTAACCCGGCTCGATCCGGCGAACCGCGAGGCCTTTGCGATCGGCATGAGTCTCGCCGCCCGGGCCGACGATGTGCCGTCGCTGCGTTGGGCCTGCGCGGGCGTGCTCGCCCATGAGTGGCCCGCCGATCAGCGCGACGTCGCCGCTCGGGCCGGACGGCTCGCCAAGACGACGATCGAAAAGCTGCGTCAAGCCGGCAAGGCCGAGGAGGCTGCCGCCTTCCAAGCGGCGATCGACGAAGCGCTCGTCCGCGATCTCGAGGTGGAAATCTCCTGGAACGGCGATGCCGACATCGACCTGCTCGTCGAGGAACCGCCGGGGACGGTCTGCTCGCAGGCCGCTTCCAGGTCGACCTCGGGAGGAACGCTGCTGGGCGATGCCGCCGTCGCGGCGGATCCTTCCAATGCCACTCAGCGCGAGCGCTATGTGGCCGCCCAGGCCTTCCCTGGGCACTATCGAATCCTCGTTCGCCGCGCCGTCGGCAAGGTCGCCGCCGACACGTTGACCGCCGAAATGACGCTCCACAAAGGCACTGACCGAGAGCAGAAAATCAAACGGCAGGTTCCGCTCGGCGCCGACGAAATCCTGCTCACGGTCGATCTGCCTGAAGGCCGTCGACGCGAGCCCCTGCTCGACGCCCAGGTGGCGCAAGACGTGGCCGTGCAGCAGAACATCGGCCGCGCCATCCTCGCGCAGCAGTTGGCCGGGATCGACGATCCGGCCGCTGCTGCATCGCTTTCGAGAAGCCGCAGCGGAGGCGGGGCCCCAGGCGTGCCGGGCCTGCCGTTCGGCCGCGGCGGTGCGACTGGATACCAGCCGGTGATCACGACGCTTCCGGAAGGCACGAATATGTCGGCGATGGCCGTCGTGTCGGCCGACCGGCGGTATGTGCGGGCCACGGTCACACCGCTCTTCTCCGGCGTCGGTCAGGTGACGCAGTACAATTTTTCCGGTGGCGGTGCACGCGGTAGTGGTGGCGGAGGCATGGGCGGTGGTGGCATGGGCGGCGGTGGTATGGGTGGTGGTGGCATGGGCGGTGGCATGGGTGGTGGCGGCATGGGTGGTGGCGGCATGGGTGGTATGGGTGGCGGCGGCATGGGTGGCGGTGGTATGGGCGGTGGTGGCATGGGTGGAGGTGGCATGGGCATGTGCTGGGTGGCCCGCGAGGTCTACGGCCCCACCGATCCTCGCTGGCTCCTGTTCCGCGCCTGGCTGCTCGCCGACGCGCCGTCGTGGCTCGTCGATCTCTACGCGCGTCATGGTGAAACAGCCGCAGCGTGGATTCACGACAAGCCGGCGGTCAAAGCCGCTCTGCGAGTCCTCATGGATCGCGCCATCGCCACGCAGGCGCGGTAGCCATGCCCACGTTCGGAGTGATCCTCGCCGCGGCAGGCCAGAGCAGCCGCTTTCGAGACGCGAACTACAAAAAACCGTTCGCACCGCTGGCAGGCCGCGCCGTCTGGCTGCATTCGGCCGAAAAGTTTCTCGAGCGCGACGACGTGAAGCAGGTCGTGATCGTCGTCTCCCCGGAAGACCGTGAGGCGTTCGTCGACAAATTCGGAGCGAACCTCGCCTTCATGGGTGTGACGCTCGCCGAGGGCGGGGCCGAGCGGGCCGACTCTGTTCGGCATGGCCTCGAGAAACTCGGTCCCGCGATCGACATGGTCGCGATCCACGACGCCGCTCGTCCCTGCGTCGCGCCGGCGTGGATCGACAAGGTGTTCGAGGTGGGAGCGAAGACCGGTGCGGCGATCCTCGCCACGCCCGTGGTCAGCACGCTCAAGAAGGTCGGCCCCGACGGCACGATTCAAGCCACCGTCGACCGCACCGGCCTGTGGGAAGCCCAGACGCCCCAGGTGTTCGCGCGGGCGGTCCTCGAAAAGGCTTTTGCCTCGCGCGGCGCGAGCCGCTTCACCGACGAGGCCCAACTCGTCGAATCGATCGGCCAGAAGGTGACCGTGGTGCAGGGCTCCCCGATCAACCTCAAGATCACCTCCCGCGAAGACCTGCGGTTCGCCGAGCAGGCGCTCAAGGCGCTCCCCAAGCCCAACCTCTCGGGCCCGGCCCACCCGTTCGCCAACGACGACATGTGGCGGTGACCATGACGCCGACCGATCTCCTCTCCGACTTCGAGGCCCGCGGCCTGGTTCACCAGTCCACCGACCCGGCCGCACTCCGCGCGTGGCTCGCCGCGCCCGGCCGCCGCGTCTACGCCGGATTCGATCCCACGGCCAACAGCCTCCACGTGGGCCACCTCGTGGCGCTCATGCTGCTGCGCCGCGTGGCCGCAGCGGGCCACGAACCGGTGGCGGTGCTCGGCGGCGCCACCGGCATGATCGGCGACCCGAGCGGCCGCAGCGAGGAGCGCAATCTGCTCTCGCCCGAGGAACTCGCGGCCAACGTGGCCGGCGTCGAGCGGCAGATTCGCAGCCTCCTCGAAGACACCGGCCGCACCGTGCACGTGGTCAACAACGGCGACTGGATGCGCGGCGTCGGCTATCTCGAATTCCTGCGCGACGTCGGCAAGCACGTGCCCCTCGCCCAGATGCTCGGCAAAGACTCGGTGAAGAGCCGGCTCGACCGCGACGGCGGCCTGTCCTACACCGAATTCAGCTACATGCTCCTCCAGGCCTGGGATTTCGTGCACCTTTCCGACGTGCTCGACTGCCGCGTGCAGATCGGCGGCAGCGACCAGTGGGGCAACATCACGGCCGGCATCGAACTCGGCCGCCGGCTGCGCTCGCGCGACCTGCACGGCATCACCTGCCCGCTGCTCACGAAGAGCGACGGCACGAAGATGGGGAAGACGGCGGCCGGCGCGATCTGGCTCGACCCCCGCCGCACGAGTCCCTACCGCTTTTATCAATACTGGATCAACCTCGACGACGCCGATGCCGGCCGCTGTGTCGAACGGCTCGCAGAACTGCCGCTCGACGAGATCCGCGCGCTCACCGACCTGCGGGCCTCGAATCCGGCCGCCCGCGACACGCAGAAGCGGCTCGCCGAAGAGCTCACGCGGCTCGTCCACGGCGAGGCGGGCCTCGCCTCGGCTCGGCAGGCGACGGCGATCTTTTTCGGTGCCGAGATCGGAGGCCTCGACGACGCGACGCTCGCCGAGATCTTCGCCGACGTGCCCAGCCGGGAGTTTCCTCGCACGATCCTTGACGGCGACGGCCTGCCGCTCATCGACGCCTTCGAGGCCACGGGCCTTGCGGCCACGAAGAGCGCCGCCCGCCGCACGATCGAGCAGGGGGGCGCCTACGTGAACAATCGCCGTGTCGCCGACGTCGCCCACCGGCTCACAACAGCCGATCTCGGCGGCTCCGCCACGCTCGTGCTCCGTTCCGGCAAGAAGTCGTACGCTCTCGCCCGCTTCGTGTGACTCCACGTAGGACAGGCTTCAGCCTGTCACGCCTCTCCCCTTCAGCCTGTCACTCCCATGCACGCCCTTCGACCCCTCCTCGCTGCTCTCATGCTCGGCCTCGCGACGGTCGCCGCAGCGCCGGCCGCCGAGCCCGCCAAGGTCGGCACCGTGCTCGGCCTCGAAGACCGCTTGAAGACCGGCCTCAAGGCCCGCCGACCCGAAGAGAAAGCGTTTCTCGACGACGTCGCCCGCCTCGTCCGCGCGGGCGAACTTCCCGTAAAACTGGTCGACTCGACGTATCTCTGGGCGCTGCAGCGCCAGCAGAAATTCCCCTATCCGCTCTTCGAGCGGGCGCTCCGCATCCAAGCCAGCCGCATCGGCGTCGAACTCTGACGCCGCATGACGGCTTCAGACTGCCACGGTTGCTTCGCGGCGGGGTATCCTCTCGGCTTACGTCTCGGGCTTCCTGAACATCGAATACGGGCAGGCGAGGGGCTGCCCCTGCCGGTGAGACGGCGTATGTGACCAGCGAAGCCATGGATGGCGCAGCGCAGGCACATCCGAGTGAGTGGAGGCCTGGAGGGCCGCAGCGAACGTCCGGCGAGACGGTACGGGGTAACCCCGAGCCGGATTGGGCGCGTTGAGGGGAACGCACGACAGGCTTAAGCCTGTCCTACAAGCGGACAGAGCGAGGCCCGGAGGGCCGGGTTACCTCCAGCGGACGGAGGTCGGCCAAGAAACGGACGGCACGATGCCGTGCCGTTCCGTGAACATAGCCAGCCATGACAGGCGAAAGCCTGTCCTACGCGATCGCGAGGAGCCGGGCGATCCGCGGGTCGGCGAGTGAATCGGCCACGAACCGTGCGCCCGTGAAGTCGTGCCGCCGGCTGTGGCCGCCCGGCACTGCGACCACCACCGCGCCGGAGGCGACAGCCGCCCGGCAGCCGTTTTCCGAGTCTTCGAGCACGAGCATCTCGGCTGGGGCCACGCCCAGCCGCTCGGCCGCGCGTTCGTAGATCTCCGGATGCGGCTTGCCGTGCGTCACGTCGGCGCTCGTGAGCACGAAGCCGAAGCGATCACGGAGACCCACACGCGAAAGGACGTCGTGGGCGAAGTCGGGGCCGCTGCTCGTGGCCACGCCGCGCGGCAGGCCGCGCTGCACCATCTGTTCGAGGAGCAGCGCCGCCCCCGGCATCGGTGCGAGCCGCGTGTCGAGCAGATCCACAAAGATCTCGCGCGTCTCGCCGGCGAGCGTCTCGATGGTGTCGGTGAGGCCATGCCAGTCGATCATGATCTGCAACGACACCTGCTGCGGCCGGCCCATCATCCGGTCGAGCAGGTCGGCCTCGAACGTGCGGCCCCGGCGCCGGAGGAGTTCGCTTCCGACGTGCTGATAGAGCTCCTCGGTGTTCACGAGCAGGCCGTCGAGGTCGAAGGCCACGCCGCGAATGGGCAAGCGGTCGGAAGAATCGGTCATCGTGGATCGGATTGTGATGGCTGGGGCAAACGGTAGACGGCGTAGACGCCGTTGTCGTAGAGCCGCTCGCCGGGCATCTCCACGAGTCGCGGGGCATCGAGCGGCACGATCGCGTGGGTCGCGCCGTAGCGATCGGCGGCGAGCCGCACGCGTTCCGGCCCCAGCGCCACAGTCGATTGCTCCATTCCCGCGAGCGACGTGCGCGGTGCGAAGCAGTCGGTGATGCGCGTCCGCCAGGCGACGAGCGAGGCTGCGTCCTGCGGGCTGTTCTTCCACGACACCACCTCGCGGCGATTCGTCCGCCATGTGAAGCTCGCCGAGCCACGCGGCGTGAGGAAGCAGGCGTCGGCCGGCGTGTGATCGCGCACCCACCGGCAGATGTCGGCCCAGCCCGCGGGATCGACCTTGGCATCGGCCCGTGCGGTGAGGGCGGGGCGGCCGGGCAGCGGCCAGTGGGCCGACTGCGCAGCCATATCAAGGGCGAGGAGCGCCGTGAGGACGAGCCTGAGCATGCGCGGGGGCAGCCCGAAGGCTCCCGCGCTGGCACGATCGTTCTCGAGGACCGTCGCCGCAGTCACCGCGAGCGCCAGCGGCACGATCACGTCGGCCAGCCGAAACCAGTAAAATCGCAGCAGGCCGAGCACGGCGGTCGGTGCGACCGGCTCCAGGAGTGAGACCACCACGCCTCCGGCCGAGATCGCGATCGCGCCGAGCGTGAACGCGGTGAGACGCTGCCGCGCGGCCGTCTGCGGCGCGAGCCGATTCAACATCCACCACGCCAGCGCGGCGAGCAGATGACGCGCGATGAACGCCTCGGCGAACGTCCTCAGCAGCAGATGATGGCTGAGCCGCTCCACGACGTAAATCTTCGCCGCCGCCGCGCGGGTCGCTGCATCGGCGCCGGCCGACAGCCCGAGCGCGGGCAGCATCCCAGCCGCCGCGCAGGCGAGGCCCCCGACGAGAAGCGCGATGTCGGCCGCTCCTGCCACGGGGGTCGGAAGGATCGCGAACGCCGCCACGAGCGCCACCATCGCCCAGCCGCCCACGATCGGATGCCACGCCGTCGCCAGGCCACACAGCAGCCAGGCTAGGGCGAATCTGCCACGCAGCCACTCCCCGACACCGCCGAGCACGAAGGCCCAGGCAAACACCTTGGCCTCGCAGCCTCCGAGCACCCACTCGCCGGCCATCGTCGTGTGGCGAAGCGCAAGCGAGAACAGCGCCGCAGCGATGATCCGGCCCCACGTCGTGGCCACGACCGGCCTCGCGGCGTGCCAGAAGCCCACGGCCAGAGCGAGCCAGCCGACCGCTCGGCCAGCCCACGCCGCCTGCTCGAGCGGCAGCGCCGCCACAAGTGGCCCGAACAACTGGAAGAACACACCATGCGCGTCGGGCGTTTCCAAAAAGAAATCGCCCGCGGCCCATGCGGGATCGGCGGCATGGCGGGCCTTCGTGAGATAGACCGCCTCGTTCACGTCGGGCGCGGGCCAGGCGCCGGCGGCCGCGAAGACGAGCGTCACGACCGCGATCTCCACAACGGCCTGCCACGTGGCCCGCGTGCCGGTGTCGCTTTCGCCCGTCATCCAACGCACCTATAACGAAACCGCTGTCCGATATCGGCCTTCCCCCGCAGGATACCACCGATGCCCGCCCCGACCGACTCTCTTGCCCCCCGTTCCCGCGGCGCCATCCTGCGCCGGCTCGTCGCCGATGGCGTGGTGGCGATTCCCGGCGCTCCGATCGCGCTGGCTGCGAAACTCATCGAGCGCGAGGGGTTCGAGGCCATCTATCTCTCGGGGGCTGCGTTTTCGGCGGGCATCCTCGGCGTGCCCGACATCGGCATCCTCACGCTCGACCAACTCGAGGCCCAGACGCGGCTCCTCGCTGCCGCGGTCGAAATCCCGCTGGTCGTCGATGCCGACACGGGCTTCGGCGGCCCCGACGCGGTGGCCGACTGCGTGCGGCGGCTCGAGGAGGCCGGTGCCGCGGCGATCCAGCTCGAGGACCAGCGCCGGCCCAAGCGGTGCGGCCATCTGCCCGGCAAGGAGATCGTCGACCTCGACGAAATGACGGCCAAGATCGCCGCCGCGTGCGACGCCCGCCGCGATCCGGCGACGGTGATCATCGGCCGCAGCGACGCGCGGGGCGTTACAGACCTCGACGACTGCCTCACCAGGCTCCGGGCCTACCGCGACGCCGGCGCCGACTGGCTGTTTCCCGAGGCGCTCGCCACGCGCGACGAGTTCGCCCGCGTGGGCCGCGAACTCTCCGGCACGCCGCTCGTCGCCAACATGACGGAATTCGGCACGAGCCCGCTCCTCACGCTCGACGAACTCCAGAGCCTCGGCTTCGCGGCCGTGCTCTATCCCGTCACGCTCCTCAGGCTCGCCATGAAGGCAATCGAAGCCGGGCTCGGCCTGATCGCCGACGAGGGCACGCAGGCCGGCCTGCTCGACCTCATGCAATCACGCGAAGAACTCTACGGCCTGCTCGACTACGATCCGAAGCACCCGGAGCGCCACCTGCCGGCGACGAACGGCTAGCTTCACGCGACGGCTCGGCATCCTGCCGCCCGTCGCTTGGGCGACCTCCGTCGCCTGGCTCGCACCCGGCCCTCCGGGCCTGACGCCTTCAGCAGCTTCTCAAACCGGGAGGCTTCGGGCTCCCCGTGTCCCGGGAGCCGGCGTAGCTGACCAGCGGAGCCATGGATGGCGCAGCGCAGGCAGGTCCGAGTGAGCCGAAGCCTGGAGGGCGAAGGCGAACGTCCGGCGACGGGATATGGGGAGCCCGAAGCCGGCTTGCGGCCGAAGAGCCATGAACGACAGGCTGAAGCCTGTCCTACGGGGGCGGCAGCGAAGCTGTCGACTGTACGGTACAACCATGAAACGGAACCCCATGAATACCAACGCCCGCCCATCTCCCGACGACTTCGCCCGCGGCCTGGCCGGCATCGTGGCCGGCCGCACGGCGATCTGCTCACTCGAGGGCGACCTGCGCTATCGCGGCTATGCGATCGAGCCACTCGCTCGAGCGGGTGACTTCGAAGAGGTGGCCTATCTCCTGATCCACGGCGAACTGCCCACGCATGCGGAGCGCGAGGCATTCGCAGCTCGCGTGCATGCCGCGGCCCGCACGCTCGATCCGGCCGTGATCGACGCCCTGGCCCGGCTCGCGGTCGCTTGCCCGTCGGCCTCGCCGATGGACGCCCTCCGCACGGCCGTGAGCATGCTCGGGCAGATCGAGCGTGACGTGCTCCCCGGGTCACGCGAGGCGCTTCTCGCGCAGGCCGAGCGGCTGCTCGGGCAGGTGCCGGCGGTGCTCGCCACGTGGTGCGACCTCGCGGCCGGTCGAGCGGTCGGCCCCTGGCCTGATGGCCCGATCGCCTCCGCCCTCCTCCAGCGGCTCACCGGTCGCACGCCCCCAGTCGACCACGTGGCCATCTTCGGCACCACGCTCGTCCTCTACGCAGAGCACGAGTTCAACGCCTCCACGTTCACGGCCCGCACGATCGTGTCCACGGGTTCCGACATGCACTCCGGCATCACGGGCGCGATCGGAGCGCTCAAGGGGCCGCTCCACGGCGGCGCCAACGAACAGGTGCTCGAGGTGCTCGCGGCGATCGGCTCGGCCGACAGGGCCGAGGCCTGGCTCGAAGAGCAGTTTGCCGCGAAGCGTGTGGTGATGGGCTTCGGCCACCGCGTCTACAAAGACGGCGACGTGCGGGCGAAGCTCCTCGGAGCGATGTGCCGCGCCATGAACAGCGGCAAGCCTGCCGCCGAGGCGATCGAACAGCTCGCCGACAGGGTCGAGGCACTGATGCTCGACCGCAAGAAGCTCAAGCCGAATCTCGACTGGCCCGCCGCGCGGGTTTACCACGCCCTCGGCCTCCCGGTGTCGGTGTTCACGCCGATCTTCGTGGTGGCACGCATGAGCGGTTGGACGGCGCACATCATCGAGCAAATTGGTGACAACCGTCTGATCCGCCCGCTCTCGCTCTACAGCGGCCCCGCCCCGCGCGACTACGTGCCACTGGAGTTGAGGTAGCGACGTAGCGACGGGACCACCATCGCAAGGCCCGGAGGGCCGGGACATCACCAGCGGGCGGAGGCGGCACGAAGCTGAGCTCCGCCGTGATTACGGCAGTGTGGCCGCCTGGCCATTGGCCGGCGCCAACGCCGCGCTGGCCTGCGGCTCGGCCAGTGCCTCCACGGTGGCCTGCACAGTGACGCTCGGCACGGCTCCCTCGCCGAGGTCGGTGGTGATCTTCAGCAGCCGTTCGATCTTGCCGGTGGCGTCGCCCGCCTGGAAGGTGACCGGCAGGATGTGGACCGTGGCCGGCGTCTCTTTCGTCGGGCAGGAAAGGCAGCCATCGGAACATGTGACGCCCGTCACGCTAAACGGCCTGTTCGCCCGCACGACCACGTTCTTCGTCACGGAGCGGCCAGGTTGCACGGCACCGAGCGCGAGCAACTGCGGGCTCACGGTCACTTCGGCCACCACGCGGCCCTCGACGTCCATCGGAATCTGGGCCGCCTTCGGATCGTTGGTGACGAGAATCAACTGCCCTTTCACGTAACCAGCCGGGGTTTCCGGCTTGAGCTTCAGGCCGAGGTCGTAGACCGACTGCCCGCCGCCGTGCGTGGGCTTCGAGAGCTGGACTTCGAAGTTCGGGTTGATGCTCCGCACGTCCTTGATCTCCCAGGGAGCAGTTCCGATGTGCGTCACGCGCACGTTGCGCGACGCTCCCTTGCCGAGATCGACGTTGCCGAGATCGACGAACGGCGGATCAAACGTCACATCGCCACGGATATTGCCCGCGACCCGGAGCTGCACCTCGGCGAAGAACGGCTTGTCGAACGTGATCGTGAGCGTCGCGCCGTGCTGGCCGAGGAACGTCCGCGTGTTGAACTTCGCCACCACCTCGGCCGTCTCGTGCGTCTTGAGATCGCGCTTCGTCACCTCGGGCGACGTACATCCGCAGCTCGTCCGCACGCCGACGACGTGCAACTCTTCCTTGTACATGTTTCGAAAGACGAACCGATACTCTGTCTTCGACCCCTTGGCCACCGTCCCGAAATTGTGGCTGGTGACGGAGAACATCTTGTTGGCCCACTCCTGGGCCTGCGTCGCTTCGGCGGCGCACGCCACCATGAGCGCGGCGACGACCATCTGACGAACGACAGACCCGAGCGTGCGGGAGGCGGCCATGGGTGCAGTTCCTCGGACCGCCGCAGCGGTCTGGCTGAACCGGAAAAACGACTGAGAGAAGCGTACGGAGGCCATGGATGGGGCGTCAAATCGGGGGGATATCGGGAGGCTGGAAAAGGTGGCGAGCCGGAGGCCCAACCAAGCAAGTATCCCATGCCGGCAACTGTCCGGCGCCTTTTTGGCCGCGTCGGAACGCAGAAATTCAGGCCCGGGTACGCCACGACCGATACACTCCGGGAAGTTTCCTACAATGGAAAAGTCCGCCGGACACTCCGGACCGGGTGCCGCCGTGGCCCCGCGGCGTCGGCGGGTTTCCCATCATCACTCACGGGGGCGTACCGGTTTCGACCGGATGGCAAGAGGTTCAGATTGCGTGTCGTGGTTGGTCGGCTGGCCACGATAAAAGTCGACCAAGCTTCAATTGCCGAAGCTCGTTTCTCTCTGGCTGCTTAACTAAGCAACCCCGAGCGATGGCCCCAGTCGGAAGGGCCTCCCAATCGGTCGCCAAATCCGACTCGCCCCGGTTCACCGCCTGGTACGGCCGGGGCTAAAAACGTTCCGGGCTGGTTCGCGACGCACCCTGCCGGCCGGGGACGCGCGAGCGAGACTCAAATCGACCGGATACACACGTAGACGTTTGCACTGAAACATCACGGGACGCGGGTTCGACTCCCGCCGCCTCCACTCCATTTATGCAATGCAATATCGATAGACGCGGGCAGGCTTTGCGCACCACGATGGGCATCGTCACCGATGCCGTCGGCACCGGACTCGTCGCCGCAGCAATCTTCGGCTGGCTCCCTTCGTGGGCGCTCTATGCGGGCATTGCTGCGATGCTCGGTGGGGCGTTCATGATCTTCGAGGGGGTCAACGGCTGGTGCGTCGTGCGGGCGATGGGTTTCAAGACCCCGATCTGACCACGGCGCATCGTGAGGGGCTCTGGGCCGCCCATGCCGATGAACAACGCGTGGTGGCATGCTATGCTCGTGCCTCCCTCGTTGGAGCCCGCGATGCACACCCTTCGGACGCGCATTTCGCTCGCGGTCGCGATCTGCCTGACCGCGGTCACCGCTGGAGCTGCCGACGGCAAGGCCGGCCCTGAGGCGTTGGCCACTCCGCCCGACCTCGCGGCCACGCTCTTCGCCGCTGAGCCGCTCCTTTCGAGCCCAGCCGACATCGACGTCGACGCACGGGGCCGCGTGTGGGTGTGCGAGGTGGTCAACTATCGAGGCAAGAAAAACACGCGGCCCGAGGGCGACCGGATCCTCGTGCTCGAAGACACCGACGGCGATGGTGTGGCCGACAAGCAGACCGTGTTTCACCAGGGCCGTGACGTCGATTCGGCCCTCGGCATCTGCGTGATCGGCGAAGGCCCGGGCCGCAAGGTGATCGTGTCGTGTGCGCCCGACGTGTTCATCTTTCACGACGACGACGGCGACCTGAAGGCCGACCGCCGCGAATCGCTGTTCACGAAGATCGGCCTGCCGCAGCACGACCACTCCGTGCATGCCTTCGTCGTCGGCCCCGACGGCCGCTGGTATTTCAACTTCGGCAACACCGGCAAGGCGGTCCATGACAAGGACGGCCGGCCCGTGAGCGACCGCTTCGGCAACGTGGTCAACGATTCCGGCAAGCCCTACCGGCAGGGGATGGTGTTTCGTTGCCGGCCAGACGGCAGCGACTTCGAGGTGCTGGGGCACAACTTCCGCAACAACTACGAGGTGGCCGTCGACTCGTTCGGGAATCTCTGGCAGAGCGACAACGACGACGACGGCAATCGCGGCGTCCGCATCAATTTCGTGATGCAGTACGGCAACTACGGCTACGTCGACGAGCGCACGGGCGCGGGCTGGCAGGTGCCGCGGACAAATCTCGAGCCGGAGATCCCGCTGCAGCACTGGCATCAAAACGACCCCGGCGTGGTGCCGAACCTGCTGCAGACGGGAGGCGGATCGCCCACCGGCATCTGTGTCTACGAAGGCGGGCTCTTGCCCGAGCGGTTTCGTGGATCACTCATTCACTGCGACGCGGGGCCCAACGTGGTGCGGGCGGATCACGTGGCGCCCCGCGGGGCCGGGTTCACGGCGAAGAGTGAAACGCTCGTCGATGGCGTCGCCGACCGCTGGTTCCGACCGAGCGACGTATGCGTGGCGCCCGACGGGTCGCTGATCGTGGCCGACTGGTACGACCCCGGGGTGGGTGGCCATGGCATGGCCGACACGCAGAAGGGCCGGCTCTACCGGATCGCTCCGGTGGGATCGAGGTGGTCGGTGCCGGCGGTCGACATGCGGTCGGTGGCGAACGCCGTAGCGGCCCTCGCGAGTCCGAATCTGTGTACACGGGCGACCGCCCTCGAGCGACTCGCAGGAGAGCCCGATGCGGCCCGCGAGGCACTTGCCGCCGCCCGGGCCCAGGCTCCGGCCCCGCGCATCGCCGCCAGGCTGGCGTGGGCCGCGGGCATGCTCCCCGGCGAGGCGGAGCGCGTGAGCGAGGCCCTGGCAGCGGAGAGTGACGACCTGCGCATGATCGCCCTGCGGATGCGGCGGCTTGCTCGAGGCGACGTGATCGGCCTCGTGGAGCGGCTGGCGCCTGCCGCCTCGGCCGCCGTGGCGCGAGAGTGCGCGATCGCGCTCCGCGGCGTTGCCGACGAGCGGGCCGACCGCGCCTGGGCTACCCTCGCCGCCCGTCACGAGGCGGGCGACCGCTGGGAGCTCGAGGCCCTCGGAATCGGCGCCGACAGCGTCGCGGGCTTCGACGGCCCCGGCCAGTGGGACGGCCGGCTGCGGGCCTGGCTGGCAATCGTGGGCGAGGGCTGGAAAGAACCAGCCGGCCGGGAGATCGTCTGGCGAAGCCGCTCCTCCGACACGCCGCGTCTGCTCTGCGACCTCATCGCCGAGCCGACGACGACCACGAGCGAGGCACTCGGGCTCGTGCGAGCCCTCGATTTCCAGGATCAGCCTCGCATGCTCGAAGCCCTGCGGCAGCTCGTGAAGACATTCGCGCCGGCCGCAGAGAAACGCAGCGTGATGCTGCCCGAGCTCGTGATCCGCCTGGCGCCGGCAGACGCGGCCGATCCGGAGCTCGCGACGCGTATCGACGAAGCGGCGGGCTTCGTCGCCGGCACCAGGCGATTCGTCGAACTCGCCCAGCGGTTTCGCCGTACGGCAGCAGTCGCCGACCTGCTGACGCTCGCGACGGCCGACACGACCGACGACCAGCTCGCATCGGCTGCCGCAGGCGTGGCGCTCGACCTCGGAGGCGAAGAGGCGGCGAAGCTGCGCGTGGCCGCGGCCGACGCGGCGGCACTGCGGCTGCTCACGGCCATCGGCATCCATGGTTCGGGCCGGGGCACCGCCCTGCTTGCAGCCTGCATCGCCGACGCCGACACCACGCCTCAAATTCGGACGGCCTCTGTGCAAGCGCTCGCCCGCTCGAACCGCGGAGCGAAAGACGTGGTGGCGCTCGCGAAGGCAGGCGGGCTCACCGGCCAACTGCCGCAGGTGGCGGCGGTTGCGATCGCCTCATGCCCGTGGGCCGACGTGCGCCAGGCGGCCGCCGACGTGCTGCCGATGCCCAAGGCAAAGGAGGGCGCTCTGCCGCCTGTCGCCGACCTGATGAAGCAGGGAGGCAATGCCACCCGTGGCAAGGCCGTCTTTGCGGGCGCTGGCACGTGCGCGAAGTGTCATGTGGTGGGAGCCGAAGGCAAATCGGTGGGGCCGAATCTGTCCGGCATCGGCGCCAAGCTCTCGAAGACGGCGCTCTACGAAGCGATCCTCGCGCCGTCGGCGGCGATCAGCCACAACTACGAGACCCATACGGCAGTGCTCGAGGATGGCCGCAGCGTGACGGGGCTGCTCGTGTCGCAGTCGCCCGCAGAGGTGGTGATCCGCGGCGCCGACGGGATCGACATGACGACCCCCTCCGGCGAAATCGCTGAGCTGGTGAAGCAGCCGGTATCGCTGATGCCTGCCGATCTGGCGGCCACGCTTTCCGCACAAGAACTCGTGGATCTCGTCGCCTGGCTCGAAACGCTGAAACAGGCCAACTGACCCCCCGCCCCCGACCAGCCGGCGCCGTTGCGTTTCGTGCCGTCGTGAACTATCATTTCCTCGTCGGTTGGAGACGACGCTCGACGACGCGCTGTGGCGATTTCGCCTTCCCCGCCTCTTCTTCCTCGCCTTGACCCTCTGGCGGGCTGCCATTTTCTGGCCCTTTCGACGTGACCCCGAAAGCATCTTTGGGTCATTGGCAGGAGTGTTTTTTCGCAATGGGTAAGAAGCTTTACGTCGGGAACCTCGCCTACAGCGTGACGAGCGATTCTCTCGAGCAGATGTTCCTCGAGTTTGGCACGGTGGTGAGCGCGCAGGTCATCCAAGACCGCGACACCGGCCGCAGCAAGGGCTTCGGCTTCGTGGAGATGCAGACCGACGACGCCGCTCAGCGGGCGATCAGCGGCATGCACGAGAAGGAGTTCGACGGCCGGGCCCTGACCGTCAACGAGGCCAAGCCCCGCGAGAGCGGCGGCGGTGGCGGCGGACGCGGCGGCTACGGTGGCGGCGGCGGTGGCGGCGGACGTCGCTACTAAATAGCGCATCGAACAGCGCATCACCGATGCGACGAAGCACGGCTCAGCCCACCCTCACGGGTAGGCGAGGGGGTCGGCGAACGCTCGACGAGCATTGGGCCGCCCCGGCCCACGCGAGAATCTGAAAAGAACGCGAAGCGTCGACTTTTGCCGCCCCCGAGCCGGAGCACGTCTGTGGCCCCTGTGAGTCGATCCTGAATCAACCGATGATGTCGAAGCCAGATTCGTCCCGCCCCGTTGACGTTGCATCCCGGCCCGGTCACGTGCCGTTCGCCACGCTCGGCCTCTCCGCCGAGGTGTTGAAGGCGATCGAAAAGCTCGGCTTCGAGGAAACCTCGCCGATCCAGTCGAGCGCCATCCCGCTCATTCTCGGCGGGCACGACGTCGTCGGGCAGTCGGAGACGGGGTCGGGCAAGACGGCGGCATTCTGCATTCCGGCGATCGAGCGGGTCGATCCGGCCAAGGGTCAGACACAGGTGTTGATCCTCGTGCCGACTCGCGAGCTCGCCACGCAGGTGGCCGACGAAGTCCACAAACTGGCGGCGTTTCGCAAAGGCGTGCGCTCCGTCCCGATCTACGGCGGCGCGTCGTACGAGCGGCAGTTCGCCGAATTGTCTCGCGGCGCACACATTGTGGTGGGCACGCCGGGCCGGCTCACCGACCATCTCGCCCGCGGCACGCTCAACCTCTCGGGGGTCGGCCTGCTCGTGCTCGACGAGGCCGACCGGATGCTCGACATGGGCTTCCGCGAAGACATCGAGAAAATTCTCGCAGCGGCACCGCCCGAGCGACAGACCGTTTTCTTTTCCGCCACGATCTCGCCCCCCATCCAGGCGCTCGTGCGCGGACACTCCCGCGACGCCAAGACGGTCAAGATTGCGCAGAAAGTCGTGGCCGGGCCGCCGCTGGTCGAGCAGGTGTATTACGAAGTGCGGCATCACGCGAAATTCGACGCCCTCGCGCGGCTGATCGATTTTCACGACGTGAAGAGCTGCGTGATCTTCTGCAACACGCAGCACATGGTCGAAGAGCTCGCCGATGCCCTCGTGGCCCGGGGCTGCTCCGCCGAGCGCCTCCATGGCGGCATGGCACAGGCCCAGCGGACACGCGTGATGAACGGCTTCAAGAAGGCTGCGTTCGCATTCCTCGTGGCGACCGACGTGGCGGCCCGCGGCATCGACGTCAACGACCTCGAGCTCGTCGTGAACTACGACCTGCCCTACGATGCCGAAGACTACGTGCACCGCATCGGCCGTACCGGCCGGGCAGGCCGCAAGGGCCGCGCGATCACGCTCGTGTCGGGGGCGGGCATCTACAAGCTGCAGTCGATCGAACGGTTCACGAAGTCGAAGATCCGCCGCGAGCAGTTGCCATCGCCCGAGGCGGTGGAGAGCCGCCGCTCCGACACGCTCTTCGAGAAGCTGCGCGGCACGCTCGAAGCCGGCGACGTCTCGCGGCACGCCCCGCTCGTGGAGCGGCTGCTCGAGGCGGGCTACACGCCGACCGAAGTCGCCGCGGCGATCCTCCATCACTTCGTGCCGCCGCCTCCGCGCGAGAATCCTGCCGCGGTCAGCCGCGACTCCAGCCCGGGCGGGCCACGCGATCGATCCGCGGAGTCGAGGCCGCAGAAGCGGCGATACGGGCCCGCTCGACGCCGACCGCCGCGCCGGTGAGATGCTCGAGCGCGAGGTCGAACGACACGCCCGCGTGCGGCCCGAGCGTGACGACGCGGCCCTGCGTCTCCTCGAACGACCGCGGGTTTGGATAGTTCGTGCCGGGCTCGAGCCCGGTCACGTAGCCGTCGGCGAGGCCGCCCTGGTTTTTCCAGAGCGTGAAGCAGGGCAGCTCCGCCGTGCGCCACGAGAGGCTCGCCGCACGGGTGCCGTCAGCCGCCACGAGCAGCGCGGTCGCCCGGCCGTTCGCGTCGGGCTCGAGCCGCATGAGGTGCACCTCTTCGCCGCGGCCCGACTGCGGCGCGGCGTAGCGATTCCACGTGGCCACGTCGGCTGCCGCCGCCGCGTCGCGCGGGGCGAGTTCGCCGAGCGGCACGACCACGTCGGCCCCCGCCCCCAGCAGCGGCGGCCCGAGGTTCACGTGGTAGAGCATCTGCATCGTGGTGGGGCGGTCGGAGCGGTTTTCGACGGTGTCGGTCCAGGCGAGGCGTGGTGTGGCGGCGTGGAGCGTGAGCGTCGTCGTCATCCGCAACGAGTGGCACAGAAAGCGGGTCTCGTCGACGGCGCCCGTGAGCGTGACGGTGCCCGCGGTGTCATCGAGCGTCACCGCGACGTCGTGTGCCGGCAGGTTCGCGATCCGCCCGTGCAGCCCATATGCGAGCCGGCCGTTCGGGTGGAAGTCGGGAGCGCCGTTGTTCACGAGGCCGCACCGGGCGACGAGTTCGTCGAACCCGTCGAGCCAGCCGAGCCCGGACGGTTCACCGAGCGGCACGAACCGCGGATGCACGGGCCCTGCCACGGGAGACTGCCAGCCCAGTTCGACCCCGCCGACGTGCATCTTCCAGATGCCGAGCCCGCGGTCGGGCAGCACGATCACGCGGTTGGAGCCGGCGACGAGCTCGATCTCGAGCACGCCCTCGCAAAGGCCGCCCCGCAGCCGTGTCGCCCGCACGGCGAGCCCACCGAGCGATGCGGTGATCTCGCCGTCGATCCGCGCTGTTTTCGTCGCCATCGTCGCCTGGCTCCCTTGTAAACTCCGTCCCACGTGCCTCGAGGCCGGCAGCGTACCGCCCTACCACCGCATTCGGCCACCGTCTGCTACGATTTTGCGGCCCCGGAGCCTCCGCATGCCCCCCGCCCCGATCGCCGTCGTCCTCGCCGCAGGCAAGGGCACGCGCATGGCGAGCGACCTGCCGAAAGTGCTGCACGAGGCCGCAGGCAAGCCGCTCGTCGCCTGGGTGCTCGAGGCCCTCGCCGCGGCAGGCATTCATGACCGGATCGTGGTCGTCGGCTACCGCGCCGAACTGGTCGAGCAGGCGCTCGCCGGCATGCCTGGCGTGTCGTTCGCACTCCAGCGCGAGCAGCGGGGCACCGGCGACGCGGTCGCCGCCGCCGCCGAGGCGATCCGCACGCGACTCGCCTCCGACCCTGCCGATGCCCGCCGACCGGTCGTCATCGTGTGCGGCGATTCACCGATGCTGCGCGTGGAGAGCGTCACGGGGCTGCTCGCTGAATGGACGGCCCGGGGCGCGTCGTGCCTCCTGGGCACTGCCATCACGGCCGACCCCACGGGCCTCGGCCGCATCGTCCGCGATGCCACTGGCCGTTTCGAGCGAATCGTCGAACAGAAAGACGCCTCGGACGCCGAGCGGATGATCGACGAGGTCAACATGAGCACCTACGTGTTTGAGGCCCACGACCTGCTCCGGGCCCTCGCCACCCTGCGGCCCGACAACGCAGCCGGCGAGTACTACATCACCGACTGCCCCGGCATGCTGCTGGACGCGGGCCGGGTCGTCGACGCGGTCGCCTGCCTCGACGCGAGCGAGACGCTGTCGGTCAACACTCCGGAACAACTCGCGGCGGTCGCCGTGGCCTTGAACAACCGCAGCGCGAAAGGCACAGTGGGAGCATGAACGACCTCAAGATCTTCGCGGGCCCCGCCAACCAGCCGCTCGCCCAGGACATCTGCCGCTACCTCAATCTGCCGATGGGCAAGCTCTCGCTCGGCCGGTTTCCCGACGGCGAGATTTCCTGCAAGATCGACGAAGATGTCCGCGGCCGCGACGTCTTCATCGTGCAGCCCACGAGCCCGCCGGTCAACGAGCACATCATGGAGCTGCTCGTGATGATCGACAGCTTCAAGCGGGCGAGTTCCTACCGGCTCACGGCCGTGATCCCCTACTTCGGCTACGCCCGGCAAGACCGCAAGGATTCCGGCCGCGTGCCGATCACCGCCAAGCTCGTGGCCAACCTGATCACGCGCGCCGGCGCCGACCGCGTGCTCGCGATGGATCTGCATGCCGCGCAAATCCAGGGCTTCTTCGACGTGCCTGTCGACCACCTCTACGCCGCCCCGGTGCTCAATAACTACTTCCAGACACTCGACCTCGCGCCCGACGAGATCGTGGTGGTGAGCGCCGACGTGGGCGGCATCAAGCGGGCCGTCGGCCACGCTACCCGGTTCGGCGCCCCGCTGGCGATCATCGACAAGCGGCGGGTCTCGGCCGAGACGACGAAGAGCGCGAACGTGATCGGTGCGAACGTCGAGGGCAAGGTGGCACTCATGTTCGACGACATGATCAGCACCGCCGGCTCGATCTGCTCGGCGGCCGAGGTGATCCACGCCCACGGTGCGAAAGCGATCTACGCCGCCGCCACCCACGGTCTCCTCGTGGGCCCGGCGATCGAACGCCTCCGCTCGGCACCCTTCGCGGGGATCATCATCACCGACTCGATTCCGCTCACGCCCGGCAAGATGCTCCCGAACATCACGGTGCTCTCCGTCGCCAGCCTCCTCGGCCAAGCCATCAAACGCATCCACCGCAACGAGTCGGTGTCGATGATGTTCCAGTAGACGGGGCTTTCGGGCCACCGCCGGTCAACTCGCCCAAGCCGGCTCGGGATTACCCCGTACCGTCTCGCCGGACGTTCGCCTCCGCCCTCCAGGCTTCGGCTCACTCGGATTTGCCTGCGCTGCGCCATCCATGGCTCCGCTGGTCAAATACGCCGTCTCAACGGCAGGGGTAACCCCGAGCCTCCTCAAACGAAATGGGAGGGCTTCGGGGGAGTCGGCGAACGCTTCCCGAACGACGGCCGCGGCGGCCGGAGTGAGGAGACTTTTGCCGCTCCCCCGAAGCCGGCTTGGGCGAGTTGACCCCGGCAGGCGGATTCACAGACAGGCTGAAGCCTGTCCTACAGGGTGTTTTTCGGGGGCGGCGGGCTTGGCTTGCGAAACCGGGGCGGCGTGGCAGAATACCGGGCTCGATTCCAGGAGGATTCATGAGCGACAGCCTCGAAGTCATTTCCCGCAAGGCCAACGGTTCGCGCGACAGCCGTCGGCTCCGCCGCCAAGGGCTCGTGCCGGCGATCCTGTACGGACACGGCGAGAAGGTCGTCGAGTTGGCCGCCAAACGCGAGGCGATCGAAGCGGTCATCCGCCACGGGAGCCGAGTCGTCGACCTGAAGGGCGCCGTCAAAGAGAGCGCCCTCGTCCGCGAACTCCAGTGGGACACCTTCGGCACCGTGCCGATTCACATCGACCTGCTGCGGGTGAACAAGTCGGACCGTATCAAGGTGAAGGTGCCGATCGATCTCAAGGGAGAGGCCCCGGGCCACCGCGCGGGCGGTGTGGTGACGCTGCTCGTGCACGAAATCGAGATCGAATGCACCCCCGACACGGTTCCCGAAAAGATTCATGCCCAGGTCGGCAAGTTGGAGCTCGGTGGCACCATCAAGGCCCACGATCTCGAACTGCCCAAGGGGGCGAAGGTGGTGCACGAGGGCGACGAAACGATCGTCAGCTGCACGCTGCCTGCCAAGAAGGGCGATGAGTCGGCGGTGGTGGGCGGTGGCGCCGAACCCGAATTGATCGGTCGCAAGCCGGCCGGGGAAGGAGAGGGGGAAGCGGCCGAGGGCTGACCGCTGCCTGAGCGTGGCAGAGCCGGCGTCCGGACGAACGCGTACACGTGAAACTGATCGCGGGGCTCGGCAACCCAGGGCGTGCGTACGAAGGCACGCGGCACAACGTCGGGTTCGACGTGCTCGAAACCTTGGCCTGCCGCTGCGGGTCGCCCGTGCGACGGGCGCGTTTCCAGGGCGAAACGGCCCAGGTGACGATTCGCGGCCGGCCTGTTTTGCTCCTCTGGCCTCTCACGTGGATGAATCTCAGCGGCGCCAGCGTGCTCGCCGCCCGCGACTTCTACAAGATCGACCATGACGACATCCTGGTACTCTGCGACGATTTCCAGCTGCCGACCGGCACGATCCGCCTTCGCGCGAGCGGTTCGGCCGGCGGCCAAAACGGCCTCGCCGACGTTCTTGCCCGGCTCGCCGCGACCGGGGTTCCGCGGCTGCGGATCGGCATCGGGCCGGTTCCCGCGGAGTGGAAAACAGCCGACTTCGTGCTGGCCCGGTTTCCGAAGGACGAGCGCGAGTCCGTAACCGCGGCACTCGAACGGGCCGCCGATGCTGCCGAGGAATGGGTGGCGTTGGGAATCGAGGCCGCCATGAACCGTTATAACTAACCCATCTCCGAACCGAATCTCTCGAACCCCAGCGACCATCCAAACCCACCCCCCGACGACAAGGAGCAGCGATCCCATGGCGGCAAAGCAGACCAACGTGTACGAGGGGATGTTCATCCTCGACCCCTCGAAGTATTCGCGCGATCCGGTCGCCACGAGCCAGCAGATCTCCGACATGATCGTGCAGAACGGTGGCACCGTTCTCGCCTCGCGGATCTGGGACGAGCGGAAGCTTGCGTATCCGATCAACGGCCACAAGAAGGGAATCTACTGGCTCACGTACTTCAAGATGCCCGGCGATGGCATCACGCCCCTGGAAAGGCAGTGCGAAATCACCGACGACGTGATTCGGAAACTGATTCTCAAGGTCGATCCTCGCATTGCAGACGCGCTCGTCCAGCATGCACTTGCCGGAGAGATCTCCCAACGGAAAGCCGCCCCCGCCGGTGCCGCAGCCGCGGAATGACGCCCCTGCCGGCAACGCTTGCAACCTTCCCTCACCACCGGTATCCTACCTGAAGTTGTACGGATGTTCAGTTCCTGACCCAAGGAGGACGATCTCATGGCCAGCTTCAATCGCGTGATCCTGCTCGGCAACGTCACCCGTGACCCCGAACTTCGCTACATCTCGAGCGGCACCGCCGTCACGGACATCGGCCTGGCAGTCAATGACCGCCGCAAGACCCCGACCGGCGAATGGGTCGAGGAAACGACGTTCGTCGACGTGACGCTCTGGGGACGCACCGCCGAGATCGCCGGGGAATATGTCACCAAGGGTTCGCCGCTGTTGATCGAAGGGCGGCTCAAGCTCGACACGTGGGAAAAGGACGGCAAGAAGAACTCCAAGCTCCGCGTGGTCGGCGAGAAGATGCAACTCCTTGGCTCCCGGTCGGGCGGTGGTGGTGGTGGCGACGGCCCGCGCGGCAAGGCCCGGCCTGCCGGCCGTGCCGGTGGACCGCCCCCCGACGATTTCGAGCCGGCGGGCGGGTATGATGGAGCCGACGCTGGCGGCGATCAGTCCGCGCCGGTCGGTTCCGACGACGACATCCCATTCTGAATTTCCCGCCCAGTCATTCCGTCAATTTCAGAGGAGAATCCATGCCCACCAGAGAAGCGCCTTCCGTGGTCGCCAATCGTGCCACGCATTTGCCGAAGGGAAATCGCGGCGGCATCGAGCTGTTGTTGATTCACAACGTCGAGCACCTCGGCAAGCAGGGTGATGTGGTCGAGGTGAAGCGCGGCTACGCCGCCAATTACCTGCTTCCGCAGGGCCTCGCGACCGTCGCCACCGAGCACCACAAACGGATGGTCGAGAAGCACCGCGCGAAGCTCGAGGAGATCGCCCGCGAGCGGCTGGCCGGCCTGCGGAGCTTGCTGGCCGAACTTGCCCGTACGAGCGTCACGATCGAGGCCAACGCCAACGACGAAGGGCATCTCTACGGCTCGGTCGGCGCGCCCGAGATTTCGCGTTCGCTCAAGCAGCAGGATCTGATGGTGGTTCCAGACCAGATCGTGCTGCAGGGGCCGCTCAAGGAAGTGGGCCTCTACACCGTGAAGGTGCGGCTCGCTGCCGAGGTGGAAGGCGATCTCAAGGTCTGGGTGGTGCCTGCGAGCGGAGACGCGGGCGCGAAGTAACGGGCGCTGGTTGGCCGGGTGTTTTGAACTCCGTCGCAAGGAGGCGCGAGCGTGGCATCGTCTCGAGACGCAGGGGTGCGGGACGCAGGACGGCGCGGGCAGCGCCGCCTCCGCGACGATGCCGCAGCGGCCATGCCGCTCGACGGTCGCGACCGTCCGGCCAATGTCGATGCCGAGCGGGCCGTGCTGGGGAGCATCCTGCTCAAGCCCGACGTCTGCGACGACGTGGCGCTCGTCGTCCGCCCCGAAGACTTTCACGACGAGTCACACCAGATCATCTACCGGCATCTGCTCGACCTCCACGACGGGGGCAAGCGAGTGGATGCCACGATCCTGCACGAGCGGCTCCGGACAAAGGGTGATTTCGACCGCGTCGGCGGCATCCCGGCGATCGCCGACATCGTCGCAGCTGTGCCCCATGCGGCGCATGCCGCGCACTACGCCCAGATCGTCCGCGACAAGTCGATGCTGCGGTCGCTGATCGACGCCAGCACCGACATCCTCCGCGATGCCTACGACTCGGTCGACGAGCCGCGGGAACTGCTGTCCCGTGCCGAATCGAAGATCTTCGAAATTCTCGAACATCGCAGTTCCGCCGAGGCCAAGCAGATCGACGCCGTGCTCGAGGCCGTGATGGTGCGGATGGACGCCCGCATGAAGCACGAGCACGCGCTCGGCGGCGTGGAGACGGGCTTCACCGATCTCGACTCGCTCTGCGGGGGCCTGCACAACTCCGAGCTCATCATCCTGGCTGCCCGGCCCAGCATGGGGAAAACCGCCTTCGCGATGAACATCGCGGAGCACGTGGCCATCTCGACCCGGCAGCCGGTGCTGTTCGTAAGCCTCGAAATGGCCTGCCTCGAACTCGCCGACCGCCTCCTCTGCTCCGCGGCCCAGGTCAACGGCCACCGACTCCGGAACGGCACGATCTCCCAGGAGGATCGCCGGCGGCTCGTGCAGAAGTCGGCTGAAATCAGCTCCGCCCCCCTCTTTATCGACGACACGCCCGGCCGCACGCTCACCGAGATCGCCGCCGTGGCCCGGCGGCTCAAGCGCCGGCAAGGGCTCGCGCTCGTGGTGATCGACTATCTCCAGCTCATCGAGCCCGACAACCCCCGCGACCCACGGCAGGAGCAGGTGGCCCGGATCGCCCGCCGTCTGAAGATGATGTCGCGCGAACTCGACATCCCGGTGCTCTGTCTCGCCCAGCTCAATCGACAGGCGGAAGTCTCACGCGACAACAAGCCGCGGCTCAACCACCTCCGTGAATCGGGGGCGATCGAGCAGGATGCCGACGTCGTGATGTTCGTGCACCGTGAAGAGTATTACCAGACGACCGACGAGGATCGTGAGCGTGTGAAGGGGCAGGCGGAGATCATCATCGCCAAGCAGCGCAACGGCCCGATCGGCGACATCAAGCTCCTCTGGCAGCACGACTTCACACGCTTCGTGAACCTCGAGCACCGTCCCTACGACGAGTTCGAGCAGTTCAGCAGCTTTTAGCTCTGCCCGTGCTGCGTGGGGCGAACGTCGAGTTCGAGACCGTCGTTTTCGCCGCGTTCCAACCGCTCCCACGCGATGGCCCCCATCGCGGCGTTGTCGGTGCACAGTTCGCGCGGCGGGATCACGACCGTCACCCCGCTCGAACGGCCAAGCCGCACGAGCGACTCACGCAAGAGCGTGTTCGAGGTCACGCCACCGCCGATCAAGAGCGTGCGACATCCGGTGTGGTCGAGGGCGAGCTCGACCTTCGCCAGGATCGAGTCGACGGCGGCCTGCTGAAACGACGCGGCAAGATCGGCCAGCCGCTGCCCGACAGGCGCAGGCGTGTCGCGGGGAGCCCCGGGCGGACGCACCTGGTAGCGGAGGGCGGTCTTCAAGCCGCTGAAGCTGAGATCGAGCCGGGAGCGGTCGGTGGCGAGCGGCCGCGGGAGCCGGTAGGCCCGGGCGTTGCCGCCGACGGCCGCCCGTTCGATCTGCGGCCCTCCCGGATAGCCGAGCCCGAGGAGGCTCGCCGCTTTGTCGAACGCCTCGCCTGCGGCGTCGTCGATCGTGCCGCCGAGCCGCTCGAGTTCGAGCGGTGAGCGCACGAGAAAGAGCGATGTATGCCCGCCACTGGCCACGAGCCCGACGCACGGATCGCTCACGGCGCCGGGATGTGCGAGCCGACAGGCGTAGAGATGGGCAGCGATGTGGTCGTAGCCCACGAGCGGCACGCCGAGCGTGGCCGCGATCCCCTTGGCGGCCGACAGGCCGACCAATAGCGAGCCTACGAGCCCAGGCCGCACGGCGACAGCCACTGCGTCGAGCTCGCGGAGCGCGATGGCGGCCCGCCGCACCGCCTCATCGATCACCGGGATGATCCGTTCGACGTGGGCCCGCGAGGCCACCTCGGGCACCACGCCGCGCCACCGCGCATGGAGCGCGTCTTGGCTGGCAACCACGCTTGAGAGCACCGCGCGGTCTCGGGTGATGACCGCGGCGGCCGTCTCGTCACACGTCGTCTCGATGGCCAGGAGAGGCATGGTCAGAAGTCATACCACACCCCGAAGCCGTAGCGGTTTTGTTCGTAAAACACGAACTCGTACTGCGGATCGGATCCATAGAGATATTCGAACCCGAGCCGAAACAGCTTCTCGCTGCGGCGGCCGCGCCAGGCCCAGCCGGCCTGCACGCAGATATTGCCGCCCCAGTCGAGCTCCTGCCTGCTCATGCCGTTGACCGCCAGGAACGGCGCCCCGAGAGCGCCCGTAGGCCGGGCCTGGATCAGCTCGGTGCCCGCCTGGAATTCCCACGGCTCCGACCCGCCCGAATTGTAGAACGCCCACCCCACCTCACCGTAGAGCCGCAGCCAGTCGAGCGGATACCACGAGTTGCCCCACACGATGCAATCGCGGACGTAGTTCACGCGCGGAAACGACGGATACTTGATCATCGACTCGTCGCCGAGGTGGGCGCTGTTGTGGTAGTAGGCGAGCTTTGTCTGCCAGCGGCCCACGCCGTAGACGAGCGGAACCCCGAAGCGATAGTCGCCCGAACGGAAGTCGCGATCGTCGTTCGGATCGAGCCGGACGAACGCCGCCCCCTCGATCTGCACTTCGAAGCCCTGCGGATGCACGACTGGATCGGAGCCGAATCGCAGGATCGACGCCCGGCCGCCGAGCGTCGTATCCCAGAGCGTGCCTTCCTGGCGACTGGGATTGAAGACGTCGGGATTGGTCGCCTGGTACATCACCGAGCCGATGCGCGGCTCCTTGGGGCCGGCCAGATAGCTCGTATAGATGAGGTTGTTCGGCAGCATCTGCCAGAACCACGGCTGCGGTGCCCACAGATCGGTGAAGCAGTCCGGGAACGCCGCGTTCGGCACGAGGCAGTCGTCCGTACACGACGGCAGTTCCTCGTAGGGCATGTCGAGCACGACCGGGCCCTGGGGGCTCGTCGGCGGCAACGAATGCACCTCCGGCAACGCGAACGGGTCGCCCGGCACGACGGCTCCCGGCGTTGGCAGCTGGTACGACGGCGCATTGCCCTGCCCATGCACGTGCGTGGTGCCGGCCACCATCACGGCGAGCAGGGCGACGACGGTGATGGGCGTTCGATGCATGTGCGGCCGCTGCTGCCCGGCGGCGGTGCCGCCCGGAGTGATTCCACGAGGAGAGCCTGCCGCGACAGCATGGTTCTTGCATGCCCGCATGGATGGTGCGAAACTCTCCGCGGCCACTGTAGGGAACGAACCGTCGGCCGACACACTCAAATCGGCATCCCGTCATCGTTCCGCGACGATCGATCCGTTCCCTGCGTGCATCCGCCGCGACTTTCGGAGAGTGGGGCAAGCCCGCAAAGCCGCGATTCTCACCACCCCGCCACGCCTCGCGAAAACACCCGCATGACGCACCCGCAGTCTCCTCCCGAGAGTCACGCCACGTCGCCCCCGGCAGCGCAGGATGCCGCGATCGCCCAGGGGCTCGGCCGAATTCCGAGCGGACTCTTTATCGTCACCTGGCGCGAAGCTGAAGGCGACCGGGGAATGCTGGCGAGCTGGGTGATGCAGGCGGGGTTCGCGCCGCCGATGATCTCGATCGCCGTGGCTCCGGGCCGCGACCTGCTCGCCGTCGTCGAATCTGGAATGCGGTTCGTCGTCAACGTGTTGGCCGACACCCAGCGGCCCCTGCTCGCCAGGTTCGGCAAGCCGGCAGCCGCGGGCGACGATCCGTTTTCGGGCCTTTCCGTACACCGGTCGGAGTGCGGTGCGGCCATGTTCGACGGCGCGGCCGCGTGGCTCGAGTGCGCTCCTGTGTCGCAGACGTCGGGCACTGCCGGCGAACGCTGCGATCACGTGGTGGTGCTCGCCCGCGTGACGGCTGCAAGTGGCGGGAATGATCTCGCTCCACTGGTACACGTGCGGAAAAATGGGCTACGCTACTGAGACGCTTGGTAAGCGTGTCTTCAAAAAAATTCTGCGGGGCTGTTTGTCATGAATGCTGTTCGCGCGACATGGGCGGCTGCCGCCGTGCTGACGGTGCTTTCCGGCTGCTCCAAGCCGGCTGCGGATCCCGCGTCGGCGGGCACATCCTCGCCTGCGGCGAGTTCCTCGACGACAGCCGTCAGACGCTTCGTGTTCATCACCAATGGCGACGATCCCTTCTGGGACGCCTGCAACGCCGGGCTCGTCGAGGGGGCGACGCGGTCGGGCCTCGCCGACAAAGGCCTGCGGGCCGTGATGGACAAGGGCAACGGCACGGCCCAGGGGCAGATCGAGCGGCTCCGGCAACTGGCCAGCCAGGCCGACGTCGCCGGTGTGGCCATCTCGGTGATCCAGGCCGAGAACGCCGCGATCGTCGAAGAGATGAAAAATCTCGCCGCCAAGGGCGTGAAGGTGATCACGGTCGATGGCGACGTCAACCGGGCGACGTTCCGTGACGCACGTCCCTACTACATCGGCACCGACAACATCGTCGGCGGGCGGCTGCTGGGCGCGGCCGCGAAGGCGATCCTCGCGGCGCGGGGCAAGACCTCAGGAGCCTACGTGCAGTTCGCGGGCTTCGCCGACAACGACAACTCGCGGGCCCGCATGAACGGCTTCAAGGAGGCGGTCGGCGAAGCCTACAAGGAGGCCGACCGCATGAGCGACGAAATGGATCTGGCACGAGCCCGCGACAACGTCCGGACGGCGCTCGTGAATCATCCCGACCTCGTGGCCCTCGTCGGCATCTGGGCCTACAACGCGCCGGCGATCGCCGAGGTGGTGGAGGAGCGGAAGGCCCGCGACCGGATCACCACCGTCACGTTCGACGCCCAGGCCGTGGCAATCGAGCGAATGGCGGCCGGACAGATCGATGCGATGGTCGTGCAAAACCCGTTCGAGATGGGCATCCAGACCGTCCGCCTGCTCCTGGCTATGCAGGAGGGGGACGACGCCACGATCAAGCAGATGTTTCCGAACGCGGGGCAGCCCGATGGCGACATCCACACGACCGGCCTCAGGCTGATCGTGCCCGACGACAATCCGCTCGTGAAACCGGCCGATGTCCCGGGCACCGGCCACGAGACCATGCCGCTCTCGAAATTCCGCGAGTGGCTCGCCACCTACGGACTGTCGAGCTCCTGACGGCCGGCCCGCCCGCCACTTCCGCGGAACCACGCATGGCTGCTGCCGACTCCCCGACGCCTGGAGGCTTTCTGCTCAACCGGAGCGAATGGGCTCTGCTCGGCGCGATCGTGGTCGCCGTCGTCCTCACAGCGCTCGTCGACGCCAATCATTCGTATTGGTTTCAGCCCCTCGCGAGCCTGCGCGACATCGCGCGGAGCACGGCGATGCTCGGAATCTTCGCCTTGGGCGCGGCTGTGGTAATCATCGCCGGCGGCATCGATCTCTCCGCGGGCTCGATGATCGCCCTTTCGACGACCGTCTGCGCCGCCACGATGCTCGCGCTCGCACCGACCGAGATGGTGGGCTTCAAGCCGGTGGGCGGAGCGGTGGTGGCAGCCGGCTGCCTCGCGAGCTTGCTCGCCGGATTCCTTGTGGGCACACTCCACACCTGGCTGATCACGGCCGTTCGGCTGCCGCCGTTCATCGCCACGCTGGCCACGCTCGTCGGCCTGCGGAGCCTCGCTCGGGCCCTGGCCACGAGCACCACCGCCGCGCTGTTGCCCACGAAGAACAGCCAGATCAACGTCTACGATCCCGCGTTCAAGTTCGTGCGTGACAACGTCTGGATTCCCGTAGCCGTCTTCGGCCTGCTGGCCTTCGTCACCTGGCTTCTCCTCACGCGGACGGTGCTCGGCCGCCACGTGCACGCCCTCGGCGGCAACGAGCAGGCAGCCCGGCTCGCCGGCATCCGCACCGACAACGTGAAGTGGTTCGCCTACTGCTACGGCGCCATGACGGCGGCGCTCGCGGGGCTCTTCTACGTGGCCAACGAGTCGGTCGCCGCCCCGGCGATCCAAGCCCGCGGCCACGAGCTCAACGCGATCGCCGCCGCCGTGGTCGGTGGCTGCTCGCTCGCCGGCGGCGTCGGCACGGTGCCTGGCACGGTGCTCGGCACGGTGTTCCTGCGGGTGGTGATCGACGCGGTGGCGAAAGTGATCAAGACGGAGGCGGAGATCTACGAAGGGCTGATCGTGGGCGTGGTCGTGGTGCTTGCCGTCACCTTCTCGCAGGTCGGTCAGTTCGCGAAGGGCGGCCGGCGGATTTTTCCGGGACTCCTCGGGCTCTGCGCCGTCCCCGTGCTCGCCCTGCTCGTGGGCAGCGTGGTCGCGATGACCGCGGGGCCGCGGGCCGGCATCGCTGCCGGGCTCGCCACCCTCGCCCTGCTCGCGGCCGTACGGTTTTGGGAAGGCCGCCAGACGGCTGCAGCGAGGCCCGTATGACCGCCGCACCGGCCGGCAGTGGCACCGCCGATCTGGCGATCGCAATGCGGTCGATCACAAAGCGATTCCCCGGCGTGGTGGCGCTCGACGGCGTGTCGCTCGACGTGCGCAGAGGCGAACTCCACGCCATCTGCGGCGAGAACGGCGCGGGCAAAAGCACGCTCATGAAGATCCTCTCGGGCGTCTATCGGCCCGATGCCGGAGCGCTCGAGATCCACGGCCAGCCGGTGCGGTTTACCGGCACCCGCGACGCGGAGCGGGCCGGCGTGGCGATCATTCACCAGGAGCTGAACCTCGTCGAAGATCTCTCGGTGGCGGCCAACGTGTTTCTGGGCCGCGAGCGGCGCACAGCGCTCGGCCTCGTCGACGATCGGGCGATGGAGACCGAGACAGCCCGCCTGCTCGAAATGCTGGAATGCCGCGTGGCGCCACGGACGCGGGCCGGCAGCCTCCGCGTGGGCGACCAGCAACTCGTGGAGATCGCCAAGGCTCTGTCGCTCGATGCCTCGATCCTCGTGATGGACGAGCCGACGAGCGCGCTGACGGAGGCCGAATCGGCACGGCTCGAACGCACGGTCTGCCGGCTCCGTGACCGCGGCACCACGATCCTCTACATCTCGCACAAGATGGACGAGGTGTTTCGGCTCGCCGACCGGATTACGGTGCTCCGCGATGGCCGCCACGTGCGGACGGTCGACCGCGGGGCGACGACACCGAAGGAGGTCACATGCTGGATGGTGGGCCGTGAGATCGCCGGGCAGGTGTTTCACGAACCGCGGCCCCACGGCGACACGCTCCTCGAAATTCACCGCCTCACGCTCCCCTGGCCCGAGCATCCGCGGGGCTACAGGCTCGCCGACGTGTCGCTCGATCTGCATGCGGGCGAGATCGTGGGCGTGGCCGGGCTCATGGGCGCGGGCCGCACCGAGCTCTTGGAGACGATCTTCGGCGTCTCGCCCCCCACCTGGGCCGGCGAGATTCTGCTCGCCGGCCGCCCCGTTCGATTCACCCATCCGCGTGAGGCCTGTGACGCAGGCATCGCGATGGTCACGGAGGATCGCAAGCGTCTCGGCCTATTCCCCGATCTCGATGTCGCGGGCAACATCAGCCTCTGCAGTCTGCACGAGGCCCTGCGGGGCGGCCTGCTCAGCCGCAGCCGCGAGGAGGCGCTCGTGGCCGGCCCGCTCCGCGACACCGGCGTGAAGACACCGAGCCCACATGCCTCGATCATGGGGCTGTCGGGGGGCAATCAACAGAAGTGCGTCATCGGCCGCTGGCTGCTTACGGAGCCGCGGATTCTTTTGCTCGACGACCCGACACGCGGCATCGACGTGGGGGCCAAGGCCGAGCTCTACCAGCTCATCGACCGTCTCTGCCGCCAGGGCATGGCGGTGCTCCTCACGTCGAGCGAGCTCCCGGAGCTCCTGACACTCTCCGACCGCATTCTCGTGCTCGCCGAAGGCCGCCTGACCGCCGAGTTCACCCGGGCCGAGGCCACCGAACATCGGATTCTCGAAGCCGCGACGGGCTCATGACCCGTACGCCTCGTTTCAGTTGCTGAGCGATTCTCCGTCGGCAATACCTGCCAATGCATTGAGAATCGATTGCTCGATGTCTGTTCGGACTGGCCGCACGGCGCCGTCGACGGTTGTGAACATCACAACATCGCCATGCCCGCTGTTGAACCTTGGAGGGTCAGACGTTGGCTCAGCACCGAGGCCATTCATGACGGGCCAGCCGGCGGCACCAATCCAGCCGATCGATCCAGCATTTTCACCCAGCATAATGGTTTTGGATGTCCCGTCCACCATCTGGTGGATTCTTCGCGCGTGTCGAGTTACGAAAACTCCCGTCCATTTTCTTCCTGTCGGCGTGTTGCCATATGCACCAGAAACGCCGACATAATTTGAAAGTCCAAGATCTTTTTCCGATCGTCCGCGAATCTCGATCACGGGACCTGATGACGACTCATACGTGAAGGAGGTATCGATGACGAAATTCTGCTCACCAGAAATCGCTGCAGGACATCTCAAGACGGCTATTGGCCTGCATGCCGCCGCAAATGTTTCGGGCCCCGCAGTCCAATAGCCGTAGTAAGACCCGCCGGGCAACTTCGTCGAGTGTTGCCGCAGAAGATGCGGGTCGAGCCTGGAATGGATGTCAGTTTCTTCGAAGAAGGGTAGTAAGACCGGAAGCAGCCCGACATTGGAAAAGTCCCACTGCCATGTCTGGGGGGCTTCAGCTTGGTCGTCAAAGCCGTTCCCGTTTTTGTCCCACGGCCCGAGATACCCGATGGGCAGGCGTCGCTCGGCGGTTTCGAATGCAGCTGTTGCCAGGGCAATCTGCCGAAGGTGGCTCGCGCATGTGGCTCGGCGTGCCCCAGCTCTTGCTGATTGGACGGCGGGAAGAAGCAGGCCGACAAGCGTTGCAATGATGGCAACGACCACCAGCAACTCGACAAGCGTCACACCGCGAACGGAGTCGCTCGAAATGACACACACCGAGCGAGACCGCGGCTGCCTATCGGAAGCGTTCATCGAAGGTGAGGTTAGGGTGGTCATCCGAACGTGTCAACGACTTTGAGGCACCTGTCGAACGAATCGAGTACGCCGCAAATGCCAGTCCGAGGCCACCGAACATCGGATGCTCGAAGCCGCGACGGGCTCATGACCCAAGATAGCGGGCCACGATGCCTCGCGCCTGGGCCTCGTCGCGAGTGCCCGATACGATCGCGCGGCCGTCGGCGAACACGGCGAGCTCGATGCCCGGCTCCACCTGCGCGCGCACGATCCACGGGTTCCCGGTCACGCTCCCCACGTCCGCCAGCCGAGCAGCCAGCGAGGCCAGATCGATACCCGGCGTCGCCGGCATGATCTGCACCGCGTCGCGGCCGCAGAGTGCCGTCGGCCGCCCGCCGAGCCGGCCTTCGAGCCAGGGATAGTCGCCGCCGCGGCAGGTCGGGCAGCCCTCCGCCGCGAGGGCCGAGAGATCGATCGTCCGCCAGACGTTGTCCCACAGGTCGCACACGAGCATCCGGCTCGCCGTCCGCTCGACGCAGCCGACGAGCAGCTTGATCGCCTCGGCCGCTTCGACGGCGCCGACCACGAGCGCGGCCGGCCCGATGATGCCGGCCGTGTCGCACGTGGGAAGTGAACCCGGCGTTGGCGGCTCAGGCACGAGGCAGCGCAGGCAGGCGGTGCGGCCGGGGAGGATCGTGAGCACCCGGCCCTCGGCACCGATCGCTCCGCCGTGCACCCACGGCAGGCCGTGCCGGCAGGCGTATTCATTGACCAGATACCGCGCTTCGAAGTTGTCGGTGCCATCGACGATCACATCCACACCGCGGAGCAGATCGGCTGCAGTTGCCGCCGTGAGGTCGGCCACGACAGGCTCGATCGTGGCGGCCGCATTGATCGCGGTGAGATGCCGGGCGGCCGTAACGGCCTTCGGCAGCCCGGCCGCCACGTCGGCCTCGTCGAACAGCACCTGCCGGGGCAGGTTCGAAAGCTCGGGCACGTCGCGGTCGATGAGCCGCACGAAGCCGACGCCGGCCCGCACGAGGGCGAGCGCGACGACGCTGCCGAGCGCTCCGCAGCCGACCACGGCTACGCGGCCGGCCGCGAGCCGTGCCTGGCCCTCGGCACCCAGTGGTGCAAAGCGGATCTGTCGCGAGTAGCGATCGGGATCGAACGATGTCATGCGCACGATGCTACCAGACGTCTCCCCGCGCCGGGGGCAGTGGGTGTGACCCTCACCGGGTTGCATTCCTTGTGCGAGCCTACGATGGTGCAGGCCTCCGCTGGCCTCCGCGATGCTTCCTCGATCGGTGCAGCAGCGTCACACTCCGCCTGCCAAGCGAGAAACGCCGCCATCTCGCCAGCAGATAACGATTGCGATCAGCGGCAAGCGACCGAGGGGCTAACCATTTCGCGGGACTTCATCGCGAGTCCGCTGCATTGCGTGGTTATCCCCGGCGGCGTTCCTACGACTCACAGGCCGAAAGGACGGCGATTACCCATAAAAACCCGATGATGTAGAATGTCACCAGGAGGATTGACGCATGACGAAAGTCGCTGTTGCCGAAGACCTTGCAGCAAAAATCCGTGCCAGTGACGGGCCAATTGAACTAGTGGACGCAAGCGGCCGGACGGTTGGACTCGTGCGGCGACCGCCAACCGAAGCGGAAATAGCAAGGGCCCGCAGTCGGGCTAGCTCCGAAGGAAAGCGACTATCTTGGGCTGAGGTCGTCGCAAAGGTTCGAGACGGAGCGCCCGAGTGACTTACAACGTCGAGTTTTCGCTGGACGCTGCAGCGGAGCTTTTACGGATAGCCGGTGTGACTGGCTCGGCGTCAGCCATCCGCGCTGCAGACTCAATTCGACGGCGGCTGGAAGTTGATCCCGCGGGAAATGGAAACTTCCTGTCGGAAGGGCTGTACTACATCGACGAGGAGCCTCTTCGGGCATTTTCCTCATCGACGTGGAGTCGGCGTCTGTAGAGATAACCGACTTCCGCATTCTGTGACTGGATAACGGTAGCGATCAGCGGCTCGCGACCTTACGCGAGCCACAACGACCGATTTTATCGCGAGTCCGCTGCATTGCGTTGTTATGCGCTTTCGCGTTGACCTACGGGCTGCAACTCAAACACTCGCCCCAACGCCGACGCCTCTGCCAATCGGCCTGCCTTCAGGGCCGCACGCACAGCGTCCAGTTTCCGTGCGTCGCCGACACTCAGGTACGGCGCCCAGCCAGTGTCGTCGTCGATCAACTCGACCTCGACCTCCGCCGCATACCGGCCTTCATGGATCAGTTTGATTTTCTTTTTTTCGATCACGTGTGGAGCCTCCTCGTAAACGTCTCATCCCAAAGGTTCGGGTCGGGTCTGTAGGCCGTCACCAGCACCGCAGGCCTATTGTAACCACGAGGCACACCCCACACTGCATGAACCGGACTGCCGTCGACAGCCCGCTGGAGAACAAGCACCGCGGCGCCCTTCGGATAATCGGGGTATTCCTCGACGACGACCGCAGAACCAGCCCCCAAGAGGAGCTCGTCAACCGTGAACCCATCGTCGGCCAGCGCGTCGTATCCGTGCTCGGATATCCGAACATCGCCGGCTGTGATCAGAGCGCCGAACTGTTGCCAGAGGCGGGACACCATGCAGTCTCCGGTCGTTTCACTTCTTCCGCATAACGCTAGCGATCAGCGGCTCGCGACCTTGGACTTTCCATAAGGACCGATTTTATCGCGAGTCCGCTGCATCGCGTTGTTAGGCGCTTCAACTGAATACACGGGATCAAAACGTAATGTGAATCACGCCAAAGCTGTTCCGGTCAATGCTGCCGAACCACCTGACGAGAAAGTCATGAGTCTCGCGGAGGGTGCCAATGTACTCCTCGTCGGCGTCTGGGTTGTTATCGGCCACGAAAGCTTGAAGGGCGGTCGCATCAGGTGGATGTGAGCGGAGATACTCCGCAAAGCTTGATGCGAAATCCGCAGAGATGACGAAGTAGTTGTCGTCGACCATGGCGCTTCTCAGGGCAACGTTAA
>CAMAVC010000021.1 GCA_945861585.1 Planctomicrobium piriforme
CGCACGACCTCTGCCAGGCTCCGGCGGAGCCGCTCCAGCCGCGCCGGATCGGTGATCTTCCGGCCGTCCAGGTCGGTGACGTGAAACGCATCGACGACCTGGTCGAGATACGTCCCGATCTTCGCGGCGCGGACCGACACCCCGGCATCGAACAGTGCCTTCGAGATCGCGTACAAGAGCCCGACAAAGTCGTGAGCGAAGATCTCGAGGATCGTCGTGCCCTCGGAGCTCGTGGTGTCGAAGAGGATGCGGGCCGGCTGGAGCGGCCCGGGAGCCGGGAGCGGAGCGAAGGGATTCCAACGGCGTGTGAACGACGGCGGCTCGTCGGCCTTCACGGCGGTGCGAATGGCGGTCGCGATGTCGGCAAGCCGATCGGGCGGTGGCTCCGCGGCATAGTCGGGATCGTGCACGGCGAAGTGGTCGAGCACGAGGCCGCCGGGGAGGGTGTTGATGTCGGCGGCCAGAATCTCCAGCCGCTGGCTCGTGATCGCCCCGGTGACACGGTGAAAGATCCCCGGCGCGATCGTCTCCCTGGTGCCGACCATGATCGCCACGGTCGACGTCTCGGGCTGCCAGCGGGTCGAGACCACGATGCCGTGCTCGGGCAGCCGGGCGAGCTGACGCAGTTCTTCGAGAATCCGTTGCGGCTCGGTGTCGCGCAGGCAGGCGCGGGGCAGTTCGCGGGCGAGCGTCACGACAGGGTCGTCGGGGTCGAGCCCGGCGGTCAGCCGCGCGAGCCCCGCGCCGTGCCGCTCGGCCGCCACCGACGGGCTCTCGCCGTCGAGCACGCCGAGCGTGCGGAAATAGAGATCACCGAGCACCTCAGACTTCCAGCGGTTCCACGTGCCAGGCCCGACGGCAGCCACGTCGGCCGCGGTAAGCACCGTCAGCATTCGCAACACCTCCGGCGAGCCCACGTCGCGGGCAAACCCCACGACGATACTCGGGTCTGAGACATCGCGCCGAAAGGCCACGTGAGCCATCGCAAGATGCTTGAGCACGAGAAATTCGAGGATCTGCGCTTCGTCGTCCGGCAGGCCGAACCTGGCCGCGACGTCGCGGGCGATCCCCGCCCCCACCTGGCTGTGATCCTCGACGAATCCCTTGCCGAGGTCATGGATCAAGAGCGCGAGCAGGAGCGTGCGCTTGCCGGTGATCTGCCGCCAGACCGCCCCGAGCCAGTTCTCGGCCGCCGTCAATTCCAGGGCCTGCTCCACGGCCACGATGCAGTGCTCATCGACCGTGTACTTGTGATAATTGTTGAATTGCAGCAGGTGACGCGCGTGGGCGAACTGCGGCACGAGCCGTTCCAGCAGGCCCACCTCGTGGAGCCGTCGCAGCGCTTCGCCGAGGCGGCCCGGATGGCCGAAGAGCCCAAGAAACCGGGCCAGCGTTTCGGCATCGATCGGCGGCGCGGCGGTCGCGGTGTCGCCCCATGCGACCCGCACCGCTTCCCAAGTGTCGGCGGCGATCGGCAGATCGTAGAGCATCGCCAGCTCGACGAGCTGCACCACGCACGCGGGCCGCGCGGCCACCGTCGCCGTCGTGTCGGGCAGGGCGGCGACGTCGGCGGGGCCGACGCGAAACAGCCCGGCCACGCGATGCCCCGCCAGCCCGGCGATCCAACGGCTGATGGCCGGCGGCTGCCGCAGCCGCCGCACGAGCGTGTCGGCCACCTCGGCCACCCTGCTCGTGTGACCGAAATAGCCCCGCATAAATCGCTCGACGCCGAGCAGGCCAGCCTGTTCGCCGACCCCCCGCGCGGCCGCGAGCCGCACCTGCTCCTCACGGGTGAGGTCGTCGGTGGCCCGACCGGCGGCCAGATGGAGGTCGGTGCGAATGCGCGTGAGAAACTCGCCGGCATCCCGCAGGCCCTGGGCATCCCGCTTGGAGAGCGCGCCCACGTGCACGAGATCGTCGAAGGAAGTCGTGCCCCAGCCCACGTGACCGAGCCAGCGCACGAGCTGGATATCGCGCAGCCCGCCCGGCGAGCGCTTCACGTTCGGCTGGAGCAGGGCGGTCGTCTCGCCGAACTTCTCCGCCTCCTCACGGCGGGCGGCGATCAGCCGCTCGGCGAGCCGCTTCGTCGACCGCCGCGCCAGACCACGCAGCCGGCTTTCGAGCCGCGCGAGCAGGTCGCCGTTGCCCGCCAGCAGCCGGCACTCGGAGAGCGAGCTGTAGATCGTGGCGTCGCCCGCCGCGAGCCGCACCGCCTCGCCGACGGTCCGCACGCTCTGCCCCACCTGCAGCCCGGCGTCGAACAGCGTCTGCAACAGACGGCGGGCCGCCTCCGCGACGGGCCCCTGCGGATCGGCGGCATGCAGGATCATCATATCGACGTCGGAAAACGGGGCCATCTCCCGCCGTCCGTAGCCGCCGTGCGCGACGAGCGCCACCTCGCGGCCGAAGAAGCCGACGGGCGCGGGCACCTCGGCGGCGATGCCACTCCACACGGCGACGACCACGGCGTCGGTGAGATCGGAGGCCAGGGCGCTCGTCTGGATGCCGGGGCCGCCGGCGGCGTGCTGCGCCGCCACGCGGCGACGCAGATCGGCCACGGCGGCGGGCGGGGCGACGTCAGGCGGGGTGCCAAGGGTCATCGGCCACATTCTCCTGTTTGTTGGCGGCGCGTGCCAACACGAACAGGAGGTCACCGAGTCGATTCAGATATTCGATCGCGTTCGCAGGGGTCATCATGTCGAGCTGGGCGGCGAGGGCGACGACACGCCGCTCGGCGCGGCGGCAGACGGTGCGGGCCACGTGCAGGGCGGCGGCGAGCGGGGTTCCGGTGGGCAGTACGAAGCATTTGAGCGGCTCGAGACGGCCTTCGTGGTCGTCGATCGCCGCCTCGATGGCGTCGACGTGCTCGATGCCGATCCGCTCCGCGGCGTCGCCCGGCGTGGCCAGCTCCGCACCCAGGTCGAAGAGCTCGCTCTGGATCCGCCGCAGCAGCGGGTCGAAGGCGGCGGCGCTCGGGAGCGTGCGCACCAAGCCGAGATGGCTGTTGAGCTCGTCGACCGTGCCAAAGGCTTCGATCCGGGCGTGATCCTTGCGAACCCGCGGGCCGCCGAACAGCCCCGTCTCTCCGGCGTCGCCGGTTTTCGTGTAGATCTTCATCGCGCGGCCTCCTGCGTGGTGCGTCGTCGGCCCTATACTGGGCGGCATGCGAAAAATCGACAACTCATTTTTTTCCGTGCTCGCCATTTTGCTCGCCGCGTGCGGTGCAGGGCAGGCTCTCGCTGAGCCGGAGTCGCCGCTGGAGGCGGCTTGGCTCGGCGCGGCACAGCGGGTGACCGACGGCCTCGCGAAGGCGGGCGAGGGCTACTTCTCCCCCGACGCCCGCAGCATCTGCTACCAGGGCGTGCCGCAGGGCTACCCCTTCTATCAAATCTACGTGCAGCCGTTCGACGCGGCGGCACCGGCCGTCGCCGCCCCGCGCCGCATCAGCACGGGCCGCGGTCGCACCACGTGCTGCTGGTTTTCTCCCGACGGCGCCCGGCTCTTGTTCGCATCGAGCCACCTCGATCCCGCGCTCGAGCAGACGGAGGCCGCCGCCCGCGCCCAGGCTGAAGAAGACGCCCGCACCGGCCGCCGGCGCCGCTACCAGTGGGACTTCGACCCGGAGATGGAGATTTTTTCGGCGTCTCTCTCGAGCGGTGAACTCATACGGCTCACGCACTCGCCGGGCTACGACGCGGAGTGCTCGTATTCGCCCGACGGCTCGCGGATTTTGTTCGTGAGCGATCGCGACGGCGATCCGGACATCTACGTGATGAACGCCGACGGCAGCGACGTCCGGCAGCTCACGAATACCCCCGGCTACGACGGCGGCCCATTCTTCTCGCCCGACGGCGCGTGGATCGCCTACCGCACCGACCGGCTCGAAAAAGACATGCTTCAGATCCACGTCATGCGGGCCGACGGCTCGGGTGACACCGCGATCACGAGCGGCCAGGCGGTGCACTGGGCCCCCTATTGGCACCCCACGAAGCCGTGGCTGATCTGGACGGGGGCCGACCATTCCGATCCGACGCAGCGGCCAAACTACGACCTCTGGATGGCCCGCCACGACGCGTCGAGCGGTTCGTTCACCGCAGGCGCTCCGCTCCGGCTCACCGACCACCCCGGGGCCGACGTGCTGCCGAGTTTTTCCCCCGATGGGAGGCTCCTCATGTGGACGGCCAGCCGAGATGGTGGCGGCCGCATGCCGGCAAGCCAACTGTGGGTGTCGCCGCTCGATCTCGATGCGCTCGAGCGCGACCTGCCCCCGGTCACGAATCGTCCGGCTGCGAAGGAACTGCGATGACATCACCAGCGGGCATCGAATCGCTCGCGATGATCGGTGGCGGCCAGATGGCGCTCGCCCTCGCCGAGGGCTTCTGCCGGGCGAACCTGGTGGCCGCCGATCGGATCACGGTCTTCGACCCGAGCGAGGCGGCCCGCGCTCGCCTCACCGCACGCGTGCCGGGGGTACACTTCGCACCCTCATCCGCCGAGGCCGTTCGCAACGCGGGGCTCGTGTTCCTGGCCGTCAAGCCGCAGCAGGCGGCCGTGGCCTGCCAGGAGCTTGCGCCGTCGATCCCACACGACGCCGTGCTCGTATCGATCGTGGCCGGCCTGCCGCTCGCGACCCTCGCCGACCTCTCAGGCACGAAGCGAATCATCCGCGTGATGCCGAACACGCCCTGTCTCGTGGGCCGAGGCGTGTCGGTCGTGTGCCGCACGCCCGACGTGCCTGCGGCCACGGCACAACGGGTGCACGCGCTCCTCGCGGCCGTCGGCACCGTCCACGAGGTCGACGAATCGCTCCTCGACGCCGTGACGGGCCTCTCGGGCTCCGGCCCGGGATTCGTGGCACTCCTGGTCGAGGCGCTTTCCGACGGCGGTGTGAGGGCCGGCCTGCCTCGACCGCTCGCGCTCGCGCTCGCCGTCGAAACGCTCGCCGGCACGGCGGCGTTGCTTGAACAGACGGGCGAGCATCCGGCCCAGATCAAAGACCGCGTCTCGAGCCCGGGCGGCACGACGATCGCCGGCCTCGCCGTGCTCGAGCAGCGTGGGGTGCGGAGCGCCCTCATCGACGCTGTCGTCGCCGCGGCCGCCCGCGCCAAGGAACTCGGGAAGTCGTAGGAGTGTGGGGCAACCGTCCCGGTTGCCAATCGTGCCGAGCCACACCGACGGACGAGACGCTTGCCGGCACTTCGACAGGCTGAAGCTGTCCTACTTTCGCTTCTTCTTCGTCTTCTTCACGACGGACTTCTTGACGGCCTTCGTTTTCTTTGCCGCCGGCTTCTTCGCGGTTTTCTTCGCCGGCTTCCCTTCGAAGATGGCTGCCCAGCCATCGGCATACGTGCTCGTGCTTCCGACTCGAATGACCGACATGTTCGTGCTCCTGCGGGGTGGATGGTTCGGTGGCGCGTTGAAACAGGGACTGTGAAATCTCTCACGTGGTTCGTAGCGATTTTCAAGCGCTGGTGTCAAGAATGGCCGGTGTCACGGATCGACGACTCGCGAGACGATCTCGAGGGCGGGGTGGCCGAACTGCTCCGGAAGTGCAACGCGCCCAAAAGCGCCGCTGTCGGCCCCGGGCGGGACATCAGCCGCCAATGTGAGTTCGTTGCGGTCACGAAGCAGGGCCGTCACGTCGTGGCTCCAGCGTGGCGCATCGCCGCCTAGAGCGGGCAGCGACGCGCCGTTGAGCATCACCGTCGCGTTCCCCGGCATGGCGAAGACGAGCCGGATCGAATCGCCCGGCTCGAGGCCGCTCGGCCGGCCAAACTGCCGGCACCACACACGCTCGGACCGCTCCCACGCCCCCGCCAGATTGATCGTGTGCCGGTGCACGCGGGCGGAAGGCACCACGACGGCGCGGCCGAGGGCATCACCCCGGAGCAGCGCCGCCGCCCACTCACCGACCTCCTCGAGCGCGAGCGTGGCCACCGGCAGCGTGTCGCAAAGCCGCGGCCACAGTGCGGCCAGCCGCGGCCAGAGCGCCGCCCGTTCGGCCTGTGTCGGCAGCGTGGCGGCGTCGATGCCGCAGAGCGTGACGCCGCGGAGAATGAACGGGTAGACCGTCGTCGGCAGCTCCACGCCGCCCGCCATGCCGATGGCGGCGACGACGCCCCCAGGCTGCACGGCCCGCAGAACATCCGCCAAGAGCGTGCCTCCAACAGTGTCGATCACGCCCACCCACCGGCCGCGCACGAGCGGCTTGCCGGGATCGCCGCGCAGGGCATCGGGATGCACGACCGACGCGGCCCCCAGCGCCCGCAGGACAGGCTCGGCCGTCGGCTTCCGACTGCACGCCACGACCGTCCGGCCAGCCCCCGCGAGCGCCGCGACCGCGAGCATGCCCACGCCGCCACTCGCGCCCGTCACCAGCCACTCGCCGGCGGTGTGCCCACAGTGACCTGGTGGCGTGGCCTGCGCCAGGCGATCGAGCGCGAGCAGCACTGTGAGGCCCGCGGTGCCGAGCGCCATGGCCTCGCGGGCCGAGAGCATGGGCGGCCGGGGCACGATCGCCTCCACCGGTGGCCGCAGATGCGTGGCAAACCCGCCGGGCCTTGTCTCTCCCAGGCCATTGCCCGTCACCACCACCGCAGCCCCGGCAGGCAGGCCCGCAGCGGCCTCGAGCAGCGTGCCGGCGGCGTCGATGCCCGGAATGAGCGGCAGCGTCCTTGCGACTCCCGGATGTCCGCTGCAGGCGAGCGCATCTTTGTAGTTGAAGCCTGCCGCCTCGACCCGCACGAGCGGTCCGTCGCAGCCGGCCACCGCTGCAGCGGCCCCCTCAGCGACTCCGCCGGCCACGGTCCCGTCCGGCCGTCGCTCCACGAGCCAGCAACGCATGCCCGCCCCACCGTCAACACGCTTGCTCATGAACGATCTGCTGTTGCGAACGGAGGGAGGCGATATACTTCCGGCACTCCGCACGTCGGAGAGCGACCCGGGACGCCCGGGGCCAAGATACACACCTCTCGCAGCCAGCAGGAGCCTTCGCCATGGGACAGCACGCCCTCGAATTCACCGACGCCAACTTCCAGAGCGAGGTCCTCGACTCGCCGGTGCCGGTGCTCGTCGACTTCTGGGCCCCCTGGTGCGGACCGTGCCGGATGATCGGCCCGACGATCGAAGAACTCGCCGCGGAAAACACCGGCACGTTTCGCGTCGGCAAGGTCAACGTCGACGACAACAACCGCGTGGCGATGACCTACAACGTGGCGAGCATCCCCACGATCATGATCTTCAAGGGTGGCCAACTCGTGCAGCAGTTCATGGGCGTGCAGCCCAAGGCCCGCCTCCAGCAGGCCCTCGACGAAGCGAAGGCTTGAGCGAGCCCGGCGTTGGGCGCGCCGGCTCGGGGTTACCCCGTACCGTCTCGCCGGACGTTCGCTGCGGCCCTCCAGGCCTCCACTCACTCGGATTTGCCTGCGCTGCGCCATCCATGGCTGCGCTGGTCAAATACGCCGGCTCAACGGCAGGGGTAACCCCGAGCCTCCTCAACTCGTAGGCGCCAAGAACTTTCGGCGGAGTCGGTCGGTGGGCACGCGCAGACGCAGGGAGTCGTTGAGGACTATCGGCGCCTGATCAAAACCCACGAGTCCTGTACTCTCAACACGACCGGAGTCGAGCATGCCTACCGCCGGCTCCGAATGCGGGTCGATATCACATGCCATACTGAACGGCTGGGCACATCCCGCTCACGCCTGGCCGACGAGGGCGCGGTGGGAGTGCGGGGCGAATTGGTCGGCGAGGGCGCCGTCGACGAAGTTCACGAGGTTGTTCTGCGTGCCGGGCTGACGGAGTTTTTCCACGGCCTTGGCCTCGATCTGCCGCACCCGCTCGCGGGTCACACTGAAGATCGAGCCGACTTCCTCGAGCGTGTAGGCGTAGCCGTCGGCGAGGCCGAACCGCATCCGGATGATCTCGCGTTCCCGATAGGAGAGGCCGTCGAGGGCCTTGCCGATCGAGTCACGGAGCGACTGGTCGTTGATGCCGCGGAGCGGATCCTCTTCGCGGTGGTCCTTGATGATGTCGCCGTAGCCCGTGTCGTCGCTGTCGCCCACGGGCTGGTCGAGCGATACCGGCTGCCGCGACATGCGCCACACGCAGGTGGCCTCGTCGATGGACAGCCCGCCGAGCGTGGCAAGCTCCTCGACGCTCGGATCGCGGCCGTGCTGCTGGCGGAAGTCGCGGGTCAGGTTTCGCAGCTTCGTCATCGTGTCGACCATGTGCACGGGCACGCGGATCGTGCGGCTCTGGTCGGCGATCGCGCGGGTGATCGCCTGCCGGATCCACCACGTGGCGTAGGTCGAAAACTTGAAGCCCCGGGCGTGTTCGAACTTGTCGACGGCCCGCATGAGGCCCGAATTGCCCTCTTGGATGAGGTCGAGGAAGGTGAGCCCGCGGTTGCGATAGCGCTTGGCGATCGACACCACCAGCCGCAGATTGCCGGCGGCGAGCACGCGCTTGGCGGCGTCATACCGCGTCTGCAGGTCGTCGAGCCTGGCCAGCCGGCGGGCCAGCGTGCAGCGGCTCTCGCGCACGGCGAGCAGCAGCCGGCGCTGATCGCGGCGCCAGGTGGCAGCCGCCGCGACCGACCGCTCGGCTGGGGAGGGCGTGGCTTCGACGCGCCGGGCGACATCGCGCAGCTTCTTGAGCAGGGGGTAGAGCCGCTGGATGCGAAGATTCATCTCCTCGACCAGCCGCACGGCCTTGCTCCGCTTGCGCACGAGCTGCCGCCAGGCGGTCCGCCGTTGGGCCAGCGGCATCCGGCGTGACATCGCAATCTTGAAGAGCGCCTTTTTTTCCTGTTCGAGCCGCCGCAGCGTCTCCAGATTCGGACCCAGCCGACGGAGGGTTCGCTTCTTCTCGGCCGTATTGGTCACCGACACCTCGATCGTGCGGTCGAGCCGCAGCCGGCCCGCCTGAACCTGCTCCAGGAGGCTGATCGCGCCGGCGAGAATGAGGTCGTTGCCGAGCATCGTGTCGCGAAACTTCCGCCGCCACTGCTCGATCTGCCGCGCGCTCGACACTTCCGTCTCGCGGGTGAGCAGGGGAATTCCGCCCATCTGCAGGAGATACAGACGCACCGGATCGTCGATGTGGCCGATCGTGCGGGGGACCACGGGCTTGGCGGCGGAACGGGGCATGGGAATCCTCGGGGGTGAAGCGGTCCGGCCTCGGATGCAGGCGGCCGATGGTGAGCGACAGTGCATTCGGGATGCCAAACGGCCGGGCTCCGCCGCGGGAGGTGCAAAACCAGCCTGTTTCCCGGAAAAAACACCGCCGGCTCGCCCCGGCTCGGCGGGGTGAGCGGACTGGCTTGTCGCCGGCGGGCGACGCGCCGCGGGCCCCCCTGGTCGCCGCGGGGCGACGGGCTGCCGTTCACGCCCCGCCAACCCCTCGCGAAACCGACCTCGTCAGCCATGCGGCATCGAGTTCATAATCACGAGGAGCGACATGCAGCGGCGACGGGCCGCGGTCGCTGGTCCCGTTCGTTTGCATTCGGTGGTGCATGGAGATCGTGCTGCTCGCCCTGATTCCGCTCGTGCTGCTCGCGGGCATCGTGCTGTTTGCCGTCGGCCATCGCGGCTGGAACTGGGGCACGATCACGGCGGCCATCCTGGTGTTGCTCGCGGCGACCGGCTACACGTTCCTCGCCGGCATGCTCGCGCAACGGGAACGCGGCTGGCGCACCTACGTGGCCGACTATCAGGCCAGGCTCGCTGCGGAGCGCGACGGCCTCGCGCCCGCTGCCGGTGGGCGGCTCGTGGCCACCCCCGACCGCAAGTCGCTCACGGCGCTTGCCGACGACAAAGCCCGGTGGAAGCGCGTGGCTGACCGCATCGACACGTGGCGCGGACGGCATTGGGAAAAAGCGACGTTTCAGCCTCCGGCCGTCGGCCCGAATGGTGCGATCAAGGCCGGCCGGATCACGCTCGAAGACGTCGAAAAGATCACGCTCAATCCTGGCGCGGAGGTGTATCTGTTCGACGCCGCGCCAGTCGAAGAAAACGGCCGGTTCCTCGGGGCCTTCAGTGTCGAGGCGGTCGACGGCAACTCGCTCACCGTGGTGCCGTCCCTGCCGCCGAGCGAGGCCGACACGGCGCTTTGGGCGGCCGCCCGCGAAGAAGTGACCGTGTATGAAGATCTCCCCGTCGATCGTTGGATGGCCTTCCATCGCACGATCGCCGCCGACGCCGGTGAAGGGGGGCCCGCGACCCTGCCGGAGCAACGCAAGAGCGACCCCGAGGAGATGCTCAAGCACATCGAAGAACAGCTCGCGGAAGTCCGCCAGCACGCTGAAACGGTGCCGGAGGATCAGTGGGCCACGATCGGGGAGGGGCTCGAGAACGGCACGATCCTTCCGGGAACCTACTGGGCGACGGTGGAATTCAAGGAAGCCCACTCGGTGCCGCGGGCCACGGGAGAGCCGGTCGAGTTCGAGGCCGGACAAACGGCCACCTTCGATCTCGCCACGGCCCGCGCACTCCAGACAGACGGCACGGTGACACTGGTGACGGTGGAGCGACGCCGGCCGCTGGCGGATGCCCAGACGGCGATCCAAGGCACGGAGTATCGACCTGCCGGTGCGGCCGACGAGCCGACGATCCGGATCGAGGGCGTGGCCTTCATTCGCCGGATGCTCGAGACCGACATCGCCGCGGTCGTCGCGACGACCGCCCGCCTCGCAGCGGCCAAGACGAGTGCCGACGCTCAATTGCAGCTCCAGACGAGGGAGGCGGAGGACCTGGCGACCGACCGCACGAAGTGGCAGTCTGATGCCGAGGCTGCCGCAGGCGTGGCCCAGCGTTTCGAAGCGCGGGTGACGGAGGCGGCCGAAGAATTGACGGCGGTGGAAACGGCGATCGTGGAACTGGGCCGCGAGCTCGCCGGAGCCTCGGCCCTGTTGGTCGGCACGATCGATGCCCAGGCCCCGCCCCCGGCACAGCCACCCCGGGCGCGGCCCTGATCAGCGTTTTGCAGCCCGCCCTCAACAGGCGAGGGGCTGACCGGCTACACTCGCGGTTGTCCCTCGCTCACCCCAGGTGCTTCGAACCCCATGTCCAGCCTCGCCGCCACTGGCGACAACACGGCCCGCCTGCGAAAGGCGGTTCACCACCACAAACTCGCCAGTAAACGCGGCATGCTGGAGCGGATGTTCACGCTCTGGTTTCGGGGCTTTGTCTACAACCAGATCTGGGAAGATCCGCGGGTCGACGCCGAAGCCCTGCGGCTGGGCCCCGATTCGAGCCTGCTGACGATCTCGAGCGGCGGCTGCAACGTGCTCAATTATCTCGTTCACGCCCCGAAGCGGATCGTGGCGGTGGATCTCAATGCCAATCACATGGCGCTCACGCGGCTGAAACTGGCGGCGCTCGCACATCTCCCCGACTACGACGCCTTCTACAAATTTTTTGGGTACGGTCGGCACGACGACAACATTCCCAACTATCACCGGTATCTCCGCGACCATCTCGACCCCCAGACCCGTGCGTTCTGGGAGACGACCGACTGGCCCGGACGGGCGGTCGGCCCCAAGCGGATCGGGTATTTCAAGCGCGGGCTCTATGAAAAAGCCAAGCTCGGCCAGTTTTTTCGCATGGTCCATGGGATCGCGAAAAGCACCGGCCGCGATCCTGCCCGGCTCGTGACCGCCAAGACGCTCGCCGAGCAGGAACGAATTTTTGACGAGACGTTCGGGCCGCTCTTCGACAACCGGCTGGTCCGGTGGCTCGGCCGCCAGCCCGTGGCGGTCTACAGCCTCGGCATCCCGCCGAGCCAGCACCAGGCCATGCTCGACGAGCACGAGAACGACGGCAGCAAACTGTTCGACATGTACAAGCAACGTGTTCGTCGGCTCGCCTGCGGATTCCCGCTCGACGACAACTACTTCGCCTGGCAGGCCTTTGGCCGTCGCTACGACCACGACGGCCGCCGCGGCCTGCCCGACTATCTCAAGCGTGAAAACTACGACCTCATCAAGTCGATGGTCGGCCGTGTCGAAACCCACATCGCGTCGCTCGGCGACTACCTCCAGACGGAGAAACCCGGCGGGCTCAACAGCTTCATCTTTCTCGACAGCCAGGACTGGATGCCGCCCCACGTGATCGAAGACTTGTGGCGGCAGGTGGTGCGGGTGGGCGGCCCGGACACGCGGGTGATCTTCCGCACGGCGGGCGAGAAGTCGCCCGTCGAGTCGGCCCTGTCGCCTGAGACCCGCGGTCGGTTTCACTACGACGCCGAGCGGTCACGAAGCCTGCACGCCCAGGATCGGTCGGCGATCTACGGAATGTTCCATCTCTACGAGATGCTGCCGACCGCATGACAGTCAGCCCGGGAAGGCCCCCCGTATCGTCGTCGAACAACCGCGGCGGTGGTCCGGCGGACCATGCCGTGGCGATGGACCGGATGTATCGCTTCACGCGGCATGTCTACGACCTGACGCGGGCCTACTACCTGCTCGGCCGCGACCGGCTGCTCGACAAGGTGACGACGTCGCCCGCGACGGCGACGCTCGAGGTGGGCTGCGGCACCGCACGCAATCTGATTCGCCTGGCACGGCGCCGGGAGCCGGGCGCGCTGTTCGGGCTCGATGCCTCCCACGAAATGCTCGAGACGGCTGCGGGGAGCATCGCCCGGTCGGGGGCCGACGGGGCCGGGCACAGCCCGATCGTGCTTCGGCAGGGGCTCGCTGAGCAGCTCGATGCCCGGCGGATGTTCGGCCGCGAAGAGCCGTTCGACACGATCTACTTTTCCTACTGCCTGTCGATGGTGCCGACCTGGCCCGGGGCGATCGAGGCGGCTCTCGACAATCTCAAGCCAGGCGGGGAAATGCTGATCGTGGACTTCTGGGATCAGCAGGATCTGCCCCGCTGGTTTGCGGCGGGCCTGAAAAAGTGGCTCGCCATATTCCATGTCCACTACCGGCCCGAAGTGCACGAGGCCCTCGTGGCGCTCGGGCGCTCGGGCCGCGCGGATGTGACGTTCGAGTCGGTCGCGCGGCGGTATGCCTACATCGCCACGGTCCGCAAAAACTGATCGGCCGAGGCCGGCCGCTACGGCAGCAGGAAGACGAGGCCGGTGACGGTGGCGGCCTCGAGGGCCAGCCCGCGGCCGCTGATCGGCACGGCAGGGCAGGTCCAGGGCGCACAGTTGCCAGGGCGGTAGTAGCCCAGCGGATAGACGCACTCCCACGGCAGTTCGACGCCCATCTTGTAGGGCAGCACGGGCAGCGTGGCGAAGAAATGAGCACCGGAGATGATCGGGTCGGCCCAGCCGTGCGAGTGGCCGTAGCGTTCGAGGTTCCAGTCTTCGAAGTACAGCGGCTTGTGGCAATACCCCGCCGCCTTCCAGGTGAACATCGTGGTGGCGAAACGCCTGGGCTCGTAGGTTTCGCCTTCGAGCCGACACTCACACGGGTAATCGTTGCCGGGCTTGCCACCCACGCGGATATCCAGGCTGATGCCGGCGATGTCGTCGTCGCGGAGGGATTTGAGCGCGTCGCGACAGTCGGCCGTCGCGTCGGCGCAGGCATCGGCCTTGGCCGATACCCGCATGATCACGCTGGCACCGTCCTCCGCCGTGGCCGGCCCGCTTTCGAAATGGGCAGGTCGGTGGGCCGGCATTCCGCTCTCGAACGAACGCCAGTCGGCCGCACGGGCCGGCATCGCGAGAGCCCCGGCAACCAGGCAGACGGCGAGCACCACCGGCCGGAGCCGACTGCCGTACACGAGAAGCCGGGCTTGGGCGGAACTTTCCATGGAGGGAAGATCGACCGGCGACGGGCCTCGGCTTTCGTTCCCTGCACCAAGCCGCACGGTCGCCCCGAGCCTGCCTGTCTCGCCCGAATCTCCGCCCCCGCGCCGCCGCCTCACTCCCCCTGCTTGTGCTCCCCGGAGTAGTTCGGGGCTTCCTGGGTGATCACGATGTCGTGGGGATGGCTCTCGCGCACCGACGCCGCCGACACCTGGATGAACCGGGCATCACGCCGCAGTTCGTCGATCGTTCGCGTGCCGCAGTAGCCCATGCCGGCCCGCAGGCCACCCACGAGCTGATAGACGAACACGCTCAAGGGGCCCTTGAAGGGCACCCGGCCCTCGACCCCCTCGGGCACGAGCTTGTCGCCGCCGCGGCCAGTCGCCTTCTGCCGATACCGTTCGCTCGATCCTTGCACCATCGCCCCGAGCGACCCCATGCCGCGATAGGCCTTGAAGGTGCGGCCCTGGTAGAGCACGGTCTGCCCGGGGCTCTCAGCCACACCGGCGAGCAGGCCGCCCACCATGCAGCAGTGTGCCCCGGCGGCGATCGCCTTGGTGATGTCGCCGGAGTAGCGGATGCCGCCGTCGGCGATCACCGGCACGCCGGCAGCGGCCGCCTCCTGGGAGGCCTCCCACACCGCCGAGATCTGCGGCACGCCGACGCCCGAGATCACGCGTGTCGTGCAAATCGAACCGGGGCCGATGCCCACCTTCACGCCGTCGGCACCGGCCTTGATCAGGTCGCGGCAGCCCTCGCGGGTGGCGACGTTGCCGGCGATCACCTCGATGCCCCACCGCTTCTTGATCGTCGACACCGTCTCGATCACGTTCGAGGAATGTCCGTGGGCAGAATCGACGACGAGCACGTCGACTCCCTTGGCGATCAGGTTCTCGGCACGGTCGAAGTCGAACACGCCCACGGCAGCCCCCACCCGCAGCCGCCCCTGGCGATCCTTGCAGGCACTGGGAAACCGCTTCATCATGTCGATGTCCTTGATCGTGATCAGCCCCGTGAGCAGGCCGGCGGCGTCGACGAGCAGCAGCTTCTCGACCTTGTTGGCCATCAGAATCTTCTCGGCCTCGTCGAGCGACACGGTGCCGGTGGCCGTCACGAGGCCGGCCTTCGTCATGATCTCGGCCACGGGCGTCTCGCCACTCTCGAGAAACCGCAGGTCGCGCCGGGTGATGATGCCGACGAGCCGCCGATCGTCGGCCGTGATCGGCACGCCCGAGATGTTGTATTGATCCATCACGTCGCGGGCCCGGGCCACCGTGGCCGTAGGGGGCAGGGTGACGGGGTCCATGATGATGCCGTTCGCGCTCCGCTTGACCTTGTCGACCTCCTCGCTCTGCCGTTCGATCGACAGGTTTTTATGGATCACGCCGAGGCCGCCCTCCTGGGCGAGGGCGATCGCCATCTCGCTCTCGGTCACCGTGTCCATGGGTGAGCTGACGAGTGGAATCGTGAGCCGGATGCCCCGGGTCAGGTGCGTGCTGACGTCCACCTCGGCCGGCACGACCGCCGAATACCGGGGCACGAGCAAGACGTCATCGAAGGTGATCCCGGTTGCGACGATTTTCCCGTCCATGCGGCCTTCCTCGGGGTGCGGAAAGCCTGGCAGTATGGCGTTTCGAGCCCGAAAAGGGCAACGAGCCCGGGTGTCTTTCGCAGATTCGGCGGGCCGCGGCCGCACGGCCGGCAACCGTGTCCTAGGTTTGTGGGTCTGGCGGGCCGGCAACGGCTTTCGCCAGCTCGTCAGTCACCTCCTCCGGTCCATTCGCCATCATGCGTTTCCTCGACGACTATCTCGACGCGACCCAGAGCCATCGCCGCGCGGCAGCCCCCGAAGGCGCGATCGCCCGCCCCGACCGCCGCTCGCTCGAAGCCCATCTCGCCCGCCGGCGTTACGGCCGCTTCACGCTCACCGAGGCGGTGCGGCCGAGCTGGCAGCTCGAGGTGGTGCCGCAGGCCGGCTACCGGTTCGACACCTATTCCGACGCCCGCACGGGCATGCGGCTCCCGGCGCTCATCGCCTCGGTGTCGAGCGAGCAGTTGTTCGAAACGTTCCTGGCGGTGCTGGAGCCGCTCGGCGACGTGTGCGACGTGGTGCTGGAGACGTCGCACGACTCCAAGGCGTCGTCCGCCGACGCTTCCCGCAGCGAAGTGAACCGTATGGGAATCGAGCGGCTCGTGCTCGAAAGCGTGCTCTGGGACTTCGAAGACCTGCTGCTCAACGACGGCTGCACCGGCATCGCGATCATGCACCCGGAACTGCCGCTCGAGGTGCAGCTCGACGAACACAAGCTGCTCGTGATCTACGCCACGAATCGCACGCCGTTCGAGCACATCCTGGCGGAGCAGGGGATCGACCGCAACGACCGGATGCGGTTCATCTCGCAGGGCGAGCACCTGCACACCTCCCACACCCGGTTCGCCCGGCTGTTCGACGAGATGGCAGGCCAGTTGAACGCGGAATAGCAGCGTTTCCCGGCCCGACACTGGCCTTGAGCCGGGGCGGGGGATTCACGACGATCCCCCGCATGGTTCGCCGCAATTCCGCGACGTTTCTGGCCGTGCTCCTGGCTGCCTTCGTGGCCGAGGGCGGCCTCGCGCAGCCGCCCGTGCCCGCCCAGCCCGACCCCTTCGCGCCATTGCCTGCGGGCACCGTGATCGGCCCGCAGGGGCAGGTGACCGGGCCCGGCCTCGTCGCCGGCCCGGGTACGAAAAACGCCGCCGTGATTCCGCCGCTCGATGCGGAGGTCGTCTGGCAGCAGATGGTCGATGTGGCCGACGATTATTTCAAGGTGCAGGGGGAACAGCGGGTCGTGTTTGCCAACGGTGTGCCCGCCGAGGGCCGCATCGACACCTACCCGCAGACCGGGGCCACACTGCTCGAGCCGTGGCGGGGCGATTCGGTCGGCTTCCGCGAGCGGCTCGAGAGCACGCTGCAATCGATCCGCCGCCGCGCCACACTGCGGCTGATCCCCGATCCCGCGGGCTGGCGGATCGAGACGGTGGTGATGAAGGAACTCGAGAACATGCCGCGGCCGATGCGGGCCACGGCAGGCGGCGCCTCGTTTCGCAACGACGACTCGCTCTACCGCTACGGCACGCCGCTGCCGACGCTCGGCCAGCAGGTGGGCGACCAGCCCCGACCGGTCGCGAACCCGACGCCCAACCTCGGCTGGATCCCGCTCGGCCGCGACCCGCTGCTCGAACAGAAGATGCTGGCTCAAATGCTGACGAAGCTCGGCGTGGCGCCGCTCCCGCAGGCCGAGCCCTACTACCAGCCGCCCGACGCCGCGGGCACGCCTGCCGCGCCCGTCCAGCCGAGCGGCCCGATCTTCGGCGCCCCGATCGCCCCCGAGCAACTCCCCCCGGGCGCCACGATCGCCCCGGGGCCACCGGTGCCGATCGAATCGCTCCCGGTGCCGAAGTAGACGGAGGCCGAACTTCGGCTTGTCTTGACCTGGCCAACTCATGCGCGCCGGCTTCGGGCTCCCCGTATCCCCTCGCCGGACGTTCGCTGCGGGCCCCTCCATCTTGCCTCTCCCAGAGGGAGAGGCAGAGAGAGCAACCCCTCGCCTCCCCGTCTGGAAGCCCGAGGCGTGAGCCGAAGGGAATACGCGTCGCGCTTCGCCACCGGGGCATCCTCTCGGCTTACGCCTCGGGCTTTCATTGGGGAGGATCGGGGTTGTCCCCTACCATTGAGACGGCGTATTTGACCAGCGGAGCCATGGATGGCGCAGCGAATGCGCTCCAGGCAGCGCAGGCAAATCCGAGTGAGCCGAAGCCTGGAGGGCGGAGGCGAACGTCCGGCGAGCGGGATATGGGGAGCCCGAAGCCGGATTGGGCTAGTGCAAGCCACGACAGGCTGAAGCCTGTCCTACAAGCGTTACTCGTCAGTCACGCAGCCCTTCGAGGCCGGCTGCACGCAGCGGATGTACTTCGCCAGCATGCCGCGCGTGGCCTTGGGGGGCGGGGCCTGCCAGGCGGACCGCCGCTTCGCGAACTCGGCATCGGAGACCTCGGCGTCGATCGAGGCGGCCTCGGCATCGATCACCACCATGTCGCCGTCGTGCACGAGCGCGAGCGGCCCGCCGTCTTGCGCCTCGGGCACGACGTGGCCGACGATGAAGCCATGCGAGCCGCCCGAAAACCGGCCGTCGGTGATCAGCGCCACGTCGTTGCCCAGGCCGGCGCCCATGAGCGCAGAGGTGGGCGTGAGCATCTCCGGCATGCCGGGGCCGCCCTTCGGCCCCTCGTAGCGGATGATGACGACGTCGCCCCGCTTGATGCCGCCCTGCTCGAGGGCGGCGAGCATCGCCTCCTCGCTGTCGAACACGCGGGCTGGGCCGCTGAATTTCGAGCCTTCCTTACCCGTGATCTTCGCGACGGCCGAGCCGGGCGCGAGGTTGCCGTGGAGGATCGTGATGTGGCCGGTTTTCTTGAGCGGGCTTTCGACCGGCTGGATGATCTTCTGCCCGGGAGCGAGCCCCTTGCTCGTGGCGAGATTCTCGGCGAGTGTCTTGCCCGTGACGGTCATGCAATCGCCGTCCATGAGGCCCTTGTCGAGCAGGTATTTCATGAGGCCGCTCGTGCCGCCGACCGAGTGCAGATCTTCCTGGACGAACTTGCCGCTCGGCTTGAGGTCGGCGAGGTAGGGGATCCGGCGAGCGGTCTTCTGGAAGTCGGCGGGCGTGAGGTCGATGCCCACGGTGCGGGCCATCGCGATCAGATGGAGCACGGCGTTCGTCGAACCACCGAGCGCCATGATGGTGACCATCGCATTCTCGAAGGCGCGGCGGGTCATGATGTCGCGCGGCTTGAGGTCGATTTCGAGAAGATGGCGGATCGCCGCCCCAGCCCGCAGGCACTCGGCGAGTTTGTCGGGGTGCTCGGCGGGGATCGACGCGCTGTCTGGCAGCGACATGCCCATCGCCTCGATGGCCGTGGCCATCGTGTTGGCCGTGTACATGCCACCGCAGGCTCCGGCTCCAGGGCATGCATGGCGGACGATGTCGCCGCGCCGCGTGTCGTCGATTCGGCCGGCCACGTATTCGCCGTAGCACTGGAAGGCCGACACGATGTCGAGCGCCGTGCCATCGGCGAGGTGCCCGGGCTTGATCGTGCCGCCGTAGACCATCAGTGCCGGACGATTGAGCCGGCCCATGGCGATGAGGCAGCCGGGCATGTTCTTGTCGCAGCCGGGGATCGCCACCAGGGCGTCGTACCACTGGGCATGCATCACCGTCTCGAGCGAGTCGGCGATGATGTCGCGGGAGGGAAGGGAGTAGCTCATCCCCTCGGTGCCCATCGAAATGCCGTCGCTGACACCGATCGAGTTGAACCGCATCCCCACCATGCCGGCCGCGACCACGCCTTCGCGAACCTTTGCCGCCAGTGTGTTCAAGTGCATGTTGCAGGTGTTCCCCTCGTACCACATGCTCGCGATCCCTACCTGCGGCTTGTCGAGGTCGGAGGGCTGGAGGCCGGTGCCGAGGAGCATGGCCTGCGAGGCGCCCTGCGACCGGGGCTGCGTGATACGGGAGCTGTAGCGGTTGAGGACTGCCATGCCTGGGATTCCTTCGGGGGCGAGGTTCGCTCCGATCGCGGCAAGGCGCCGGCCGGAGACCTTTTCGGGGATGCTTGGGGCAGAATAGTATCTGAGGCACCGCTTTCAAAGCGCCTTCCTCCCGCCCCTCGCCCCCCGCCCACTCATGCCCCGCCGCCCCGCCTTCGTGTTTCTCGATCTCGGCAACGTGATCGTGATGTTCGATCGAGAGCGTGCCCATCGGCAGATGGCCGCAGTGGCCGGCGTGCCGGTTGAGGCCGTGCAGGCGACGCTCGCGGCCACGCAACTCGAGCAACGGCTGGAGAAGGGACTGATCGACTGGCCGGGCTTCCACGCCGAGTTTTCCCGGCACGTCGGCGCCGCGGCCGACCCAATCCTCCTGGCCGCCGCTGCCAGCGACATGTTCACGCTGAATGTCGCGATGCTGCCGGTGATCGCCGGCCTCACACGAGCCGGCGTGCCGATCGGCATCCTCTCCAACACGTGCGGCATTCACTGGGAGCACCTGCTTTCGAAGCGGTATGCGATCCTGCCGGGCACCGCCACGGTGACGGTGCTCAGCCACGAGGTGTCCGCCGTGAAACCGGAGCCCGCCATCTACGCAGCCGCAGCCGCGCAGGTCGGCGTGGCCCCGGAGCAGATCTTCTTTTGCGACGACATTCCGGCCCACGTGGAAGCCGCCCGGGCCTGCGGCTGGGATGCCGAAGTGTTCGAGTCGGCGGCGGGCCTCATCGGCGCCTTGCACCGGCGCGGCCTCAACCTGGGCGTATAGCGGCGACGAACTGCCCTTCGTCAAACAGCCCCTCCAGCACGACGACTCCGTCGATTTCCACGACCGGAACACGGAGCCCGAAGGCCCGCGCTGCCTCGGGAACGGCATCGACGTCGATCACGGCCCCGTCTGGAGCATGGCAGGCGAGCCAGTCCTCAACCCGCTCGCAGAGGTGGCAGCCGCGGCGTGAATACAGCACGATGTGCATCGGGACGGTACGATTGAGTGAGTCGGAGCCGACCGATCCACCATGAGCGACGCCCCACCTCCCGTCCAGACCCTGCCCGAATTCCTCAGGGTGCTGCGCGCCAGCGGGCTCGTGCCCGAAGACAGCCTCGCTCCCCTGGCCGATCCCCTGCGCGATGAATCGGGCCCCGTGCCCGAGTCGCTGACGACGGCCCTCGTCGAAGGCCAGCTCCTCACGGAATGGCAGCTCGAGCAGCTGCGCAAGGGCAAGAGCAAAGGATTCACGCTCGGCAAATACCGCCTGCTCCGCCTGCTCGGGGCGGGCGGCATGAGCAGCGTCTACCTCGCCGAGAACCCGACGCTTCGACAGCGTGTGGCGATCAAGGTGCTGCCCATCAAGCGGGTCGAGCAGAGTTCGTATCTGGCGCGATTCGAACGCGAAGCCCAGGTGGCCTATCGGCTCAGCCATCACAACATCGCCCGGGCGTTCGATCTCGAGGCCTCGGGCGCGGTGCACTTCATCGTGATGGAATACATCGAGGGCACCGACCTGCATGCGAAGGTGAAGGCGGAGGGCCCGCTCGACGTGCGCGACACGGCCGACTACGTGCGGCAAGCCGCGGTGGGCCTGCACTACGCGCACGAAGAAGGGCTCGTGCACCGCGACATCAAGCCTGCCAACCTGATGCTCGACAAGCGCGGCACGATCAAGATTCTCGATCTCGGCCTGGCACTCGACGACGACGAGGAGCAGGCTTCGCTGACCCGGGAACACGACGAAAAGGTGCTGGGAACTGCCGACTATCTGGCCCCCGAGCAGGCCCGCGACAGCCACAAGGCCGATCGTCGCTCCGACATCTACTCCCTCGGCTGCACGCTCTACTATCTGCTCGTGGGCCGGGCGCCCTTCGCAAAGGGCTCGCTCGCCGAACGCATCCGGGCCCACATGAAAGAGCCGCCGCCGAACCCGCTCGACGAGCGGGCCGACGTGCCGCCGGCGCTGGCCGAACTCTACTTCCGGATGATGGAGAAGCACCCTGAAGCGCGGCCGCAGACAGCCCGCGAGGTGGCCGAGGCGCTCGAAGCCTGGTTGGCGTCGTCGGTTGCAAAGCCTTCCGGCCGCCAGGACCCACCTCGGCGGCCGCTCCGCCGCACCCCCGCGGCGGGGTCCGACGCCACCCGCATTCTGCCGCCCGGCACCGTGATGCGCAGCGGCCCGAGCAGCAGTGCGGGCCGCGCCGTACGATCCGGCGGCAGCGGTGCGTTGGGCGGGCCGCCGCGGCCGGCCACCGGAGCGCCCGTCGTTCCCACCCCGCATCGGCCCGACGATGCGGTCGACCTCTCCAGCCTGTCGTTCGGCCCGTCGGCCGCTTCGCCCGGAAGCCGGCCTGCCGGCGGGCCGCACGTCAAGAGCGGCGGGCGGAGCTATGCGCCGAAGGCGTCGAAGGCGCCGCAGCACAATCCGACCCGCGGCGGCCTCGGGGCGACGCTCCGAGTATTGATGGACAAGCAGGTGGCGGGTTTGCCGCTCGGCTTTTGGGTCGTCGTGGCTCTCGCTGGCGTCGCGGCCCTTGGCCTGGGCGTGAGCCTCTGGCTCGGAGGCTGACGCTGGCTCAGCCTCGGGGCCCGATCCGCCACGGCCCCTCGGCGAGCGCGTCGATCGCGACTCGGCGCGTGAGATCGAAATCGAGCGGTGTGAGCGTGACGTTGCCAGCGGCGAGCGTTGTCACGTCCGACTCGCTCGGCGATGGTGGGGGCGGCGGATCGTTGGTGGCCCAGTAGTAGGGCCGGCCGCGCGGATCGACCCGCCGCTCGAACGCCTCGCCGTAGCGGGCGGTGCTCATCGGCACCACGCGAAGCACGGGCGACCCGGCGAGCGCCCGCGTCGGGATGTTGATGTTGAACAGACTGCCGGCGGGCGGTGTGCGCGCGAGCAACTCTCGGATCACGTCGATCGCGATCTCGGCGGCCCGGTCGAAGTCGGCGTGTTCGTCGTACTCGAGCGACACGGCGATGCTCGTGATTCCGAAAAACGCGCCCTCCACGGCCGCGGCCACGGTGCCCGAATAGAGCACGTTGATTCCGGCATTGAGGCCAGCGTTGATGCCGCTGACGATCACGTCGGGACGCTGCGGGCAAAACTCGGAAATCCCGAGTTTGACCGCGTCGGCCGGGCTGCCGTCGACGGCCCACCCGCGGCTCCTGCTGCCGTCGAAAATCTCCTTGGCAGTCAGCGGCGTCAAAAACGTGATCGCATGCCCCACGCCGCTCTGCTCGGTCGATGGCGCCACGACGCTGACGGTGGCGAGGCGGCGCATGGCCCGCTCCATGGCCGCCAGGCCGGGTGCGAAGATGCCGTCGTCGTTCGTGAGGAGCGCATGCATGCGGGATCTCGCGGCACTATAGAACGCCCACCCAGGAATTTTCTATACTCCCGGGTTTTTCCGTCCCTCCGAGTGCTCCGCCATGCCGTCCGCACCCGCCCCTTCGAGCCCCGCGCCGTCTGCTGGCCCGGCCCCACAGTCCGAACGCGTGCTCGTGCTCGATTTCGGGTCGCAGTATGCCCAGCTCATCGCCCGCAGGGTCCGGGAGCAAAACGTCTATTGCGAGATCGTGCGGCACGACATCACCGCCGACCGAATCCGTGAACTCGACCCCAAGGGCATCATCCTCTCGGGCGGGCCGGCGAGCGTCTACGAAGCCGGCGCCCCGCAGTGTGATCCGGGGATTTTTCGCCTCGGCATTCCCGTGCTCGGCATCTGCTACGGCATGCAACTGGTGTGCAAGGCTCTGGGTGGCACAGTGGGGCAGGCGCAGGCCCGGGAGTATGGCCGGGCATCCTGCGACGTGCTCACCGCCGACAGCCTGTTCGCCGGCGTGCCACGGACCACCGAGGTCTGGATGAGCCATGGCGATCAGGTCGACCGGGTGTCGGCCGATTTCGTGCCGCTGGCCAGCACGCCGACGTGCCCTCTGGCCGCGGTCAAGCATGCCACACTGCCCGTCTTCGGGCTGCAGTTCCACCCTGAGGTGACCCACACGCCGGCCGGCGGCACGATGCTCGCCAATTTCCTCACGGCGGTGTGCGGATGCAGCGGTTCGTGGCGGCTGGAAGACTTCGCCGCCCGGACCATCGACGAGGTGCGGCGCCGCGTGGGCCCCGACCGCGTGATCTGTGGGCTCTCCGGCGGAGTCGATTCCGCGGTGGTGGCGGCACTTCTCTCCCGGGCGATCGGGGACCAGCTGTCGTGCATCCTCGTCGACAACGGCCTGCTCCGGAAAAACGAGGCGGCGGCGGTGATCGACGAGTTCACCACCCACTTCCAGAGTGATCTCCACGTCGTGCCGGCCGAAGCGCGGTTCTTGGACGTGCTCGCCGGCGTCACAGAACCGCAGGAAAAGCGCCGCCGCATCGGTCGCACGTTCATCGACTGTTTCGCCGACGAGGCGGCGAAGATCACCGGCGCGCGGTTCCTCGCCCAGGGCACGCTCTATCCCGACGTGATCGAGAGCGGTGCGGCTCCGGACGGCCCGGCGGCCACGATCAAGCTCCATCACAACGTGGGCGGACTGCCCGAAGACCTCCAGTTTGAGCTCATCGAGCCGCTCCGCGACCTGTTCAAGGACGAAGTTCGTGCCCTCGGGCTGCAGCTGGGGCTGCCGGAGCGGATCGTGTGGCGGCACCCGTTCCCCGGCCCCGGCCTCGCCGTCCGCTGCATCGGCGAAGTGACGAAGCCGCGCCTCAACACGCTTCGGCAGGCCGATGCGATCGTGCTCGAGGAGCTCGAACGGGCAGGGCTGATGCGAAAAGTGTCGCAGGCGTTCGCGGTGCTCCTGCCGGTGCAGAGCGTGGGCGTGATGGGCGACGCCCGTACCTACGACGACGTGCTCGCCGTGCGGGCGGTCGAGACGGAAGACTTCATGACGGCCGACTGGAGCCACCTGCCCTACGACCTCCTGGCCCGCATTTCGAGCCGGGTGATCAACGAGGTGCGGGGCGTCAACCGCGTGGTCTACGACATCTCGTCGAAGCCGCCGGCCACGATCGAGTGGGAGTGACCCGAGAGGCACGGCCTGGCGGCTGTTCCGCTGGATGCACTACTTGATGTACTGCTGGCCGCGGACGACCTGCACGTCGGCGAGCCAGGCGATACAGGCGTAGTGCTCGAAATACTCGTGCGACACGTGCGTGAGGATCGCCTCGGCCACATGCATCGGCACGACGAACTCCAGCTTCATCGTCTTGGCGCCGATCGTTGACGCCACGGTGCGGGCGCTCCTCGACCCCTCGCCGATCACCTCGCTCAGCGTGTAGCCGGTCGCGCCGAGCTTCAGCCCCTCGTCGGCGATGTCTTCCATGATCACGGTCTCGCCGACGATCGTCACCAGTTTGAGCGGATAGAGATGCACGATTCCTCCCCGGACAAAGTCACGTCGCCCCGAGCCACTTGGCCATTTCGTAATAGATCGGAATGCCCAAGGCTATGTTGAATGGAAACGTGATGGCAAGCGCTGCCGTGATCGAATACGTCGGATTCGCCTCCGGGAGCGTGAGCCGCACGGCTGGGGGAGCGGCGATGTAGGAGGCGCTGGCCACAATCGCCGCCAACACGGTGCACCCGCCGAGGTTCAGGCCGGCCGCGTGACCGAAATAGGCGCCGAGGAAGCCGTGCACCAGCGGCATCAGGATGCCGAAGGCCACGAGAAAGGGGCCGACCTTGACGAGGTCTCCGAGCCGCTCACCGGCGACGAGACCCATCTCGAGGAGAAAGATGCAGAGCGCACCCCGAAAGAGCATGCCTTTGCTCTGAAAGAATTCATAAAACGGCTGAAATGCCTGGTCGTCCATGAACATCGTCGAGATGAATCCGATCACCAGCAGGCCAGCCATCAGCATGATCGATTGGCCGGTGATCACTTCGTAGAGCGCTTCGTAGAGCTTCGATTCGCGGACGTGCCGCCGTTCTGGGGTGGCTTTCGCCGCCCGCTCTCGCGAGGAAAGCCCCGCGCCCAGGACGAGCGCGATTGCGATGCCCGGGCATTCGAGAATGGTGACGAGCGTGGGCAGGAAGCTGTTGGCGGGATGGTTGGTCTGCTCGACGAACGAGTTGGCCACCGCATAGGTCACCGCCGACGTGCTGCCGTAGTGGGCGGCGATGCCTGCCGAATCGGCGATCGACATGCCGCCGATGTAGCGCAGCACGACGAACGACGTGAGTGGCGTGAGACACCCCAGAAAGAGCGTCGCCAAAGCCGGCTTCCAGATCGTGGACACACCGTGCATCTGGTACTCGTGGGCCAACTCGTGTCCGCCGACGAAGCCGATCGACATCAGCAGAAAAATGGCGATCGAGAGATACAACTCCTTCGGGATTTTGATCCCGCCATGGATCCGCGTGCATACGATGCCGAGCACGAAGCACAGCGGAATCGGCGTCAGCAGATTCCGCTCGAGCGATTCGAGCATTCGCGAGAGTTGCTCGCCCGTCACCACGGCCCACAGTGGAAGGGCTGCCACGATGGAGAGTGTCATGCTGGATTGGCCTCGAGACGGCGGCGGTTCATAAACTACAGCCCAGAGCCTACAGAAACACGGGCTGTTTTCGATGCCGGTTTCGCCAGGCTGTGCGAAAGGTAAGCGCTGTCCGGGGGAGGCCGTGGCATACTGACGGAATCGTGAGCCAGCCGGAGGCGACATCCATGCACATCGCCATCATCGAAGACGACCCGGTCATCGCCAAGGCCGTGCGGACGGCGGTCGAGGAGTCGGGGCACAGTTGCACCGTCGTGCCGGACGGCGCCATTGCCGTGCGCGACCACGCCATCCTCTCGTGCGACCTCGCGGTGCTCGACTTGATGCTGCCCAAGCTGGGAGGACTCGAGGTCTTGCGTGAAGCACGGAAGGCGGGCGTGAAGACGCCGGTCATCGTGCTGACGGCGCTCGCGACGGTGCCGGACAAGCTCGGCGGCTTCGATGCTGGAGCCGACGACTATCTCGTGAAGCCCTTCGAGATGGATGAGTTGCTCGCCCGGATCGACGCGGTTCATCGGCGGACGGCACACAAGCCCTCCATGGAATTGCATGCCGGCGACCTCTGCCTCAGTCTGTCGACGAAGCGGGTCACGGTCGCGGGCCGCTCGGTCGACCTCACGCCGACGGAGGTCAGCATCTTGGAACTCCTCATGCGGTTTCAGGGGCAGGTCGTCACACGCAAGATGCTCTGCGAGCATGTGTGGGGATTCGACTGGGACGGCCCCACGAACGTGATCGAGGTGCACATCAACAGGCTGCGTGGAAAGCTCGATCGGGGCCGCGACTCCTCGCTCATCCACACCGTGCGAGGCCGCGGCTATGCGCTCGCCGTGGGCTGAGTGGCTCGGGCTGTCGACGCTTCGCGGCCGACTCACGCTGTGGAACACCGCCCTCGTCCTGCTGATGACGGTGGCGTCGCTGCTGGCAGCTCGGTTCGTAGCCCGGGTGACGCTCTACGACGATGCCGACGCGGAACTCCGCGCCGGTGCGAGCGAGGTCATCCTGGCCCTGCAGGATCTCTATCCGGATCTCGATGCAGTCATCGCCGAGATCCGCCGCATGGCCCGCAGCCACGAGGAGCGGGGCTGGTTCGTCCAATTTCTCACCGAAGACGGCACCACCCTGTGGATGAGCGACCACTGCCCCGAGGCCGTGGAGGCGTTTCCCCCGTCGAATCTCGGTCGTGAGGAAAACGTCGTCCAAGTCGGCCCGTATCGCTACGTCCGGCTCCGGATCGCTCGGCCAGACAAGCCGGTGTATCACGTGCGGGTGGGCACCTACACGACCGGCCTCGATGACAGGCTGTCGGCACTCGTGCGGCAGCTGATGGTGGTGGGAGGCGTCCTCGTGCTCGTCACGCCAGCGGTCGGCTGGTGGCTCGCGCGGCGGGCGACGCAGCCCGTCGCCGACATCCTGCGGATCGCCGAGCACCTTCGGCCCACTCGGCTCAGCGACCGCCTGCCGGCGCGTGGCACTCGTGACGAGCTCGACGTGCTTTCGCACACCATCAATCGCCTGCTCGATCAGGTGGCGACCCACGTCGACCGCCAGGAGCAGTTCGTGGCGGATGCCGCTCACGAGCTTCGTGGCCCGGTGGCCGCGGTCCAGAGCTCACTCGAGGTGGCGCTCTCCAGGGAGCGGACTCCGCGTGAGTATCAGGCCACGATCGAGGACGTGCTGCATGAGACGCGGCAGCTCACGAGGCTGACGAACGATCTCCTCCTCCTGGCCGAAGGAGGAGCGGAGTCCGCGGTGGCCGCGCACACGATCCTCGAACTCGCGGCACTCGTCCGCCAGGCCGCGAGCATGTTTGCCGGAGTGGCCGAGGAACGAGGCATCCGATTGCATGTCGACGTGCAGGGCGATGCGCGGGTCGCCGGAGACCCGCGATACCTTCGCCAGGTCTGCAGTAACCTGCTCGACAATGCGATCCGCTTCACCCCGCCCGGAGGCAGGGTGGGCATCACGCTCTCCGAAGATCGCGGCCGACGCGAAGCCGTGCTGACCGTGACCGACACCGGAGCCGGCATCGACGCCGGGCACCTGAAGCGGGTGTTCGATCGTTTTTTTCAGGCCGATGCTGGCCGCGACCGGGGCGATGCCACCCGCGGAGGCGGGCTGGGGCTCGCGATCTCCAAGGCGATCGTCGAACGGCACCGGGGCCGCATCGGCGTCACGAGCCGCCGTGGGGCAGGCAGCTGCTTTACCGTGCATCTGCCGCTCGCCTGAGCCCTTCGGCATTCCTGCTCGGCACGCCCCGGCCCGGCCCCCGCACTCCCCGCAGGATGCCCAGCCTCGATCCAACACTTCAGAAATGCTGGCTTGGCCGTCAGGGTTTGCCTGAACGTGAAGCGCGCAGTCGGAGCGTGCCGATAAGGAAGAGGCTGCAGGCAAGGAAAAGGCTGCCGTGAAACGGGTGTGGCATCTCTGGAGAATCTGCGCGGCCTTGTTGGCACTCGCCAGTGCCGTGGCTGTCGGTCTGTCGCGCGGTCCGCGGGCCTGGGCTGACGATCTGCTCGTGATCGCTGAGACATCCGCAGGGCCGTCGATATCCCTGCCGAGCGCCGCGGCGAGCTTCGATTCGCTCGAAGCCGTGTCGAACGCGCTCACGGAGGATCGGCAGCGGGTGACGGCCCTCGAAGAACGCCTGCGGCAGCTCGAAGAGAAATCCGCTCCCGAAGCGTTGCCCGCGCCCGCCGCAAGCGCCGACACAAAGCCCCCGGAGCCGTATGAGATTGGCTCCGACAAAGCCCTCAAAGACACCTGGAAGGACGGCTTTCAGGCCGAATCGGGCAACAAAGACTTTCGCGTCAAGATCGGCGGCCGGACACAGGTGGATGCGGTCACGTTCTCGGCGGGCACGGGCCCCACGCAGCCGGCGAATCAGGGAGGGCTCGACCCGTCGCTCGCCAACACGGTCAACCTGCGGCGGGCCCGATTTCGTATGGAAGGCCGGATGTACGAGATGTACGACTGGGCCGCGGAATACGACTTCGCCAACGAACTCAACGTCAACAACGAAACGTTTCCCACAGAGCGCGACTCCGGCCCGATCACGGCCGTCACCGATCTCTGGCTGCAGGTGCGCGAGATCCCGCTGCTCGGCACCGTGCGCGTCGGCAACCAAAAAGATCCGTTCGGCTACGAGCACCTCACGAGCAGCCGGTGGCTCAACTTCATGGAGCGGTCGTACAACCAGGATGCCTTCGAGGGCCCGTTCAACAACGGCTTTGTTCCCGGCATCCAACTCCTGAACAGCAACGAAGAGGGTGATTTCGGCTGGCAGGTGGGCCAGTTCAAGAATGCGACGAACCCGTTCGGATTTTCCAACTCGAATGGCGGCAGCATGACGGTGGGTCGGCTGGTGTACCTTCCCGTCTTCGAGGACGAAGGGCGCAAACTGCTCCACCTCGGCCTGTCGGGCCGCACGCTGGAACCGCGGCGGCAATATACGTCGTTCGACAAAACCACCGGCCTGCCGACCAGTCCGGAGATTGCGGCAATTCGCTTTCGTAGCCGTGGCGACATCCGCAACGGCCCACCCGGCCCCCTCAACTCGATCTATGCAGACTCGGGCCTGCTGCAGGGCTCCTGGCAAAATATGGTCGGCCTGGAATTCGTGGGCAACAACGGTCCCTGGTCGTTTCAGTCGGAATATTTCGGCTCGTGGCTCTACAACGCGCGCACGACTGCCGCCGGCCCGCTCGTCACCAACGGCTACCAGCCAAAGCCGGGCACGAACGTCGGCACGGTCTACTACCAGGGCGGTTACGCCGAAGTGCTGTACTTCCTCACCGGCGAAAGCCGCACCTATTCGAAGATCGAATACCGCTTCGACCGACCCGTTCCGCACAACAACTTCTACGCCATCCGTGGCGGCGGATCCGGCCGACGGCTGAGCGTGAGCGAAGGCGCCTGGCAGGTCGGAGTGCGCTACAATTATCTCTGCCTCAGCGACGGCGAGGTGAACGGCGGTGTGCTCAACGGCATGACGCTGGGCCTCAACTGGCTGCTCAATCCCAACGCCCGCGTGTATTTCAACTACGACTTCACCTACCGCGACTTCGCGAGCACGCCCTGGGCCAAGGACTCCACGGGGGCGATCGTTCCGTCGCCCAGTTACAACGGGAGCGGCGTCATCCACGGGCTGGGAACACGACTCGCCTTCGATTTTTGACCCAGGTGGTTCGGAGAAATTCATCGCCATGCGTCATCTGGTCAGATGCTCATTGACCGTACTCGCCACATGGGCGGGCGGACTCCACCTCGCCGCTGCCGAAGATTTACGTGGCCACGTTTCGTGTGTCGGCGACGACTGCCGTCAGGCATGCGTGCCGGCCTGTAAGGCCACGTGGGACGAAAACAAAACCAAGAAGCCGAAATACTCGATCAAATGTGAGCATGGCTGCACACGCGGCTTCGATTCCTGGCACGCGCCGCCGCCGGAGTGCCGCTGCAGCCCGCCCTGTGGCGACGTGATCGTGAAGAAGCGGCTGTTCAAGGCCGCTGGGGAAGAGACGGTGGAGCGAGTGCCGAAATACGACGTACAGATGGTGCCGGCCGAGCCCTGCGGCTGCGCAGCCTGCCGGCGGCATGACACTGCCGACCGATGGAATCCGTTGCACACACTCGCCTGGTTGTTGCCGTGGTAACCGACGGGCCGCAGGTGGTGGCTGGCGTCGTCTTCGCCCTGCCGATCGAGGCCGGGCGATTTGCAGACCGCGTCGACGCCGTCACGACGATCGAGGCTGCCGGCCTCACGGTGTGGCACGGGTCGCTCCGGAGCCATCCCATCGCCTGGGTCGTGGGGGGAACGGGAGTCGCCCGGGCAGCCCGCGCCTGTCGCCTGCTGATCGACGGCCACCGGCCGCGGCTGGTGATTTCCGCTGGCTTTGCGGGCGGCTTGAATCCGCACCTGGCCAGGGGCAGCCTGATTCGGCCGTGTCGTGCGCTCCGGCCGGGAGATCAGCCGGCAGATCTGCAGCAGTCGACCACCGACGCCGTGACTCCCGGGCGCGGCATCGTCACCGTCGACGAGGTGGTCCGCGGCATCGACGCCAAACGGCGATTGGCCGAAGAGACGGGCGCCGACCTCGTGGACATGGAGACGTGGGCCGTGGCCCGCGAGGCAGGGCGGGCCGGGCTACCGTGCCTCGGCCTGCGGGTCGTCTCCGACGCCGCAGCAGACTCGCTCCCCGGGGAGATCAGCCAGCTGGCCGACGCTCGATCGCCGTGGCATCGGATCGGCCTGGCGATCCGAACCGTCGGACGCCGGCCGTCCGCCATCGGTGATTTGTGGGGGCTCTGGGAACGCGCCGTCATCGACTCGCGGACACTCGCCGATGCCCTTGAGCACGATGTGGCCGCCTTGCCCGCGCTCAGCCCGCCAGCCAACGCATGAGCCAGGACCGGGGCAGGTCGGCCGCCAGCGTCGTTGCCGCGCGTCCGGACCACGCGAGCAGCGAGTCTGCGGCGAGCCGCCCGCTGCGCACGGCTCCTTCCATCGTCGATGGCCATCCGGTGGCCGTCCAATCGCCAGCCAGAAACAGATTCGGCACGCGGGTGCGGGCCGGAGGCCGGGCGGCTTCGACACCGGGTCGCACCGAGAGCACGGCAGTGGGGTCGGTGACGACCCGCGCTTCGACGAGCCGGGCGGATGCGACAGCCGGAAACACCGTGCGAAGTTCGTCGACGACCGTTTCGACGAGTGCGGCACGGTCTCCCCCGAGCAGGCCCCGCGAGGCGCTGATCACCACCTGGCAATAGCCGCGGCCCGCGGCCTCGTCACCGCGAAACACCCACTGCGACACCCGGCCCACGAGGACGGCGTGCGGCAGGTCGATCACGTCACGGTCAAACCACAGATGAATGGCCGTGATCGGCGATCCCGTCAGCCGCTCGTCGGCCGGTGGCACGAGGTCGGGCACGAGGCGGGCGGCTTGCTTCCACGGCACGGCGAGGATCACGGCATCGCACGGCACCATGGTGCCGTCGTGGACGACACCACGCACGTTTCCGCTGCCATCCCGCTCGAGGCCGGTGACGGCACACCCGGTGCGAATCTCGACGGCCTCGCGCTCGAGCCAGGCAACCAGGCGATCGCCAAACAGGGTGCCGAGGGGCTCGAGAGGAACATACAAGTCTGCCGCCGACCGGTTGGCGAGAAAGGCATCGCGCACCACTTTTCTCGCGGCTGGCACGCTGACCAGATCGAGCGATTCCCCGAGCGCACTCTCGATCACCGGCTGCCAGAACAGCTCGATCACCCTGGTCGGCTGCCCGATCTCCCGCAGCCACGCGCCGGCCGACAGCCCTGTGGGATCATCGGCACCGCGCCACCGCGCCATCCGCAGCATGCCCATGGCGAGCCGCACCTTCTCGACGAACGAGAAATGACGCATGGAAGAGAGCAGGGGGGCGAGATGCAGCGGGGCAGGCAGGCTCTGAGCGGGCGTGCAGGCTGCCCGCGTGCCGTCGGCACCGATGAACCACAGTGTCCGATCCCGGCGCAGCGTTCCGGCGAGCCCGGTCTTTGTGCAGAGGTCGAGAAAATTGGTGCAGCAGCCCATGGCCACGTGCTGGCAGGCATCGACGAGCCCACCCCCGACGGGATCTTCGAACGACGCCGCACGGCCGCCGCAGCGGCGGCGCGACTCCAGCACGCTGACCGAAACGCCCTGCTCGACGAGCGCTGCCGCGGCAGCGAGGCCGGCCAGGCCGCCGCCGACGATCACGGTGTGGCACGACGTTGCCGACGCACGTGGTCGTGTCGTCGCGCTCATGTCCGCGGCCCCAGGGCGACACCCGCAAGCGTCGCCGCCACGAGCACTGCCCGCGGCGGACGCACACGCCGCGTGAGAATCGTGTCGCCCGCCCGACTGACAGCGGCGAACACCGCCCGATAGGCGGCGAACATCGCCCGAAACGCCAGTCGCCCGTCGGTCGAAAGCATGCGATCGAGACGCGCGGCATGGCGGAAGGCGGCCTCGGCACGGCTTCGGTAGAGGCTCAACACCCGGGTGATGCCGGCATTCGCCTGCGGCGCCGCCACGTCGTCCGGAGTGCATCCGCAGGCCGCGAGATCCTCGCGGGCAAGGTAGAGACGCCCTCGCTCACGATCCTCGCTCACGTCGCGCAGGATGTTCGTCAGCTGAAAAGCGACCCCGCAGGCATGCGCCGCGGGGAGCGCGTCGGGCGTATGGAAACCCCAGATATGAATGGCCGCCAGCCCGACGGCGCTCGCGACATGCCGGCAATACCGCTCGACATCTGCAAACGTTTCGAATCCATCGTGGGTAAGATCCATCCGCACGCCCTCCAACACGTCGAAGAGATACTGCGGCGGCACGCCGAATCGCCGCACCGTGTCGGCGACGGCGCGGACGATGGGATCGGACACCGAGCCGCCGTCGACCGCCACGCGCACCTGCCGCTGAAACTCGTCCAATTCGCTGACGGCCGTGCCTGGGGTCGGTGCATCGTCCACGATGTCGTCGGCACGGCGACAGAAGGCGTAGAGCGCCGTCGTGCCCCAGCGTTTCTCGGCCGGCAGCAGCCGGATCGGGAGCGCGAAGCTCGACCCGGACCGCCGCAGCACGTCGGCACAGGCGGTGCGGTCGGCGACGAGCGTCGTCATGCGCGCCTCGTACCGGTCGGTGCTCTCATTCTCCACCACGCCCTCGACACGAGCGTGAGCTTCTTCCACCGGCTGACGGTGGGCCGCGTGCCGAGCGTGTCGTACCTGCAGCGCTCGATCGCATCCGCGACTGCACGTCCGCCCGCGACAAACAGTCCGATGGCCGGCCGCAGGGCGGGCGGCGCGAGTCGTTCGAGTGGCGCTCCGGCGTCAAAGAAAGACCGTGCCCAGGCCACTTCATCCCGCACGAGCTCCCGCACGGGCTGGGCCGCCTGCCGGGCATCGAGCGCTGCTACTTCGACCCGATGTCGCTCGAGATCATCTGCGGGAAAGTACACCCGGCCGGCCAGGCGGTCCCGCCGCACGTCCTGCCAGAAATTCACGAGTTGCAGACCGATGCAGATCGCATCGGACATCTCCACCAGATGAGCCGCCTGGCAGCCTTCGAGCGCCAGCACGATTCGGCCGACTGGAGCGGCTGAGCGGCGGCAGTAGCCCACCAGGGCCGCCCGGCTCGGATAGCGGACGACGACGCCCGCGGCATCGAACGCCTGATCCTCCTCGAACGCCGAAATCAGGTCCGAGAACGGCTCGATGGCGATCCCGGCCTGACCGATCGTATCGGCGAGTGCCACGTACACCGGATGATCGGGCCGTCCGGCGAAACAGGCCTCGAGCCCCCGGCGCCACGCGGCCAGACCCAACGCCGCGTCCGACGCCGACGAAGCCTCGTCGGCGAGGTCGTCACTCCAGCGGGCGAAGGCGTAGACGTTGGCCAGATGTTGCCGCAGCCTACCCGGCACGAGTGCGGTCGCCACGGTGAAATTTTCGTAGTGCCGCGCCGCGATCTGTCGGCAATACGCCCGCGCGGACGGCAGATCCAACGTGGCTGGCAGGGCTGCCAGCCGCCACGGCACAGGATCACGACCGGCCCCATGCCGCGAGCCGGCGCCCGAACGGTGGCCCGTCGTTTGCAGAGGCTCGGCCGTGGTCATGGAGGGCACGTTCTCTGGCCGTCCGAGGTCGCGTGGATTACGATGCAACTTCAGATGATAACCGGTTTGTGGCCGGTGCGTCGGATCGATCAGGCCCCCCGAGCGTCGCAATGAAAATTCTGCTTGCCGGTCCCCGGGGCTTTTGTGCCGGTGTCAACATGGCGATCGAGACGCTGGAGACGGCCATCCGTCTCTACGGCACTCCGGTCTACGTGTACCACGAAATCGTCCACAACAAACACGTGGTCGACCGATTCATCCGTGAAGGTGCGATTTTCGTCGATGCCGTGGAAGACGTGCCGGAGGGAGCGGTGCTGCTTTTTTCCGCGCATGGCGTGGCTCCTGAAGTGCGGCGCGTGTCGGCCGAGCGACGGCTCCAGGCGATCGACGCCACATGCCCTCTCGTCACGAAGGTGCACCTGGAAGCGATCAAATATGCGAAGGCCGGCTACCGGATCGTGCTGATCGGCCATGAAGGACACGACGAGGTGATCGGCACCATGGGGCAGGCTCCCGAGGCCTTCGTGCTCGTCGACAGCACCGAGGAGGTCGATGCCCTGTCGTTCGGGCCAGACGACATGCTCGCCTACCTGACGCAGACGACCCTATCGGTCGACGATGCGTCACGGATCATTCATCGCCTCAAGGAGCGTTTTCCGCAGATCGTGGGCCCGCCCAAAGACGACATCTGCTACGCGACACAGAATCGGCAGGAAGCGGTGCGTATTCTTTCGGAGGGCGCCGACATCGTGCTCGTGCTCGGCAGCCAGAATAGCTCCAACAGCCAGCGGTTGGCCGAATTGGCCCGCGATTCCGGTATTCGCGCGTTCTTGATCGACGGGGCCAACGAGATCGATCCGGCCTGGTTCACAGGCAGCGAGACGGTGGTGATCACCGCGGGCGCAAGTGCACCTGAAAGCGTCGTCCAGGATTGTGTGTCGTGGCTCCAGGCCCGCTACGATGCCGAAGTGGAAGAACGGACGATCCGGCAGGAGGAGGTCTATTTTCCACTTCCCAAGGAGTTGCGTGCCGCCGCGACGGCTGCCCAGTTGCCGATGGCGTGAATGGCATCTGTCGTCAGCCTTCGACCGGGGAGTCGGGGGTCGGAAGGATGATCTGATAGAAGGCCGCGTCGAGCCAGGCCCCGAATTTGAAACCGGCCTGCCGGACGACGCCGGCACGCACGAACCCCAGCCGCTCGTGAAGGGCCACGCTCGCGGCGTTGCCGGCATCGACCACCCCGATCATGGTGTGATAGTGCTGGCTGACCGCACGGGCCATGAGCCGCTGCATGAGGGCGGTGCCGAGACCACGACCGCGATGGCCCCGGTGCACGTACACCGAGTGCTCGACGGTGTACTTGTAGGCCGGAAAAGACCGGAACGGGCCGTACGTCGCGAAGCCCAGCACTGCATCCGTCTCGTCCACGGCGACCACCACGGGGGAGTCCTTCTTCACCTTGGCCTCGAACCAAGGCACCATGCTCTCCGTGGTGCGCGGCACATACTCATACAGTGCCGTCGATGTGACGATCACATCGTTCAGAATCTCAAGGATGCCCGCACCGTGCCGCGAAGGCACACTATCGATGATGTTCATGGCGTACCTGGCGGCTCACCCTCGGGTTTCGTTCGTTCTCTGGTATGAACGGGCCCACCCAGGCCGGAAACACAGCGGCAAACCTAGCCGTATCGTCATCGAAGGTGGAAGGGAGCAGGTCTGCCAGTTTGAACGTACGCCTTTATCGCCCGCAGTTCTCGCAGTTCCCGTAGACCCGGAATGACGACATCTTGCGGAGATGGCCACAGTACCGACAAGCCTGGCCTTTGCCATTGAAGGCATGCCATACCGTATCGAAGACGATTGCAGAAACAACGAGTCCCGCAATCACGTTGATCACGAAAAGCAACGGAAACTCAGCTTTCTCAAGACCGCCCCAGCGCCTGAGCAATGCGGCAACCAATGTGAATACCAATCCCAGCACGCCGAATATCAGGAGCCGATCTCGCTTCACTGGGCGACCTTTAGGGAGTGGAGAACGACTGAGCTGATCAGCGGCGGACCATACGCTCAGATTCGCCGCAGGACGCAAGCCGCCGTCTGATGCAGCATCTGGTTCGGCCTGACGTCATTGCAACGCGGCGATCGCTTCGCGCATTGCCGAGAGGACTTTTGCCACTTCTCGGGCCGGATCGTAATCCTTGCGGCCCATCGACAGGGTCTCGATCGGCACGAAGCCGCGATACCCGCCGTCGCGAATGATCGTCGTGAGTCTCTTGTAGTCTGTGAGCGGCGTTTTCTGGCTGCTGCCAAGCGTCTCCTTGATCTGCCAATTCACCGCGTGCGGCACCATCAATGCGATGTCCGCATACGGGTCGTCCGTGAGATACTTGCCGGTGTCCACCAGGGCACCGCACCATTCATGATCGACCCGTTTCAGCAGGCTGAGGTGCTCGGGGGCCGAATTGAGAAAGTCGCCGTGATTCTGCACGGCGACGATCACCCCGAACTTCTTCCCATGCTCGGCGCATTCCCGCAGGTCATCGGCCATCCAGCGCTCGACCTCCTCGCGGGATGTCTGGCCGGAGACGTCCTGCCAATCCATGTTGTTATGCGGCCCGGCGAAGACGCGGATGACCGGTGCCCCGAGCCTCGCGGCGGCTTCGATCCACGCCTTCGTCAGGCGCACCCCGTCCGCGCGGACACCCTTGTCCTTGGTGGCGAAGTCGTTCTTCACGCCGGTGCCGCTGATGACAATGCCGCGATCGTGCGTGTACCGCTTCATGCGATTCACATACGTATCATCCGGAACCCTCGGATAGCCGGGGAAGAAGTAACCAGTCAGGTCCACAGCCTCGATGTCGTGGCGTGCACAAAAATCGCAGACGCCGAAGAGGTCAATCCCTTTCGACGGGTCGGACAGGTTAGCGGTGAGCGGTTCGAGGAACGAGCAGGCGTTCAGCGTCGGCGTCAGCTTGCCCTTCCCCGCCCGGCTGATTGGCGTCTGCGCGGCGACCGGCGATGCCGCCGCCAGCAGGGCGGAAGCGGTGAGGCGAAGAAAGCCACGACGGGCGGGGTTCATCGACATAGCATTCCCTACAAGGCTTGAATCCCGGAGGTCCGCAAACGCCCTCCGCGACCGAACGGCGGCGATCAGCGGCTCGCGACCTTGGACATACCACACAGTCCGATTTTATCGCGAGTCCGCTGCATCGCCTTGTTCTCCCTTTTCTTCGGACTCACCCGGAGCCGGAATCCCAAGGTCACGGCAAATCTTCTTCACGAGGTTGTCGGGGATCTCACGATGTCGCGGCACGGCGGACCGTTGATTTAGCGCCGGATTACCCCACCACGAATGGTTTCCACCTTCACGAACCAACTCGCAACCGTGATCCACCATGTGACGAACAACATCTCGCCGCTTCACGGCTGCAGCGCTACTTCTTCGAATTGCTCGCCAGCGGCCTTTCGTGCATCTTCACGATTCATCTCGATTGCCTCGGCCAGGGCTTCGCGCAAGTTCGAGAGAAGCTCCTCGCGCGTCTCGCCCTGCGAGTTCACGCCAGGCACTTCCTCAACCCAACCGATCCACCACCGACCGTCGCGCCGAATAACGGCCGTGTAAGGGGTTGCGGTCATTCAAGGCTCCAGCTGAGGGACTGAGAAAGGACGATCCACTGCTGAATACAGACTACCACACAGGGCATCGCTCCCGCACGGGAGAACGCCGGCGATCAGCGGCTCACGACCAAGGGATTATCCACACCGCCCGACTGTATCGCGAGTCCGCTGCATTGCTTTGTTCGGCAACTTCTTTTTTGTGTGGGGAAATTTCAGGGATGCATTTCGGGAAGTCGCCTATTTTCATGACCGTACTTTCGCAAGTACAGTCCGAACCTCACTCCACGGTACGTCATGTGGCGGCGTGGTACGTGATGCCGCCAGGGCAGCGGTCGCTCCGGCAGCTTCACCCATCGCGACGGCGTTGCCTGTCACGCGATAACTCGCGTGCGCGATGAAGTCGCCACTGATGCAGCGGCCTGCCATCATGAGGCCGTCCACGTCGCGGGCAATCAGAGCGCGAAGCGGAATGTCGTACGGCTGTGTCCTTACGCCCGCGCTGTTATAGGCCGCTTTTTTGTTGTCTTCTGCTGTGAGCGCGTGGATATCAACCGGGAATGTTGCCCTCGCCACCGCGTCGGCCTGCCTCGCACCCGTGATGAGATCTTCTTTTGTCATGAAATATCGCCCCTTGATGCGCCGTCCGTCGCGAATGCCGATCTGCTCGGGGGTCGCGACGATCTGCACGTCCTCCCAGGGGCCTCCCAGCTTCCGCAGGGCGCGAACGATCCGGTGCACCTCGCCCCGCGCGCGGAACGTGGCCTCGGTCACGTGCGCGGCATCAGTGGCATTGATTCCATATTCGTGATTTGCCATGAGCAGCACCAGATTGCCATTGATCGGAAACACACAGGCCCCGCCATAACTCGGCGTCACACCGGCGCGTGCGAGTTCCTCGCGAAAAGCCTTTGGGCCAACGTGTTGACCGTTGTTTCCCACCCCATGGATCAGGCCTGCGAGGGCCGAGATGTCCTTGACCACCAGTAGCGCGCACATCGTCATGGGCTGACAAGGACACGCTGCATCCTTGCCGATCTCGAACTCGCATCCCGCCAAGGCACCGAGGTCGCCATCACCAGTGGTGTCGATGAAAACGGGAGCCTGCCACGCCTGGCGACCAGACTTGGATTCGGTGAGGATTGTCCGTAAGGCCCGTCCCTCCCGCTGGGCGGCGGCAACCCGCGTGTGGAGTTGCACCTTCACGCCCGCGTTGGCACAGAGCTCCTCCAGCAGCACCTTCATTTCCTCCGGCTGATAGCTGAGGCCATTCATGCCTTCGCCATTGATGGCGTCTCGTTCGCGCAGCCGGCGGACGAGTTCCTGGTTGAAACCCGGCTTGTCGAAATCGAGAAGGTAACCAAGCAGCGAGCTCGTCCACACGCCACCAAGCGCGCCGTGGGCCTCGAAGAGCCGCACCTTGGCTCCCGCCCGCGCCGCCGTGATGGCCGCCGTGACACCCGCTGGACCTGCGCCGCAGACGATGACATCGGCATCTGCGACCAGCGGCACTTCGCGAGCAGCCTCCATGACCAGGCCCCCTTTATCGGCCCCGCTATCCGCAGCAAGCCCGACAGCGGCAACTCCCGTCGCTCCGACGGCTGTCGCTGAAACGAATCGCCGACGATTGATGACCCGCATGAGGTTGATCTCCTGAGGCCTGAGGATCAGACATTGGTACTGCGAAACGTTTGAGGTAAGCCGCCTGCCGCAGGGCACCCCGGCTTGACCGAATGGTTAGGCGTCGCGCTCATAGGCGTTGCATTTGGTCGTTGAACTCAGACGTCATATGCTACCGGTGACCGCGAGAAACGCGGCAAAGCCGCCAAAGATGCTCCAGATGAGTGCCGAGCAACGGAAATGACGCCTCACGTTGGCGATCAGCAGCTCGCGACTATCGGCGAACCACACCATCCGATTTTACCGCGAGTCCGCTGCATTGCGTTGTTCGCCCTTCCCGGGCGATTACTCAACGCTTTGCGAACCCAGCCTGCCCACGGCATACAGAACAATGAGCAGGATGAAATAGAGGGCGATAAGGCCCGTCTGCATCCAATAGGCAATGGGCGATCGACCATCCAGCACCGTTTCGAGGGCATCGGAACCATTGACAGCGCTCAGGCCGAGCACGGTGACGCCTAGCGCCACGATCGCAGCGGGAACCGCGCTCCGATCCAAAGCCGCGTTCACAAAAAGGCAGATGTATGCCACGACGGCGAAGGAGATAATCTTGTCCTGATATGCATAGAAGGGAACGT
>CAMAVC010000022.1 GCA_945861585.1 Planctomicrobium piriforme
TCAGCTCGAGGGCTATCTCGGCCAGCTCGAGACGTTTTGCAGCCGCCACGACCTCGCCCTGCCGAAGGCGGTCGATGCCCTGCTCTCGCTCCCCGGCATCCTCGCCGACACGCTGCCGGCGAGCGACGCCCTCGACCGCATCTGGCCGCTCGTGTCGAAAGCCGTCGACCAGGCGCTCGACGCCCTCGACGCCATGCGCTGCACCGAAGGCGACGCCCTCGCCGCTGACATGCGGGCCACGTGCGGCGAGCTCCGCGGGCTGATCGCCACGATCCGCACCCGGGTGCCCGCCATGCTCGATGACCACCGCCGGCGGCTCGCCGAGCGGGTCGGCAAGGTGCTCGCCACACAGGGGGTCTCGCTCGGCGACGCCGAAGTGGCCCGCGAGATCGCCCTCCTCGCTGATCGCGCCGACATCGCTGAGGAGCTCGTTCGCTTGGAGAGCCACATCGAGCAGTTCGAACGCCTGCTCGGCGAAGAATCGCCCGGCCGCTCGCTCGACTTCCTCGCGCAGGAACTCGCCCGCGAGGCCAACACGATCGCTGCCAAGTCACCCGACGTGGCGATCGCCCACGCCGTGGTCGACACGAAGACCCGCATCGAGCGGCTCCGCGAAATGGTGCAAAACGTCGAGTGACCGCGCCGGCGAGGGGCAGCCCCGTACCGTCTCGCCGGACGTTCGCTGCGCCCATCCTGGGCTTCACTCACTCGGATGTGCCTGCGCTCCGGCATCCATGCCTGCGCTGGTCACATACGCCGTCTCAACGGTAGGGGCAGCCCCTCGCCTCCCCTGAGGACGTCAGGCCAGCCTTTTCAGGCGGCGGCCGCGTGCGGTACAACATCCGGATGGCACACGTCACCGGCAAACTCGTCGTAATTTCGGGCCCGTCCGGCGTCGGCAAGACGTCGATCCTGCGGCGGCTCCTTGCCGACCTGCCCCAGCTCATCCCCAGCGTGTCGGCGACCACGCGGCCGCCCCGGGCGGGCGAGAAAGACGGGGTCGACTACCACTTCCTGGCGTCCGAGGAGTTCGAAAAACGCCGCGCTGCCGGCGAATTTCTCGAATGCTGCCGCGTCTACGGCCGCCAGCACTGGTATGGCACGCTCGTGGCCGAGGTGGCCCCCCGGCTGGCGGCGGGGGCGTGGGTCGTGCTCGAGATCGACGTGGAGGGTACACTTTCGGTTCTCGAACGGTATCCTGAGGCGATCACGATCTTCGTCGAGCCCTCCCACCCCGACCAGCTCGAAGAGCGGCTCACCGGCCGCGGCACCGAGAGCCCGGAGGCGATGGCGAGGCGGCTGGAGGTCGCCCGGCGCGAGTTGCACGAAGCCCACCGCTACCAACACCGCGTCGTCAACGAAAATCTGGAAACCGCCGTCGCCTCGATCAAACGCATCCTCACCGACGCCGGCCTGCCCGCATCATCCCCGCCACCCCGCACCCCTTCAGGAGTCCCCGCATGATCGACGACCTGCGCGAAGAAGAAATCGTCAACAAGGTCGGAGGCCGCTTCAAGCTCTCGACGCTGATCCAGAAGCGGCTCGTCGCGCTCAACGCGGGCGGCCGGCCGCTCGTCGATATCGACTCCGACGACAAGATGCAGATCGTGATCGAGGAGATCAAGCAAGACAAAATCTTCCTCGACACTTCTTCGAATCTGCGGATCACCGGCGAATCGCCCGAGGCCGGCGGCCCGCTGGACTTCGATACCTCGATCCTGTGAAGTCCGGCCCTGAGATCGTCGTTGGCGTCTCGGGAGGCATCGCCGCCTACAAGGCCGCAGCCCTCACGAGCCTGCTCGTGCAGGATGGGGCGCAGGTCACGGCTGTGCTCACGCGCAACGCGCGGCGGTTCATCGGAGCGGCCACGTTTGCGGCGCTCACCGGGCGGCCGGTGGCGAGCCGCAGTTTCGACGCGGCAGCCTTTCCGCTCGGGGCCCACATCGAGCTGGCCGCGAAAGCCGACCTCGTGATCGTGGCACCGGCCACGGCCGACCTCCTCGCCAAGGCCGCCGGCGGCGTGGCCGACGACCTCCTCACCACGCTCCTGCTCTGCGCCGAGTGCCCGGTGCTCTATGCTCCGGCCATGAACGCCGCGATGTGGGAGAAGCCGGCCGTGCAGCGCAACGTGCACCAGGTGGCTGCCGACGGCGGCATCATCGTGCAGCCGGGCACTGGCTGGCTGTCGTGCCGCCGTCAGGGCACCGGCCGGATGGCCGAGCCCGAGGAGATCGCAGCCGTGATCCGCACCACGCTGGCCGCCGGGCCGCGGACCAGCACTCCGTAGCCGAGCACGCCTTCGCCGAGCGTTACGCATGGCCCGCATCTTGATCACCGCCGGGCCGACCCGCGCCGCCATCGACGACGTGCGGTTTCTCACGAATGCCTCGAGCGGCCGCATGGCCCTCGGCCTCGTGAAGGCGGCCCGCGCCGCCGGTCACGACGTGGTCGTGGTCAGTGGTCCCGTGGCCGTCGCCTATCCCGCTGGCGTCGAGGTCGTGCCAGTCACCACCACGGCCGAGATGCTCGCCGCGTGTCTCGAGCGTCTGCCTCGGGTCGATGGCGTGATCGCCGCCGCCGCTCCCTGCGACTTCGAGCCGGTGGCCCACGTGCCCGGCAAGATCCCGCGCCGCGGCACCACGCTCCTACTCCGGCTCAAGCCGACGGTGGACGTGATCGCCACCGTCGCCCGCAGGGCCCGCGGCAATCAGTGGATGGTGGCCTTCGCCTTGGAGCCGGGGGCCGACCCGCGTCGGGCCCTCGAGAAGATCACCACCAAGCGATGCGATCTGATCGTCGTCAACGACCTCTCGGCGGTCGACGCCGCCAAGACGGCCGTCACGGTTTACGATCGGAGCCACGCGCGGGTGGGCGACACGTCGGGCACGAAGACGGCCGTGTCGCGCTGGCTGATCCGCCTGATCGAAAAGCGGCTGATGACGCACATGTAGGACAGGCTTCAGCCTGTCAGACTTCTAGACAGGCTAAAGCCTGTCCTACAAGGCGCATTCCCGGTATAAAACGTCCCCGCCCGCGAGCCACGATCCATGATCACCGTCGCCATTCTCGGAGCCACCGGCTACACCGCCCTCGAGGCGATCAAGCTTCTGCTGCGCCACCCCGATGCGAAGATCGTGGCCGTCACGAGCCGGCAGGAGGGCCGGCCCCCGATCTCCACGATCCACCCGAGCCTCGTTGGCCGGCTCGAACTGCCGCTCGAGGATCTCGGGCCGGACGAGGTCGGGAAGCGGGCCGACTGCGTGTTTTCCTGCCTGCCGCACTGCGCGAGCGCGGAGATCGTGCCCCAGGTGCTCGCCGCCGGGGCGAAGGTGATCGACTTCAGCGCCGACTATCGGCTCGACGACGCCGCCACCTATCTCGAATGGTATGGCCACGAGCATCCCGATGCCGCGCGGCTCGGCGCCACGGTGTATGGCCTGCCCGAGCTCTTCCGCTCCCAGATCGCCGGGGCGAGCCTCGTCGCCAACCCCGGGTGCTACTCGACGTCGGCGATTCTGCCACTCGCCCCGCTCGTGAAGAGCGGGCTCTTCCATCTCGACGACGTGATCATCGATTCCAAGAGCGGCGTGAGCGGCGCCGGCCGCTCGCCGAAGCTGATGACGCACTTTCCCGAATGCAACGAAAGCATGTCGGCCTACAACGTGGGCCGGCATCGGCACACGCCGGAGATCGAGCAGGTGATCGGCCGGCACGCCGGCACGCGGCCCGAGGTGATCTTCACGCCGCAGCTCGCGCCGATGGACCGCGGCATCCTGTCTACGATCTACGTCCGGCCGAAGCAGCCGATCGCCGAGGCCGCTGTCATGAAGCTGCTCCGCGACGCCTACGCCGGTGAGCGGTTCGTGCGTGTGGTGGACCACCTGCCCGCCACGAAAGACACGGTCGACACCAACTTCTGCGACATCACGGCCCGCGTGGTCCGCGGCCGCGTGCTCCTGATCAGCTGCCTCGACAACCTCGTCAAAGGCGCCGCCGGCGCCGCCGTCCAGAACTTCAACTGCGTGTTCGGGCTTCCCGAAACGGCAGGCCTGCCCTGAACCCCACGATGAGCATCACCGAAACACCTGTCCGCCTGCCGATTCCGCCACTGCCGAAGGGTTTTCGCGTCGCCGGGGCCCATGCCGGCCTGAAGCGCAACCCCACCCGCGAAGACATCTCGCTCGTCGTGTCGGACCTGCCGGCCACCGCGGCCGGGGTGTACACCACGAATCTCGTGTTCGCAGCCCCCGTGGCCTTCGACCGGGCCCGCACGCCGGGCACGGGGTTTCGTGCCGTCGCGATCAACTCGGGCAACGCCAACGCCTGCACGGGCGCCCGCGGCCTCGACGATGCCGCCGCGATGGCCAGCGCCGCGGCCGCGTCGCTCGCCGTGCCCGAAGCGGGCGTGCTCGTGCTCTCGACCGGCATCATCGGTGAGTTCCTGCCGCTCGGAAAGATCAAGGCGGGCATCGAGATCGTGGCCGGCCGTCTGGGCACCGATGCCGATGCGGTGGTGACCGCGGCCCGCGGCATGATGACCACCGACACGCGGCCCAAGCTCTCCGGCTCGTCGTTCCAAGCCGCTGGCGTCGCCCACACGCTCTTCGGCATGGCGAAAGGGGCGGCGATGGTCGGCCCCCGCATGGCCACGATGCTCGGCGTGATTCTCACCGACGCGGCTCTCGCGCCGGCCGACGCCCAGCGTCTGCTCGGCGAGGCGACGGAGCAGACGTTCAACTGCGTGAGCGTCGACGGCCACACGAGCACGAACGACACCGTGCTCCTGCTGGCCAACGGCGCCGCCGGCGGCACTCCGCTCACTGGAAAAGGCCTCGAGGCCTTCGGCCAGGCGCTCGTCGATGCCTGCGAGGCGCTCGCCCGCGAGATCGCCGACGACGGCGAAGGGGCCACACACGTGCTCCGCGTCGAGGTGAGCGGCTGCCGTACCCGCGATGACGCGCGGCAGATTGCCCGCACCGTGGCCGACAGCCCGCTCGTGAAGACGGCCATCCACGGGGCCGATCCCAACTGGGGCCGGATCGTCTCGGCGGCCGGTTATTCGGGGGTGGCGTTCGACCCCGACAAGCTCGTGCTCCGCCTCAACGGCACGCTCCTGTTCGAGCACGGGCAGCCCGTTCCCTTCGACGCCGACCGCGTGTCGGAGTCGATCAAGGCCGCCCGGGAGACGCTGATCGAACTGGCGGTGCACGCCGGCCCGGCGTCGATCCGGTTTTATTCGAGCGACCTGACGGCCGAATACGTCCACCTCAACGCCGACTACCACACCTGACCGGGCCACCCCGGCCTATACTTCCCGGGCCGGGCACGCCGTACGACCCACCTTGACTCGGCCGGCCAGAACCTGTTTTCTGTGTCCCGTAGCCTGTCCCCGGAGCCTCCTCCCAGCCGATGCCCACCGCGTTTGCAGTTCGTTCCACGATCGTGTCCGCCGATCCAGACGTCGATGACGACGAACTCGAGGAGGAAGATCTCGAGGTTGGCCAGCCCGTGCCTGACGAAGAATCGAGTTTCGACGACTTCGACGACGACTTCGACGACGATTTCGAGGAGGAGTCGAACGACCCCGACTGGGATCATCCTGACGAAGCCGAAACCATGCCGCCGCCGGCGAAGGCTCCCGGAAAAAAGAAGTAGCGATCACAGAACGGAGAGCCCGATGACAAGCACCCGCACGACCGACTGGTTCGGGAAGCTCAATCAGCTCGACTTCGACATCGACTTCTTCGAGAAGCTCCTCGCTCGCAACGGCGACTCCGTCGAGGTGCTGCGCACGCTTGGCGAACTCGTCTCCAAGAAGGGCGACGTGCAGCGGGCGCTCGAAATCGACCGGCGGCTCGTGGAGCGGCTGCCCGACGACTTCCTGGCCCGCTACAATCTCGCCTGCTCGCAGGCCCTGGCCGGGCGGCCCGACGAGGCGATCGATTCGCTGTCGTCGGCCATTCTCCTGGGCTACGACGACCTGGCGCACCTCGAGGTCGACCCCGACCTCGACTCCTTGCGGGAGCGGCCCGACTTCCGAGCCCTGCTCGGCCACGAGTAGGCAGCCGCGCCTGAGACCACCGAGGGCACGCATGCTCGATCAATACGACAAGATCTCGGACGCCTGCGCCGCGATCGCGAAGCAGTGGCCGCACTCGCCGGCGGTGGGCATCATCCTCGGCAGTGGCCTCGGCGGCGTCACCGGGGCGATCACCGACGCGGTGACGATTCCCTACGACACGCTCCCGCACTTCGCCCGCTCGACGGCCCACGGCCACGCCGGGCAGCTCGTGTGCGGCATGCTCGAGGGCGTGCCAGTCGTCGTGCTCGAAGGGCGGCAGCATGCATACGAGGGCTATCCGCTCGCCCAGATCACGTTTCCTGTGCGGGTGCTCCAGCGGCTCGGCGCCCGCCGACTCATCGTCACGAACGCCTGCGGCGGCCTCAATCCCAACTTCCGCACCGGCGACCTGATGGTGATCGACGATCACATCAATCTCTTGAACGGCAACCCGCTCATCGGCATCAACGACGAGCGGCTCGGCCCCCGGTTCCCGGACATGTCGGCCCCGTACACCCCCCGGCTCATCGACGAGGCCCTCGAAATCGCCCGCCGCGAGAACTTCGCCGCCCACCGGGGCGTCTATGTGGCCGTCACGGGCCCCAACCTCGAGACACGGGCCGAATATCGATTTCTCCGCGGAATCGGGGCCGACGTCGTGGGGATGTCGACGGTGCCCGAGGTGATCGTGGCGGTGCACGCGGGCCTCGAGGTGCTCGGCATCTCCGTGATCACCGACATGTGCCTGCCCGACGCGCTCGAAGCGGCCACGGTCGAAAAGATTCTGGCCGTCGCCCGGTCGGCCGAGCCGAAGCTCCGCGCGATCGTCACGCAGGCGGTGCGCTCGGCTCGGTCGTAGGCCGCTTCCGCCTTCCGATCAGCCGCTGCGGCGGCCACCCGTCGGAAGCCCAAGCTCTTTCCGCCGCGCATCCATGGCCCGGCGATACTCGGCCTGCTGGGCCCGCCGCTCCGGCGTCGTGCGATCGAGCCGGCCCTTGCTGCGGGCATTGCGCGTATCTTCGGTGCGGGTGCCCCCGGGCGGCCCGCCGCTGGTTTGTCCTCGGCCCTGCCCCCCGCCGCCGGGGCCACGGTCGCCTCCCTGCGCCGAACTGGCGGCCTGCTTGCCCTCGGCTGCCCGAGCCTGATCCCGCTTGTCGCGCTCGGCTTGCCACGCCTTCCGGCGGTCTTCATCCGCTTTGATCCGCCGGTCGAGCTCGGCCTGCCGCTGCGCCGGCGGCAGCTGGAAGAACGACGCCAGTTCGGCCCGCTCCCGGGCTTCCGACAGCCGTCCCATCTGCTGGCCGACCTGATCCCGGTATTCCCGTGGCACGTCGCGCATCTTCTCCATCATGGGTGCGAAGCTCGGAACCGAGGCGAACGGCACCTCACCGCGGGCCACTCGGTCATATTCCGCCACCTGCTGGTCGACGAGCTGCTTCACCTCGGCCACCGCCCGCGGCGACGAGAACACCCCGAACGCCCAGAGCATCGGCGCCCCGACCAGCAGCAGCAGAAGCAATGCCGCGACCCCCCGCTTGAGGATTCGGCCGCCGGCCCCCTGGCGGTTTCGCTCGGCGGCCATGGCGGCCGCCAGTTGCCGTTTGTCACTCATCGATGCCATGAAACACCTCCGCGAGTCCCCAGGATACCGTCGGCGCGGACCGCGGGGTTCGAAGAACTCCCTCCTCCAACGGCCGGGAACCTGAAAAGTTGTGGATCCGGCCTTCGCCGCGCATGCGCCCAGTCGGAATTCAGCCCCTTCGGCTGCGAGGCCGGCCTCGGTACGATTTCGCTCATGTTCGAACCCGTCCGCGGCAAGCCCGACTTTCCCGCCCTCGAAAAATCGATCGCCGCGCTGTGGCGCGAGCGAGGCACGTATGCCAAGTCGCTCGAGCAGCGGCGCGGGGCGAAGCGGTTCGTGTTTTACGAAGGCCCGCCGACGGCCAACGGGATGCCCCACCCCGGCCACTGCCTCACCCGCACGATCAAAGACCTCTACCCGCGCTACCGCACGATGCGCGGCGAATACTGTGAACGCAAGGCCGGCTGGGACACCCACGGCTTGCCCGTCGAGGTGGAGGTGTGCAAGGAGCTCGGCATCCACTCGAAGGCAGAGATCGAGGCCTACGGTGTCGAGCCCTTCATCCACAAGTGCCAGGAGAGCGTGTGGCGCTACATGAAGGAGTGGGAGACGCTCACCGAGCGGATCGGCTTCTGGATCGACCTCTCCCAGGCGTATGTCACCTACCACCAGAGTTTCGTTGAGAGCGTGTGGTGGGCGCTGGCGACGCTCTTTGACAACGGTCTGCTCTATCAAGGCCACAAGATCGTGTGGTGGTGGGCGCAGGGAGGCACGGCGCTCTCCAGTGGCGAAGTCGGCCAGGGCTACAAGGAAGTCGCAGACCCGAGCGTCTACGTCGCCTTCCCGCTGCTCGACGACGCGGGCGTAGCGACAAATCGCAGCCTCGTGGCCTGGACGACCACGCCCTGGACGCTGCCGTCGAACCAGTTCGCCGCCGTGAAGGCCGACCTCGCCTACGTCGTCCTCCGCGAGGCCTCTCCCCCCACGGAAGCCCGAGGCGTAAGCCGAGAGGATGCCCCCGCCTCCCTTCCGCCGGAATACGTCGTCGCCGAGCCGCTCGCGGCCGCTCTCGGCGAGAAAATGAAAAAACACTTCGACGTCGTCGATCGGATGCCGGGCAGCGCTCTCGTCGGCCGCTCCTATCTGCCGCCGTTCGACACCTTCCGCGAGCCGGGGCCGCCCCGCACGGCGTCGCTCGCCGCCGGAGGCTCAGCTCCAGTCGCCTGGCGAGTCGTTGCCGCCGACTTCGTGACCACCGACTCGGGCACGGGCATCGTCCACATCGCGCCGGCCTTCGGCGAGGTCGATTACACCGTCCTCGTCGCCGAACAGGCCCGGTTTGCCGCCGACCCGGGGCCCGTGCTCCTCAACGCCGTCGCCCCGGACGGCACGTTCACCGATGTGTTCGGCATGGGCAGCGGCCGGTTCGTGAAGGACTGCGACCGCGATATCACCCGCGACATCAAGGCCCGCGGCCTTCTCGTCCACCAGGAACAATACGTTCACGACTATCCGTTTTGCTGGCGGGCAGACGCCGACCCGCTCATTCAGTATCCCCGCGAGAGCTGGTTCATCCGCACAAGCCAGTTCCGCGACGCGATGCTCGCCAACAACGCCCGCATCGACTGGCTGCCCGAACACATCAAGGACGGCCGGTTCGGCAACTTCCTCGAGACCAACGTCGACTGGGCGCTCTCACGCGAGCGCTACTGGGGCACGCCGCTGCCGATCTGGGTGTGCGAGGCGACCGGGAAAATGGAGGCCGTGCCATCCTACGCCGCACTCCTCGCCAAGCCTGGCATCCAGGGCACCGAGGTCTTCGACACGGCAAAGGCTACGAATCCGCACCTGTCCGACGACTTGAAGGTTCACAAGCCCTACATCGACGCCGTGACATACGACTCGCCGTTCGCTGTGGGAGCCCGCATGCGGCGGGTGAGCGAGGTGATCGACTGCTGGTTCGACTCGGGCGCGATGCCGTTCGCCCAGTGGGGCTGGCCGCACGCCGGCGACGCGGAGTTCCAGGCCCAGTTCCCGGCCGACTTCATCTCCGAGGCGATCGACCAGACCCGCGGCTGGTTCTACAGCCAGCTCGCGATCAGCACGCTCCTGTTTGGAGAGCGGGCCAGCGACACCGCACGACCGTATCCCCATCCCTTCAAGACCTGCATCGTCCTCGGCCACATGCTCGGCGAAGACGGGCAGAAGATGAGCAAGAGCAAACGCAACTACAAGGAGCCGGCGGTCATCTTCGACACGTACGGCGCCGACGCCCTGCGCTGGTTTTTCCTCGCCGGCCAGCCGCCCTGGAACAGCATCCGCTACAGCGAGCGGGCGATCCGCGAGAGCGTGCCAGAGTTTCTGCTCCGGCTCTGGAACGTCTATTCGTTCTTCACGATCTACGCCCGGATCGACGGCTTCGATCCGGCGTCGGGGCTTACCGCCTCCGGTCCACTCGACCACGCCCACCTCGCGGCCGGCCGCGGCTGGCGGCCCGCCGCAGACCGTGGCGAGCTCGATCGCTGGATGCTCTCGGAACTGCATGCCACGGCGGCGGACATGGTCGGGCGCATGGACGCGTTCGACCATTTCGCCGCGGCCACGCGTCTCTCGGCCCTCGTGGATGCCGTCAGCAATTGGTATGTGCGCCGCAGCCGCGATCGCTTCTGGGCGGCGGGCCGCGCCGATGGCGGCCCCGGCACGAATCAGGAGAAGCTCGACGCCTACTGGACGCTCTACGAGACGCTCATCACGATCACGAAGCTCGCCGCACCGTTCGTGCCGTTCGTCACCGAGGCGATTTGGCGCAACCTCGCCGTCGCAGCCTTCGGCGACCGCGTGCCTGAGAGCGTGCATCTCACCGATTATCCGGCGGGTGACGCCGCACTCATCGACGAGGCCCTCGTCAGCCGGATGACACTCGTGCGCGACGTCTCGTCGCTCGGCCGGGCCGCCCGTGCCGCCGAGAAGCTCAAGGTCCGTCAGCCGCTGGCGAAGGTGGAGGTGATCCTCGCCCATGCCTCGCCTGCCGACGAGCAATGGCTGGCGGCCCACGCCGACCTCGTGTGCGACGAGCTCAACGTGAAGCAGTTCGAAATCTGCCGCGAGCCCGACCGCTACATCACTCGCAGCGTCCTTCCCGACCTCAAGAAGCTCGGCCCCAAACTCGGCAAGGATCTGCCCAAGGCCCGCGACGCGCTCACGAAGGCCGATGCGGCCGCCCTGCTCGCCACGCTCACGCGCGACGGCCAAGCACAGCTCTCGCTACCCGGCGGCAGCACGGCCGTGATCGAGAAAGACGACGTCCTCATCCGCACGACCGCGAACGAGGGCTGGGCGGCGGCCGAGAGCCCACTGGCGGTCGTCGTGATCGCCAAGGACCTGACGCCCGAGCTCGTGGCCGAGGGGCTCGTCCGTGAGGTGGTGCACGCGGTGCAGTCGCAGCGCAAGACGCTCGACCTGGAGTTCACCGACCGCATCACGCTCGGGTTTGAAACCTCCTCCGCCGAGCTTCGTGCCGCCCTGGAGGCCCACCTCGACTACGTTGCCGGCGAGACGCTCGCCACGACCGCGACCTTCGGCCCGCTCGCCAGCGCAGCCTCCGAAACACTCGACCTCGACGGCCACCCCCTCACCATCCACCTGAAATCGGTGCCTGGCACCGAATCCAGGTAAGCTGCGCAAGCCTGCACCGCATATTGCCCAGATTCGGTGCCAGGCACCGATTTCACATGCCCATCCGCCTCGCCATCCTGCTCTCCGGCTCCGGCCGCACGCTCGAGAATCTTCTCGAGTGGATCGCCGCGGGCAGGCTCGGCGCCAGTGTGGAGGTCGTGATTGCCAGCCGCGGCGATGTCCGCGGCGTCGAGGTGGCTCAACGGGCCGGCCTGCCGACGCACGTGCTGCCCCAGGGAACGCACTCCACCGCCGAGTGGAGTGCCGAGATCTTTGCCACCTGTCGAGCCGCCAAGGCTGATCTCGTCGTGATGGCAGGATTTCTCAAGCTCGTGGAAATTGCTGCCGATTTCGCGGGCCGGGTGATCAACATCCACCCTGCCCTGCTTCCCGCCTTCGGCGGGAAGGGATTTCACGGGATGCACGTTCATCGGTCCGTGCTCGCCCGTGGCTGCACCGTCTCCGGCTGTACGGTGCATCTCGTGGATAACGAGTACGATCACGGTCGAATCATCCTCCAGAAGACGGTGCCGGTGCTCCCCGACGACACGCCCGAATCGCTCGCCGCCCGGGTGTTCGCCGTCGAGTGCCACGCCCTTCCCGAAGCGATCGCGCGTTTCTCCCAATCTTGATTTGCCTCCCTTCCGACACGAGGACTCTCATGCCCCGCTCACTCGGCAACGTGATCGCCGACTCGCTCCAGCTCTCGATCGGCTACGCCGACCGGCTCTTGAAGGACGTGCCGGCCGAGCGGTTCGCGCGGTTCGCGGTGGTGGGTGGCCAGATCGTGGAGTCGAATCACCCGGCCTTCGTCTACGGCCACCTCAGCCTCTACGCCCCAAAGATCCTGCACCAGATCGGTTGTCCGGCCCCTCCGGTGCCTGAGCACTTCGAGATCCGGTTCTCGAAGGACGCGAAGTGCGTCGACGACCCCGACCTCGACCTCTATCCGTCGATGGACGAAATCGTCACGTTTTTCCACGAGGGACACCGGATGGTGACCGGGGCGCTCCGCAGCACGCCCGAAGACGTCTTCCAGCAGTCCAATCCGGCCGAGGGGCGGATGAAGGAACTCTTTCCCACGATCGGCTCGGTGCAGGCCTTCTACTGCGGCGGCCACATGATGATGCACCTCGGCCAGGTGAGCGCCTGGCGGCGGATGGAAGGCCTCGGCGCCGCCTGAGGTGAGCTGCCGATATACTTTTGCCATGCCACCTCGCTCCGACCTCCCCGCCGACGACCTCCCCGCCCTGCCCCGCTGGGTGCTCGGGCTGGGGGCCGTCCTCGCGCTGCTCGGCCTCCTCGCGCTCGCAGCGCCCTGGGCAGCATCGACGGTGATCGACTATGTGTGCGCCGGCACGCTCATCGCCGCCGGCATCTCGCAGCTCGGCATGACGGCGGCCACGTGGACCTGGCGGGGCTTCTGGGTCACGCTCCTCTGCGGCGTGCTCTCGATCGTGGCCGGCACGGCGATGCTCGCGATTCCCGTCGAGGGGATTCACGCGCTCGTCACGTTCCTCGGCCTCGTGATTCTGTTCCAGGCGGCCGCGAAGCTGGCGGCGGCGTGGTCGGCACCTCCGGGCTTCCCCTGGGGCTGGATCCTCTTCGACGGGATCGTGACGGCGATCCTCGGCGGCATCCTGCTCGCGGCACCGGCCGCGCAGGCCGGCGTATATCTCGGCGTGCTGATTGGCATCAACCTGCTCTCGAGCGGCATCTCGTTTCTCGCCGCCGGCCTCTGGCTCCGCCGCAGCCTCCAGTAGCGCCTCCGCCGCTTTCCCTCGCGCGGCTCCGGCTGCGGAGCAGTCGAAGCGTCCCACCTCACCCGAGCCACTCGGGCTGGAAGAGCATCACGCCGCCGAGTAGGTTCTCCGCGGCCACGATCCGCAGCCGATCCTGGACGTTGACGAGAATCGACAGCAGCAGGAGCAGCACCCACATCGCACAGGGATTGAAGCCGTCAACGAGCCCGATCGCGAGCGTGAAGAGCGGCATCCCGAGGGCCTGCGGATCGACCGTTCCAGGCAGCGGCACACCGGCTACAGCCGGGCCGCGTGAATACTTCCAGTTGGAGCAACGGCTTCGCCAGGGCTGGAGCTTCGATGCTTGGTACTCCTTGGCGATCTCGTTATAGTTCGACACCCTGTGTGACCCTCGTGATGCGTGATGCCTGCGAAGACTGGCGGCGGTTCGATGCCCAGAAGATCCCGAGCAAGGCCTCGACGCCGCAGCTCGATAGGTTTCTTGCCGCGGTGCAAGAGACCGCATCTGAGAGCCAGCCGCTCGCGCTGCTCGATGTCGGGTGTGGGACAGGGCGGCTCGGCAGGCAGCTGTACGAGCGGGGATTCTCCGTGCTGGGCGTCGACGTCAATCCAGATGCCATTCGCGCCGCCCAGGAGCTGGCCGCTGCGGCCGACGCCCCGGGCCGCTCCCTGCGGTTCGTCGAGGGCGACTTTGCGGCGGAGCAATCGCCGCGGATCGATGGAGGACCGTTCGACGTTGTCGTCTGCCAACTGGTGCTCTCGATCATCGGCGACGCCCGTCAGCGAACGAATCTTTTGCGTCATGTGCACGAGAATCTCCGGCCCGGTGCCTGGCTTTACCTGTCGGCCTCGGGCGTGTCGGACACGATCAACGCCGGATACGCCCGGCTGTATGCCGATGACATCCACCTGACCGGCGAACGGCACAGCTACCTCTCGCGGAATCAACAGGGCGAGGTGCTGTACATGACCCACCACTTCACGGCCGATGAACTCGTGCAGCAGCTCGACGCGGCGGGATTTGGCCAGATCAGCGTGACGACCGAGAAAGAGGCGAGCAGTCGCCGGCCGGACGAGGCGGCTTACTTTCACTACGCGACATGCCGCACGGAATTCGGTCAGGCACCCACCGGCGATTGACAGAAGGAATGTTGCACGAACAACCGAGCTCCAGCCACAAAGTCAGTCAGGCGTGATACTAGCGCAACTGCGCTATCAGGTGGGCGTCGCCATCGACCTTGTAGACCATGCGGTGCTCGTCGTTGATGCGCTGCGACCAGTATCCAGCCAATGCGTGCTTCAAAGCTCCGGCTTGCCGGTTCCGGCGTTTCCCCGATCGTCTCGCCGGTGTCGATGCGTCAACCACCCCGGATTCTCGCTCCGAAGTTGGCCTCGTTTCAGGGGGACAGGTCACGTCGAGAAAACCCTGCCGCCGAAACCACCGGATCACGCGGTGGCGCACCCCAAGCACCGGGCCCGGGCGAACCCGTGGCACACGATCCCGCACCGCAGATACGCGAGGAACTCGTCCTCGACGTGCCGCGCCACGGGCTCGCCCCACGCCTGCCGCTCGCCCAGATGCCGATGCGGACAGAGTGCAACCACATGCGGGGCCGCCTCCGATCGGCCTCCCTCGCGGCCGCGGCGGTCCGCCTTGACCTGCTTGCCCCTTGCATTACAATGTATTACATGGAAACGACGCTGAATGTTAGAATTCCGGCGGATCTCAAGCGTCAACTGGACGCCCTGAGCCGACGACAGCACCGGCCGTCGAGTGAGCTCGTGCGGGAATCCTTGCGGCGCTACATCGCCAGCGAGCAGTTTGCGGCGCTTCGGAAGATGACCGTACCCCTCGCGGAAGCGCAAGGGTTCATTACTGACGACGACATCTTCAAGGCTGTCTCGTGAGGGTGGTGCTCGACACGAACGTGCTGTTGGCGGCCATCGCCACGCACGGTTTGTGTCAGGCCCTGGTGACGCTCGTCTTTCGTGACCATATGGTCATTCTCTCCGAGCACATCCTGGGCGAGGTCGCGAAGCACTATCGCGGAAAGTTCAAGGCAACCAAGCGACAAGCCGATGCGGCTGTCGCCATGCTGCGGGCAAACGGTGAAATCGTGGAGCCAGTCACCGTGCCGCTCGGAACGGTTCGAGACAAAGATGACCTTCCCGTGCTGGGCACGGCCGTCGCGGGATCTGCGGCTGTCCTTGTGACGGGTGATCAGGAATTGCTCGTGCTTGGGCTCTTTCGCGGCGTCGCCATCCTTTCACCGCGGGATTTCTACGAACGTCTACGCGGATAAGGGCTGGCCGCTGAGGAAAATCATTTCAAGATGGACGCACGCCTTGCGTGCTACTCCTGCCAGGCCGACACAGGGACGCAGCTGCAGAACAGGTTGCGGTCGCCATGGACGTTGTCCACGCGGCCGACCGGCGGCCAGTATTTCCGCCGCTCGATTCCCGGCAGTGGAAACACTGCCTCCTCGCGCGTGTAGGGGCGATCCCAGTCGGTGGCAGCGACGGCCGCCGCTGTATGCGGGGCGTGGGTGAGCGGATTGTTTCCCTCCGGCCACTCCCCTGCCTCGATCCGGCGGATCTCGCCGCGGATCGCGATCATCGCCTCGATGAACCGATCGAGCTCGGCGAGCGGCTCGCTCTCCGTTGGCTCCACCATCAGCGTGCCCGGCACAGGGAAGCTGAGCGTGGGCGCGTGGAAGCCGTAGTCGACCAGCCGCTTGGCCACGTCCTCGGCCGTGACGCCGCTCGTTTCCTTCAGCGGCCGCAGGTCGAGGATGCACTCGTGGGCCACGCGGCCGCCGGGGCCTGAATAGAGCGTGGGAAAGTGATCGCGAAGCCGAGCGCTCACGTAGTTGGCGGCGAGGATCGCCGATTCCGTGGCCCGCTTGAGCCCCTCGGGCCCCATCATCCGGCAATACATCCAGCTGATTGGCAGTACGGCCGCATTGCCCAAGGGCGCAGCCGAGACGGCTCCGACGGGGCTCAGCGGAAGCCCGCCCGTCTCGTGCCCCGGCAGAAACGGGATCAGATCCTCGACCACGCACACCGGCCCCACACCCGGCCCGCCGCCGCCGTGCGGAATGCAGAACGTCTTGTGGAGGTTCAAGTGGCTCACGTCGCCGCCAAACACGCCCGGCGACGCCACGCCCACGAGTGCGTTCATGTTGGCACCGTCGATGTACACGCGGCCGCCGTAGCGGTGCACGATCTCGCAGAGCCGCTTGATCTCCGTCTCGAACACGCCGTGCGTGCTCGGGTAGGTGATCATCACCGCCGCCAGCCGGTCGGCATGCTCTCCGCACTTGGATTCCAGCTCGGCGAGGTCGACGTTGCCCTGCGCATCGCACCCGGTGACCACGACCTGCATCCCCACCATCTGCGCGCTCGCGGGATTCGTGCCGTGGGCCGACGCGGGGATCAGGCACACATCGCGCTGGCCCTGGCCGCGGGCCTCCTGCCAGGCCTTGATCACGAGCAGGCCGGCATATTCCCCCTGGCTGCCGGCGTTGGGCTGGAGGCTGATGCCGGCGTAGCCCGTGGCCTCCGAGAGCCATTCGCGGAGCTGCCGCTCGAGCACTGCATAGCCCGCGCGCTGGTCGGCGGGGGCGAAGGGATGGATGTTTGCGAACTCAGGCCACGTGATCGGGATCATCTCGCTCGTGGCGTTGAGCTTCATCGTGCAACTGCCGAGCGGGATCATCGTGCGGTCGAGCGCGAGATCGCGGTCGGAGAGCGACCGGATGTAGCGGAGCATCGCCGTCTCGGAGTGGTGCGTGTTGAACACCGGATGCGTGAGGAAGTCGCTCGTGCGCCGCAGGGCTGTGGGCACACGCGGCGCCCGCCCCGCCTCATACCGCGAAAATTCCGGCACCGGGCGGCCGGCAGCGCCGGCAAACACTTCCCACAGGCGGACGATGTCGGCCCGCGTCGTCGTTTCATCGAGGGCGATCCCGACCGTGCCGTCGCCGAGCCGCCGCAGGTTCATTCCCGCGGCGCGGGCCCGCGCCGTGATGTCGTCGGCACGGGCCTCGACGTCGATGGCGAGCGTGTCGAAGGCATGACCGTGGCGAAGCCGGTAGCCGATGCTCTCCAGGCCGTCAGCGAGGATCGCCGCATAGGCCGCGACGCGCTCCGCGATCCGCACGAGCCCCGCCGGGCCGTGATACACCGCATACATGCTCGCGACGACGGCGGGGAGCACCTGCGCGGTGCAGATGTTGCTCGTCGCCTTCTCACGGCGGATGTGCTGCTCACGGGTCTGGAGCGCGAGCCGGTACGCAGGCTTGCCGTGGGCGTCGATGCTCACGCCGACGAGCCGGCCCGGCAGCGACCGCTTGAACTCGTCGCGGCAGGCGAGAAACGCTGCATGGGGGCCGCCGCAGCCCATCGGCATCCCGAAGCGCTGCGTCGTGCCCACGACGATGTCGGCCCCCCACTCGCCCGGCGGCGCGAGCAGCACGAGCGAAAGGAGATCCGCCGCCACGCACAGGGCCGCCTGCTTGGCGTGCACGCGGTCGGCAAGGCCACGGTGATCCACGACCTCGCCGTCGGTGGCGGGGTATTGCACGAGCGCGCCGAAACAGTCATGCGTGTCGAGCAGCGTGCCCACGTCGCCGACGACCACCTCGATCCCGAGCGGCTTGGCCCGCGTGCGGAGCACTTCGAGCGTCTGCGGGTGGCAACGCGAGTCGGCCAGGAACGTGTGGCTCGCGCTCTTGGCCGTGCGTTTGGCGAGCGTCATCGCCTCGGCGGCGGCGGTGGCCTCGTCGAGGAGCGACGCATTCGCGATCGGCATCGCCGTGAGGTCGCAGATCATCGTCTGGAAGTTGACGATCGCCTCCATGCGGCCCTGGGAGATCTCGGCCTGGTAGGGCGTGTAGGCCGTGTACCAGGCGGGGTTTTCCAGGATGTTGCGCAGGATCACGGCAGGCGTGTGGGTGCCGTGGTAGCCCTGGCCAATGAAGCTCGTGCACACCTTGTTGCGGGCGGCGATCGACTTCAGTTCCGCAAGCGCCGCCGCTTCGGAGATTGCCGGTGGCAGCCGCATCGCCGTCGTCCGGGCGATGCTTGCGGGCACGATCTCGGCGATCAGCGCCTCGCGCGATGCCGCGCTCACGCAGTCGAGCATGTGCCGCTCGTCGGCCGCGCCGAAGCCGATGTGCCGGGCCACGAACTCCGCCGGGTTTTCCAGGCGGTCGAGCGGGATGGCGGCCGGGGTGGCCGCGGATGCAGACGAGCGGGAATCGAGGGCGACGTCGGGCATGACAGGGCTCCGTTGCTGGGGCACCGCACGGGGCGGCACCTGGCGCTAAGGTGCCGCCGGGGCGGCACGGTGGGGAACCCTGTTGTCCTGGGACCTGAGAGATTCGCCGCGGACTCCTATCCGCGGTTTGCCCCTTCGGTGGACGGGTTCACGAGGAACGCCGTCGCTCTCCAACAGTGTTTTTGTCTGTCAGTACTTTTGCCTGAGCGTTCAGCCTTCGGCGGTCTTGCGACTCTCTCCTGACACGTGAAGTCTAGCCAGATGCTGCTCGGCCGCCAACCGCGCGGCCCGCCAAAACGCAGCCGCGGCCGGCCACAGGGCGAGCGTCTCGACGTAAACCACGCTGGCCCCACGGGCTCCGGCGAATTGCATTGCCGTAGCCACGAGCGACATGCCGATTCGCTGCCGCCTCCATGCTGGGTTCACGAGCAGCCAAGAGATCGACCAGCGGGGGAGGTTCGAACCCCCGGCGGCGACAAGGCTCACCAGTCCGGCCGGGCCGGCTGGGCCGGCTGGCACCTCGGGCCGCGCCAGCCAGGCCACGACCTCCCTCCCCGGGCGACTCTGCATCTCGGCCGTCATCCCAGCGGGAGTAGGGAACGGCGCCATCCCTGCAGGGTTGCCCACACACGAAGCAACCAGCCGCCGCACGTCACCGGCATCCCGCACACCATCCGCCCGCACGATGGAAACGCCCGGGCACGAGAATGCCGGAAATCCGGCAACTGGCAGATCTAGTTTGGAGACGTTCACGCGATCCCTTCGATGGCCCAAATCATGACCTACGCTTCAAGACGCCCGCAAACCCAACCCACGCGTCACAAGTTCCTGGAATGAAACAACTTGCGTGAATGCCGTCAGTTTTCATCCATGCAAAAGACACATTTCGGCTTTGCGTCGTTCATTTTGTGATTGAAATCTGTCTATATGCAGTCATACTGTCGGGGCAGGAAGCAACATCCAGTGCAAAATCACGAACGCCGCAGCCAACTCCTCGACCTGATCCGCATCCGCGGATTTGCCGCGCTCGAAGAACTCGTGCGCGAGTTGGGCGTGTCTGAATCGACCGTGCGACGCGATCTCGACGCCCTCGAAGAACAGGGCTCGGCGAAACGCACTCACGGTGGCGTGCTCTATTCCGGCGGCATGCCCCGGCTCGCCGAATTCGACGAGCGGCAGCCGGCCAACTGGGCCGCCAAACGGGCGATCGCCGCCAAGGCGGCCGAGATCATCGGCGACGGCGAGACGGTGCTCCTCGACGGCGGCACCACGACCTACGAAGTGGCCCGCCTGCTCGTCGGCCGGTCGCTGCAGGTCGTCACCAACAGCCTGCCCGTGGCGAACCTCTTCGCCTCGGAAGCCCGCACCGACCTCGTGCTCCTCGGCGGCTACGTGTCGCCCCGCACCGGCGTGTGCCTCGGCCCCTATGCCAACGAACTGCTCGGCCGGCTGCATGTGACCACCACGGTGCTCTCGGCGGCCGGCATCTCGGCAGAAGGCCTTTTCAACGCCCATCTCCTGCTTGCGGAAACAGAGCAGGCGATGCTCAAGGCGGCCGGCCGCGTGATCGTCGTGGCCGACAGTTCGAAGTTTGGCCGCAAGAGCCTCACGCTCGTGTCGGGACTCTCCTCGATCAACGTCTTCGTTTCCGACGACGGCCTCTCCCCTGCCTGGCGCGACGCGATCGCGAAGGCCGGAGCCGAGCTCGTTATCGCAACTGTGCCCGATGCCGACGCCACGCCGCCCGCGTCCTTTCCCCGCCGGAACCGCCCCGCATGACCACTATTCTCTCATCGTCACACGCTCCCTCGCTCGCCCTGCCCGCCGGCCTCGATCGCACCGGCGTCGAGCGGATCGTCCGCGAGATCATGCTCCGCTCGCACGGCGTGCCGCCGTCGCAGGCGGCCCGCGAGCCGCAGCCTCGCGCTGCCCAGTCGAAGCTCGTCGTCAGCATTTCGGCCCGGCACTGCCACCTCACCGACGAGCACGTCGAGCGGCTCTTCGGCCCCGGCCAGAAGCTCACACCCCACAAGAATCTCTACCAAGACGGCTTCTACGCCGCCGAGCAGACCGTGATGCTCGTCGGCCCCAAGCGCAAGATGCTGCCCACGGTGCGCGTCCTCGGCCCCACCCGCAAGGCCTCCCAGGTGGAGCTTGCCTTCACCGACGGGATCTCGCTCGGCATCGACCTGCCCGTCCGCCCGAGCGGCAAGATCACGGGCACCCCGGGCTGCGTGCTCGTGGGCCCGGCGGGCGCCGTCGAGCTCGCCGAGGGCGTGATCCGGGCCGAGCGGCACGTGCACATGAGCTTCGCCGATGCCGAGCACTTCGGCGTCAAGGACGGCGACCGCATGAGCCTCCTCATCAAGGGCTCGTGCGGCACCGTGTTTCGCGACCTGCTCGTGCGGGCCGATGCGACGAGCAAGCTCGAAGTGCACATCGACACCGACGAGGGCAACGCGGCCGACCTCGACCACGCGGAGAGCGTCGAGCTGTTGAAACAGACGTGACACACGGGGCCAGCCTCCGGCTGGGCCCGAATGACATTCGACCGTTTTTCCGGCGCGTGCTGGGCGGTCACCGCAGGGCAGCCTGCGGCGGACGATGGTGAATGAAAATAGGAGCGATGCAACAGATGGCGAAGAACGTGGAAGCCCTCGGCATGATCGAGGTGAAAGGGTTCGTCACGCTCGTCGAAGCGGTCGACGCGATGATGAAGGCGGCAAACGTCACCTTCATCGGCTGGGACAAGATCGGCAGCGGGCTCGTGACGGCGTTCGTCTCGGGCGACGTGGCGGCGGTGAAGGCGGCGACCGACGCGGGTGCGGCGGCCGGCGGCCGGATCGGCGACGTGGTGAGCGTGCAGGTGATCGCCCGTCCGCACGAGGACATCGGCATCGTCCTGCCCGCCCAGGCGTAAATGGCTCGCAGCGGAACAACTCGGAAAACCAAGCCTCCGGCAACAAAGATCGATCGTTCAACCTCTCTCTCACAGGATCATTTCATGAACACGGCAATCGGACTTCTGGAAACCAAGGGACTCGTGGGCCTCGTCGAGGCCACCGACGCGATGGCCAAGGCGGCCAACGTGAAGATTCTGAAGCGCATCAGCATCGGCAACGCCTTCGTGGCGACGGTCGTGCAGGGTGACGTGGGCAGCGTGCGGGCCGCCGTCGAGGCCGGTGCCAACGCGGCCCAGCAGGTGGGCGAGCTCGTCGCCAGCCACGTCATTCCGCGTCCGGCCGATTCGCTCGTCACCGCATTTTTTAGCTAGTTTCACGCCGGCCCAGCCATCCATGGTGTGGGGAGTGGCCGGAAACGTGTGGAGTGATTGTGAAAGTTCTCGTCGCAAATCTCGGGTCCACGAGCTTCAAGTACCGCCTGTTCGACCTGCCTGAAACGGCGGGCTCGACGGGCGGCGAACGGGAGCTTGCGCGCGGAGGCGTCGAACGCATCGGCGCGGCGGAAAGCCGCGTCTATGCCACGGCTGGCTCCACGAAGCTCGAGGCCGTAAGGCCAGTGCCCGACCACGCCGTGGCGCTCGCCGCGGCGCTCGAGCAATTGACGGCCGAGGGTGGCCCCTTGAAGAGCGTCGAGGAGGTGGCGGCGGTGGGCTTCAAGGCCGTGCACGGCGGCCGCGTGAGCGGCGTCGTGCGGGTCGGCCCAGACGTCCTGGCCGCGATGGAGGAGATGGCGGCGGTGGCCCCGGCCCACAATCCGCCCTACGTAAAAGCGATGCGGCTCCTGGGGGAACGCCTCCCGCAGGTGCCCCTCGTGGCTGCGTTCGAGACCGGCTTCCATGCCACGATTCCGGATCGCAACGCGCTCTACGCGGTGCCGACGGAGTGGGTGGAGAAGCATCTCGTGCGCCGGTGGGGCTTCCACGGGGCGAGCCATCGGTTCGTGGCGACCAGGGTGGCGGAGCTCGTGGCGGCGAAGCAGCCGCTGCGGGCGATCTCCTGCCACTTGGGCGGCTCGAGCAGCGTGTGTTGGATTCGTGAAGGCAAGAGCGTGGGGACGTCGATGGGGATGAGCCCGCAGTCGGGCCTGCCCCAGAACAACCGGGCCGGCGACTTCGATCCCTTCGCGTTGCTCCATGTCGCCAAGCAGACGGGCCGCGGATTCGAGGACCTGCTCGCGGAGCTGTCCGGAAAAGCGGGGCTTGCCGGAATGTCGGGCACGTCGGGCGACATGCGGGATCTCGAAGAGGCTGCCGCGGTCGGCAGCCGCCGGGCCCAGACGGCGATCGACGTCTACGTGGCGTCGATCCGGCACTGGCTCGGCGCCGGCATCGTGGAGCTCGGCGGGCTCGATTGCATCGCCTTCGCGGGCGGGATCGGCGAAAACTCGCCGCTCACGCGGGCGGCGGTGCTCGCGGGCCTCGCGGATCTCGGCATCGCCATTGATCCGCAGGCCAACGAGGCGAAGGCCGGCGGCGAACGGGAGATCGGCGCGGCGGACGCGCGTGTGAAGGTGTGGGTGATTCCCACGAACGAAGAGCTGATCGTGGCCCGGCAGACCCGCGACGTGCTGGCCGGCGGCTCGGCACCAGGCTCGCACTCGGAAAGGAAAGGTGGCTGATGTTCGTCGCCCTCGTTACTGGTTCGGTCGTGGCCACGCAAAAGACGGCCTCGATGACCGGCCACAAGATGCTCGTCGTCGAGCCCTACCGGCTCGACGAAAAGACCCGCGACCGGCTCGTCTCGACCGGCCGCACGTTCATCGCCGTCGACACGCTGGGCGCCGGCGAGGGGCAGTTTGTCCTCGTCACCCAGGGCTCGAGCGCCCGGCTCACGCCCGAAACGAAATCCCTGCCGATCGATGCCGTGATCATCGGCCTCGTCGATACCGTCCGCATCGAAGGCAAAGAAGTTTTCAAAAAGTAGGACAGGCTGCAGCCTGTCACGTCCTCGGAACCCACTCGCATGTCCACCGCCACGCCCGACATCGCTCAAATAGTCCGCCAAGTCATCGCCGAACTGGCCGTCAACGCCTCGGCGACACCCGCCTCTCACGCATCCAGCCAGACCGGCTCGTTCACCGGCGCGCACGGCGTGCATGGCAGCGTCGACGAGGCCGTTCGCGCGGCCCAGGAAGCCTTCGAGCAGCTCGAAAAGCTCGGCATCGAAGGCCGCAAGAAGGCCATCTCGCACATCCGTCGGATCGCCATCGCCGATGCCGAGGAGCTCGGCCGGCTGGAGTTCGAAGAGACGAAGATCGGCCGGCTCGACCACAAGATCGAGAAGCTCAAGGTGCTCGGCGAGAAGGTGCCGGGCGTGGAGTTCATGACGAGCGAGGTGTTCAGCGGCGATCGCGGCCTGGCCGTGATCGAGCACGCCCCGTTCGGCCCGATCGCCGCGATCACGCCGGTCACGCATTCGCTCCCCACGATCGCCTGCAACGCGATCAACATGATCGCCGGCGGGAACACCGTCGTCGTCAATCCGCACCCGAGCGGCCGAAAGATCGCCGCCGAGGGCGTACGCCGGTTCAACCAGGCGATCCACCGCGACATCGGCATCGACAATCTGATCAGCCTGATCGCCGAGCCCACGCTCGAGTCGGCCGGCGCCCTCTTCAACCACCGCGGCGTGAAGCTGATCTGCGTGACCGGCGGCCCGGCCGTCGCCCGGGCGGCACTCCAGTCGCCCAAGCGGGCGATCGTGGCCGGCCCTGGCAATCCGCCGGTCGTCGTGGACGACACGGCCGACCTCGACAACGCCGCCCGGTCGATCATCGCGGGCGCGGCCTACGACAACAATCTCCTCTGCATCGGCGAGAAGCAGGTGTTCGTGGTGGCCAGCGTGTTCGACAGGATGATGGCCGCGATGGAGAAGGCCGGGGCCCTGCGGCTCACCGGCCACCAGGTGGATGCACTGACCAAGCGGGCGATCGTGATGTCGGGCGAGGGCGCCCATCGCCACTGGGTGCCCTGCAAGGATCTGCTCGGGAAGGACGCGGCGATCCTCGCACAGGCGGCTGGGGCCTCGGCCCGCGCCGGGCTCGAACTGGTGTTCGGCGAGACCGACAACGACAACCCCTTCGTGCCCACCGAGCAGATGATGCCGTTCCTGCCGTTCGTGCGCTGCAAGGACGTGGATGAGGCCATTCATCGAGCTCACGAGAGCGAGCACGGCTTCCGCCATACGGCGATCATCCACTCCAACAACGTCCGCACGATGACGCGGATGGGGCGGCTGCTCGACACGACGCTGTTCGTGAAGAATGGCCCGAGCGTCGCCGGCCTCGGCCTCGGCGGCGAAGGCTATCTGTCGTTCTCGATTGCCACGCCCACGGGCGAAGGCGTGACCACGCCACTCACGTTCACGCGGCAGCGCCGCTGCACGCTCGTCGACGACCTCCATATCCTCGGCAGCGCCACGTAGGACCTTTTTTTGTAGGACAGGCTTCAGCCTGTCACTGCTCCGTTCACACGCTCCACCCACACTCTCCGCCACGCCCTCATGCAACTCGCCCGCATCATCGGCACCGCCACTGCCACCGTGAAGCATCCGTCGCTCACGGGTGCGACGCTGTTCGTCGTGCAGCCGCTCATGGCCGACCGCGCCACGCCCGATGGTGACCCACAGCTTGCCATCGACACCGTCGCGGCCGGCACCGGCGATCTCGTGATGATCACGAGCGACGGCCGTCTCCTGCGCGAAGTGCTCAAGTCCGACGCCACACCGGCCCGGTGGAGCACCGTCGCCCTCATCGACAACGCCTGACGTCCACCCGGAACCACACTTCAGTGAACCCCGATCCCGAAACCATCCGCCGCCTGGTCGCCGAGGTGATCGCTCGCGTCACCGCGCCGGCGGCTCCCCCGGTGGCTGCCGCCCCGACGGCCGGATCGACCTACGGTCAGCCGCAGGCGGCCAGCGGCGTCGCGCTCACGGACAAAGTGGTCACGCTCGCCGTTCTCGAGCGGCTGCCCGCCGGCACGGCCCGTGTCGTCGTGGCTGCCGGGGCCGTCGTCACGCCCTCGGCCCGCGAACACGCGCACGATGCCGGCATCGAGATCGTGCGCGGCACTGCCGCGCCGGCGAGCCCCGCGGCCAGCCGCCCCTTCATCATCGCGCATGCCGAGTGCGGCAGCGACGCCGCCGCCCGGTGCGCCACCCTCGCCCGGGTCATCCCGGCCGCCCAGCAGCTTCCCGCCACGGGCCTCGCCGATGTCGTGGCCACGATCGCCACGCATGCCTCCCGCGACGGCGCCCGTGCCGTGCTGCTCGCGGGCCGCCCCGCCGCGGCCGTCGTGCTCGCCAACCGCTCCCCGGGCCTGCGGGCCGTGACGGCCCGCGACACGGCAGGCCTGCTGGCAGCCGCCGCGGAATGCAGTGCAAACCTGCTCGTCGTCGATCCGAGGGCGTTGTCGGCCGTGAGCCTCGATCGCGTGGCGGGTGATTTCGCCCGCCGTGACCTCGGCCCTGCCCCCGCCGAACTCGCAGCCGCCCCCGCGCCCTGCGCCTGCACCACCCACGCCCACTGAGACCACGCCATGCGACTTGGAAAAACGATCGGCACCGTGACGCTCGTCGAGCCCCACCCCACGATGCGGGGCGGCGTGCTCAAACTCGTCGTGCCGCTCTCCGGCGCCGACCTCGCCCGCGGTGACGGCCCCGCCGAGCCGCTCGTGGCCTGGGACGACCTCGGCGCCGGCGACGGCCAGCTCGTGGCCTTCAGCGAAGGGGGCGAGGCCGCACAACCGTTCTATCCAGACGACAAACCAGTCGACGCCTCGATCGCGGCGATCATCGACCACCTCGACCTCGCGCCCGAGGCCCGATAACCCGCACGACCCCACCCCCACGAAACTTCGGCAGTCCGACCGCGACCCGAAAAGTGGGTCAGAATCAATACAGACACCCATCGAATCACACCGTCCGTCACCCAGCACATCACCCAGGTTTTCCCCGCAGGAGCAATCATGGCCACCAAGGTTCAGGGCACCACCAGCAGCAAGCCGCTCAACCAGCTCAAGGAAGAGATCTGCGACATCGGCCGCCGCATCTACAACAAGGGCTTCGCCGCCGGCAACGACGGCAACATCTCGTTTCGCCTCGGCCCCAACGAGGTGCTCTGCACCCCGACGATGATCTCGAAGGGCTTCATGAAGCCCTCCGATCTGTGCATCGTCGACATGGAGGGCAACCAGGTCGCCGGCAACCGCAAGCGATCGAGCGAGATCCTGCTCCATCTCACGATCATGAAGGAGCGGCCCGAGATCAAGTCGGTCGTGCACTGCCATCCGCCGCACGCCACCGCCTTCGCCGTGGCCCGCGAGCCGATCCCGCAGTGCGTGCTGCCGGAGGTGGAGGTGTTTCTGGGCGACGTGCCGATCACCCGCTACGAGACCCCCGGCGGCCAGAAGTTCGCCGACACCGTCAAGCCGTTCGTGAAGCGGTCGAACGTCGTGATCCTCGCCAACCACGGCACCGTGAGCTTCGGCGAAACGGTCGAGAAGGCCTACTGGTGGACCGAGATCCTCGACGCCTACTGCCGAATCCTGATGCTCGCCAAGGATCTGGGCCGTGTCACGTTTCTCACGAAGCAGGAGACGAAGGAACTGCTCGACCTCAAGGCCAAGTGGGGCTTCACCGACCCGCGGCTCGACAAGGGGATGGAGAACTGCGACATCTGCGCCAACGACGTGTTTCGCTCGAGCTGGAACGCAACGGGCGTGGACCGCAAGGCCTTCGACGCCCCGCCCCCGATGGGCGCCGAGCCGGGCACGGCAGTGCGGCCCACGTCGCCGGGCCTCGACCAGGAACAGCTCGTGAAAATCGTCACGGAACAAGTCTGCAAGCAACTGGGCATCACAGCGGCGTGACCCCTTCGCACAGGCAGGTGAGGGAGTCGGCGAACGCTCGAGGAGCATTGGGCTGCCGCAGCCCACGCGACGAGCCAATCCGCCGTCGAAACGGCGGACAAGAACGGTTGCCGCTCCCGAGCCGGTGCGTCACATATTCGCAAGGAGCATCACATGAAAGTCGGGATCATCGGCGGCGGTGGGATCGTGGGTTCGTCGGCGGGGTTCGCCCTGCAGCTCGGCGGGATCGTGCACGAGATCGTGATCGTGGACGCGAATCCCGAACTGGCCGACGGCCAGGCCCTCGACATGCTCCACGGCACCGCGGCGATCGCCGACCAGGTGATCCATGCCGGCGGCTACGAGTGCCTCGCCGATGCCGACCTGATCTGCATCACGGCGGGCCTGCGACGCAAGCCCGACGAGAGCCGGCTCGCGCTCATCAACCGCAACGTCGTGCTGTTTCGCTCGATCCTCGGCGAGATCAAGGCCAAGGGGCACCGCCCCGACGCCACGATCCTCGTGGTCTCGAATCCCGTCGACATCCTCACCTATCTCGCCGAGCAGGAGCTCGGCCTGCCCCAGGGCCGCGTCATCGGCCTCGGCACGCTGCTCGACACGCTCCGCTTCCGGAGCCTGTTGGCACTTAAGCTCAAGGCGCCGGCCACGCAGCTCCAGGCGATGATCCTCGGCGAGCACGGCGACAGCATGGTGCCGGTGTGGTCGAGCGCGGCGGTCGCGGGCCTGCCGCTCGAAAAGTATCCGGGCTTCACTCCCAAGCTCGGCGAAGAGGTCTTTCAGCGGGCGAAGACGAGCGGCGCCGAGATGATCAAGAAAAAGACCGGCGCGGGCTTCGCCGTCGGCGTGTCGATCGCCGAGGTGATCCACGCGATCGCGCTCGATTCGAAGCGGGTGCTGCCCGTCTCGACTGTGCAGGCCGGGTGCTACGGGCTACGGGAGGTCGCGATCTCGGTGCCCACGGTCGTGGGCCGGGCCGGCGCCGAACACACGCTCGAGATCGAGCTCTGGCCAAAGGAGCTGCAAGGGCTCAAGCGGAGCGCCGCGGTGCTCCAGGAAACGCTCGGCCAGGTGCTCAGCGGGGCTGCGGGCTGAGCACGCGGCGGCGGAAGATGTCGGCCGCCGACACGCCTTCGACCCGCAGCAATGTCTCGCCGGCGGCGATCGCCACCGCCTGGCTGTCGGGCGAGACTGCGAGCGCATGGCTTTGGCCACCGGAGCCGCGGAGCACCGGCAGCGATCGGCCACTCGCCGCATCCCAGAGGTGGGCGGAGCCGTCGCTCGCCACGGCCGCCACGCGCGATCCGTCGGCGGCAAACGCAACCCTCGCCACCTCGCAGCCGGGCCCGCGCAGGCGGTGGAGGAGATTGCCGGTGCGCACTTCCCAGATGCCGACCGTGCCATCGGCGGAGGCCGTGGCCAGCTGCCGGCCGTCCGCCGCGACGGCCAGCCACTTCACCGCGGCATCGTGCCCCACGAACTCGCCCCGGCGCGTGCCCGTCGCGACATCCCACGCGACTGCCCGCCGATCGTCGCCGGCCGTGTAGAACCGCTCGCCATCGGGGGTGAACCGCACGCACCACACCCGCCGGCTATGCCGCACGGTTTTGATCGCCGTCTCCCAGGCAGCCAGGTCGCGAACCGTGGCCGTGCCGTCCTCCGAGGCCGTCGCCAATCGTGCCCCGTCGGGCGACACGTCGACGGCGTAGACGGCGTCGTGCTTATGGATGCGCTCGCTGGTCGTCTCATGCAGGGCGCCGATGTCGGTGCGGGCCACGATCCCGTCGCTGCAGGCGGCGAACAGGGCTCCGGTCCGTGGGTCGAAAGCGACGTCGTGAATCGCGTCCACCTCGAGGCTGATCGTGCGGCGCGGCCCGAGCGTCCGGCCATCGCGGATGCCGATCACCGACTTTCCGGTGGCCACCGCCACGAGCGATCCATCGCGCGACCATGCCGCCGCCCGCGCGCCTGCCGGGGCGGGAATCACGGGGTCGAAGCGGTCAGCCGTTTCCCACAGCCGCACCGTCCGGTCATCGGAGCCTGTCGCCATACCCGCTCCCGTCGGAGCACATGCGACCGTCCAGACCGCGCCCTCGTGGCCGTGATACCGCCGCACAAGGTCGCGCTTCCCGGGGCGGAAGATCCGCACCACGCCGTCGTGGGCTGCCGTCGCCAGCTCCCGCCCGCCGGCCATGAATTCCACCGCGTTCACCCGCTCGGGGTGGGCGAACATCGCCTCCACGCTGCCCGTGGCCACGCTCCACAGCCGCGCCGTGCCGTCTTTCGAAGCCGTGGCGATGGCCGTGCCGTCGGGCGCGAAGTCGGCGTCGAACACCCAGCCCTCGTGGCCCGAGAACGTGCGCACGAGGGCCCCGCTCTCGGCATCCCACAGCCGGGCCGTGCCGTCAAGCGAGGCGGTGAGCGCCTGCCGCCCGTCGCTCGACAGCACCACGGAAAACACCGTGCCTGTGTGACCGGCAAACACGACGCGTTCGGCGCCGGTGGCCACGTCCCAGAGCCGCGCCGTGTGATCGGCGCTGGCGGTCGCCACGACCGTGCCATCGGGCCCGAACGCCACGCCATACATTTTTGCTTTGTGCCCGGTGATCCGCTGCAGTTCGCGGCCCGTCCGCACGTCCCACAAGCGCACGGCCTTATCTTCCGACGCGGTCGCGAGCATCCGCCCGTCGGGCGACCACGCGATCCGCCACACGGCATCGCCGCGTGTGCCAAATTCCGCCGCTGCGTCCGGCATCGCGCCGAGTGCCGTCGCGTCGACTATTCGCACGGCGCCCTTGCGGTCGCCCGTGGCGAGCCGCGTGCCATCGGGCGACCACGCCGCGGCCAGCACGTCGGCCGTGTGGCCTGCGAGCGTGGCGAACGAGTCGTCGAGCGACGCCGCCAGGCAGGCAAGCTCGAGCGGCTGTTCGCGGCTCGTGTGGGGTACGAGCGCCCGCGCCTCCGCCAGCCGCTGCCGCGCCTCGCCGACGCGGTCGCGATCGCGGGCGTCTGCCGCCAGCTGGAGCGTGGCCGTGTAGAGCTCCGCCCGTGCGGCTCGAGCCTGCTCGGCGGCGCGCAGGGCAAAGGCCGTGATGCCGACGGCGGCAGCCACGATGGAGGCGATCCCCACGGCTGCCGCAGCCGTCGCCGCGCGGTGCCGGCGGATCGCGCGCCCCGCCCGTTCGAGCCATGTAGGCGGCCGAGCGAGCACGGGCTCGCCAGCCAGCCAGCGATCCAATTCAGCCGTGACTTCGACGGCCGTCGCATAGCGATGCTCGGGCCGCTCTGCGAGGCATGTGTGGACGATCGCGGCGAGCGAACGCGACGAAAACCGATCAGCGCCGCCCTGCAGGGCAGCCCGCTCCACGGCGCGGGCCGCCTGCAGCCCCGCATCCTCACGGGCGCGGGCGGCCACCAAGAGCGACGTCTCGGCCGGGTCGTACGGCGGCCGATCGGCGATGAGCTCATGCAGCACGATGCCGAGCGCGTAGACGTCGGCCCGGGCATCGATCTCCTCGACTCTGCCGGCGAGCTGCTCGGGGCTCATGTAGAGGAGCGTGCCCACGATCTGGCCGGCCACGGTGCGCCATGGCGATGCCGCGGCGTCGGGGGCCGTCGAGCGGGCCACGCCGAAATCGATCACCTTCGGCTCACCGCTCCCGTCCACGAGAATGTTGGCCGGCTTGAGGTCCCGATGGATCACACCCTTGCGATGGGCGTGGGCCACGGCGTCGCAGACGCGGCGCATGATCTCGAGGCGCGAGCGCAGCCTGAGCCCTCGCTCGCGCACAAAGAGCGTGAGCGGCTGTGCGTTCAGAATGAGCTCCATCACCACAAACGGCACCGCCCCGGCCTCGTGCCGATGCACACCCGCCATGTGGATCTGCGCGATATGCGGATGCCGCAGCCGACCGAGAACTTCCGACTCGTGCTGAAATCGGAAGCGTTGCTCCGGCGTGGCGAGCGCGTCGCGCAGCACCTTCACAGCTACGAGCCGATCGGGCGTGGCCTGCCGCGCCTCGTAGACGCGGCCCATGCCCCCCTCTCCGAGCAGACGCCCGATCGTAAACCCGCCGAGATCGGTGCCGGGGGCCAGTTCGAGCGGAATGTCGCTGCCGAGACCAAACCCATCCGACCGGCCCGACAGCCCCCAGGCAAGCGAGTCGTCGGAGTCCGACCAAGGCACCTCCGCCGCAGGCGGCAGCCCGCTTTCCGCTTGCTCCGCGTCGCGTCTGTCGCCGCCACCTGCCATGCCGGAATATACCGCCCGCTGGCGGGGATTCCTGCCGACCGCAAAAACGTCGGATGGCGGCTTATCTTCGGCGCAACCGGACGCAAATCTGCTCGAGCATCGCTTGGCGGGCGGCGACGATTTCTTTGATCCGGTTGCGCACGTCGCCGTCGATTTTTACCGGGGGAACGCCGTCGATCCCGAGCGGAGCCCGCCGCCAGCGGCGTAGCATCAACTGCGACACTTCGATGACCCGCACGGCATCTTCTTCACGGGGCGACAGCCCGAGCACCTCGTGGGGTAGACGCAGGCGTGAGGCACCTTCGGCGGCACCCCGAGCCGAACCTTGGGCCGAACCTTGGGCCGAACCGAGCGTGGCAAGGGAGCGTGGTGGCATAGAGGGTCCTCCACCCATAAAAACGAGAGCCACCGGCGGCAGGGGCAAGCGTGGTAGTATTTTTTGTGACGCGGTGGATTTCCCCCCGGCGGCAGGCAGATTCATGGACGCCGACTCCCCTCTCCCGGCCGACGTCGCCGACTGCCTCGCGCGGCTGGCGGCCGGCGACCTGACGGCCCGCGACCGGATCCTCGAATTGTGCAGTGACCGGGTGCGGCACCTCGCCCACCGCATGCTCGCCCGGTTTCCAAATGTCCGGCGCTGGGACGACACCGACGACGTCTTCCAGGCTGCGGCCATGCGGCTGCATCGCACGCTCGGCCAGTTGCCGATCGATTCGCCCCGGGCCGTGCTGGCCCTGGCGGCGACGGAAGTCCGGCGGGAGCTCCTCGACCTCGCCCGCAAGCACGCGGGCCCAGAGTCGTATGCCGCGAACCACGGCACCAACATCTTCCCCGGCCGTACCACGGCTGCCGAGCGCCACATCGACCGCCTGCCCGCCCCCGACTCGACCCTCGACCGCTGGACGATCTTTCAGGAGGCGGTGGACCGGCTCTCCCCCGACGCCCGCGAGGTGTTTCAGCTCGTGTGGTTTCTCGGGGCCGACCAGAAGACGATCGCCACGCTCCTCGGCTGCTCGGAACGCACCGTGAAGACCCGCTGGCGCGAAGCCCGTGAAACGGTCAAGGCCGCCCTCGGCGGCCAGTCGCCAGAAGCGTAAGGCACGCCCTCGGCTCGTCAGGCCTCGTCCGCCGCCTCATTCTGAGCGAGGGCCCGCAGCATCGCGATCGCTTCGTCGAGCGCAGGCGTCGCAGCGTTGCGCACGTGTGCACGCCGGTCGGCATCGGCGAGCAGGAGCACGTCTTCGAAATCGGGATGGGCCTCGAGCCGGTGCCGGGCCCGCTGACCGAGCGTGCCGTCGCGATACGCCCGGGCCACAGGCAGCATCTCCACCAGCCAGGCCGTGCGCGGCGTCACGAGCCCCTCGAGCGCCGCAAGGCTCGCCGCGACCGCGTCGGCCCGGTCGATCGCGCGGCCCACGTCGTGCACAAGGGCGGCCGTGAGCAGCTCCTCGTCGAATGGCCGCTCGTCGTGAACGAGATCGAACACCTGCAGCGCGTGCTCGAGCGCATCGGCCTCGACGTGCCTCGCGGGATCGGTGCGCACCGCGGCCAGGGGTGCCACGGCGGCCGCGATTCGATCGAACCGATCGCCGACGAGCGACGCGAAGCCGTGCCCCGAGTCGGCGACACGATGCAGTTCACGCCGCACTTCCTCGTGCGCTGGAATCTGGTCGGGGGGCACCCACCCCTGCCCAACCCGCCGCGCCGCCCGATAGCGGGCCCGCTCGGAATCGCCGCCGCGAGCCACGAGGCGGGCAGCCTCCTCGGCGATCCGGCGTCGCAGCTTGTCGGGCTCGCCAGGCGCATCGGCCGGCTCTGCGCCGGAGCCCGTCATGGCGATCCCGCTCCGGGCAACGGCCTCCAGCGCAGGTTTCGCACCTGGGCGGTCGTGGCGTAGGTGGCGATGCCGAGCGGCAGCGACGGCGTCACCTCCTGACGAATCGACAGGGTCTTGCCTTCGAGTGCTTGATCGATCACGCCCTCTTCGTCGAGGCAGCATTCGATGCGCTCGGGTGTCACGCGCACCCGCACCGCATACCACCGGCCGGTGTCGAACGCCCGGTAGAGCGTGGTGTCGTTGTGCGCCGCATCGAGGCCGTCGATGCTCGACAGCCCGACCACGCCGCCGCCCCACCCCCCGACGATCAGGCTGCAGGGATCAGCGCCCACGGGGAACGTGAGCCCGCAGAAAAAATCGTTGCCATCCACGCGGCGAGCCTCGAACGCGAGCTCGTAGTGCTGCCGCGGAAAGTCTTCTGTCCACGTGATGCCGCTCAGGTCGGCCCCCATGCCGATTTCGATCGCGCCGTCAACCACCTTCACTTCCCCTTCTCCCCCAAACGCGGTCGCCTTCCAGCCGCCGAGGGTGCGGCCATCGAACAGCGGCCGCCAGTCGCCCTGGGCGGCCGGCTGCGGCTCGCGCTCGGCTCCGATTTCGGTGCAGAGCGCACGGGCGTCGTACACCTTCTCGAGCGCCGCCGCGATGCCCGTGGCGTCGACAGCCACGGCCCGCGCCCGGGTGTCGTCATACGCAAGGTCGAGGGCGAGCGACTGGATGTTGCCGTCGAAGATCAGGCCCACGAGCTCTCCGCGCACGTTCACCACGGGGCTGCCTGAATTCCCGCCGATGATGTCGGCGGTGGAGACGAAGTTGAACGGCGTGTCGAGAAACGCCCCATCGCGCTCGAGCTGCGGCCGCCGCTCACGCCACCGCGGCGGCAGGTCGAAGGGCGGCGTCTCGCGTTTTTCGTCGGCCCGGGCCAAGAGACCACGATACGTGGTGAACGGCGGCACGGCGTGCCCGCCCTCCTCGTAGCCCCGCACGGTGCCGTAGGCGAGCCGGAGCGTGAACGTGGCGTCGGGATACATCGCCTCACCTTCCACCGCGAACACGGCCTGCGTGATCTCGGCATGCGCCTGCCGCTTCACCTCGCCGGCGGCCTCGACGATCTTCCGTGCGGCCCGCGCCTCGGCATCCACGAGCCGCGCGAGCGCGAGCATCGGATCCGCCGACGCATCGACGGCCGCCTTGCCGCCGCCGTACAGGGCCCGCCGTGCGTCCGGCCGGGCGCCACCGGCCCGCGTGCCGAGCGTCGTGCCGCCGACAAGCTCGGCCGCCCGCTCTCGCGGCGACTTCCCGGCGAGCACGGCGGCCACGAGGGGGTCGTCGGCGCCGAGCGCGGTGGCGAACGCCGTCAGCGAGTCGGCGAGTTTCACGATCTCGAAGGCATCGTAGAGCGGCTCGGGCGAGAAGAGCTGCAGCTCGAGCGACTCGCGGTTCGAATCGCGGTATTCGCGCAGCCGTTCGCCGCTCGGCTTCGCCGCCTCGTCGGCGGCCCGCAGCAGCATCCGGGCATTGGTGAAATACTGACTATTGAACCCGACCGCGCCCTCCAGAAGGTTGTGCCGCAGCGCCACCCGCGCGATGTCGGCTTCGGCCTGTTCGATCCGCTCGAAGGGCGATTGGCCCGCGGCGGCCGGCCGGGCCGCCACGATCTTGCGAAGCCGGTCTTCTGCCACGCGTTTCCTGGCGAGCAGCGGCGGATCGAGCAAGGCGGCAAGCAGCCCCTCGCGATTCTTGCGGCCGTTCTGCACGCCGAACAGGTCGCCCATCGCCTGCCTGCGTTCCTCCGGGCCCTCGCCTGCATAGGCCGCATACAGCGCTTCGAGGCGGTTGAGCATGCCGAGCGAAAACGGCACCTGCCGATCGCGCATCGCAAGCAGCTCGCAGACGGTGTTGGCCCGATCCGTGTGCCCGGGATGGCCCGACACAAACACGAGCCCGCCGGCCCCGACCGGCCGCTGAGCCCACGTGAGATGGTGGGGCACGCGGGCGGGCCTGCCGTCTTCGTAGGCCCTGAAAAAACAGACGTCGAGATTGAACCGTGGAAACTCGAAGTTGTCGGCATCGCCGCCGAAAAAGGCGATCTGCTGCTCCGGCGCGAACACCAGCCGCACGTCGGTGTATTTCTTGGCCCGATAGAGATGGTAGCGGCCGCCTTGATAGAGCGTGACGACGTCGCTGCGCAGGCCCGTGGCGGAGAGCGATTCTTGTTCGATGTCGGCCATCACCTGTCGGCGGGCGGCGAAGGCGTCGGCCGCATTCAGGCGTGGATTCACGGCTGCCTGCACCCGAGCCGTCACGTCCTCGATCGACATGAGCACGTTGAGCTCGAGATCGAGACAGCGCAGCTCGTCTGCCTGCGACGCGGCGAGAAAGCCGTCGCGATACAGATTGCGGTTCGGCGTGCCGAGCTTCTGCAGGGCGTCGGCCCCGACATGGTGGTTCGTGAGCACCAGGCCGTCGGCCGAGACGAATGAGCCCGAGCCACCGGAGTTGAAGCGGACCGACGCCTGCTGGAGGTGCGTGAGCCATTCTGGCGTGAGCCGGGCGTCGCCAAGCGCGGCGGCATGGTCGCGGGCAATCCGCTCGAGTGGCGGGTGGCTGAACAGCCACATCCCCTCGTCGGCATGGAGGACTGCCGCGGTGGCCAGAAGCCCCGCGCAGGTGGTCAGGCGAAGACAGCGATGAAGGAGTGGCGTCATGCTACGCAGCGTAGCCGAAACCAGGGCCGGCGTGCCCGCGGCCGGCTCCTTGCACAGAGAAGTGTAATTCTGTACACTCCCTGCACGCCGGCGGGATTCCGCCCGCTCTCACCTCCCGGAAAGGACCGTGCCATGCTCGCCCGCCTGCAGACTTTTTCGATGTTCGGGATCGATGCCGTGCCGATCGACGTGGAGGTCGACGTCTCCACCGGGGCCCTTCCCTCCACTGTGCTCGTCGGCCTCCCCGACGCCGCCATCCGCGAAAGCACCCATCGCGTCGCCCGGGCGATGGTCAACTCGGGGTTTAACCGCCCGAACGACCGGATCGTCGTGAATCTGGCCCCGGCAGAAATCCCCAAGCAGGCCGCGACGTTCGACCTGCCGATCACGCTCGGCATCCTCGCCGGCAGTGGGCAGTTTTCCTCGGAGCGGTTCAACGACTACGCCGTGGTGGGCGAGCTCTCGCTCGAGGGGTTCACGCGACCGGCCAGAGGGGCGCTCTCGATGGCAATCGCAGCCGCGCGGCAGAAAAATCTGCGCGGTGTCGTCGTGCCGACGGCGAGCGCCACCGAAGCGGCCGTGGTGGAAGACGTGGAGATCATTCCCGTATCCACGCTTGCCGAGGCCGTTGGATTCTTTGCAGGCGATCTGCAGATCGACCCGACGGCCCCGCGGGTCAGCGAGTGGTTCGAGCGGTTCGCTCATTACGACATCGACTTCGCCGATGTGCGCGGGCAGGAGGCGGCGAAGCGGGCGATCTGCGTCGCCGCGGCCGGCGGCCACAATGTGGCGATGGTCGGGCCTCCCGGCGGCGGCAAGACGATGCTCGCCAAACGGATCCCCACGATCCTGCCGCCGCTCACGGCCGCCGAATCGATCGAAACGACCCGCATCTACAGTGCCCTGGGGCTCGTCTCGGCGGGCCAGCCGCTCTTGGCCACGCGGCCGTTCCGCGCGCCGCACCACACGATTTCAGAGGCGGGCCTCGTGGGCGGCCGCTCGATCCCGATGCCCGGCGAAATCAGCCTGGCCCACAACGGCGTGTTGTTTCTCGACGAGCTTCCCGAGTTCAACCGCCGCACGCTCGAAGTGCTGCGGCAGCCGCTCGAAGACGGCACCGTGACGATCAGCCGTGCCCGCACCACCACGCGATTTCCGGCTGATTTCATGCTCGTGGCCGCCTTCAATCCCTGCCCGTGCGGGTATCGCGGCGATCCGCGCCGGCAGTGCCAATGCACGGCCCCGCACGTCGAAAAATATATGGGCAAGGTGTCGGGGCCGCTCCTCGATCGGATCGACATCCATCTGGAGGTGCCCGCCGTGCCGTTCCGGGAGCTCGCGTCTTCGCGAGCCGGCACATCGAGCAGCCAGATGCGGGAGGCCGTGCTCGCGGCCCGCGAGCGGCAGGCGCGCCGCTTCGCCGACCTGCCGACGCGGTCGAACGCCCGCATGTCGAGCCGCCAGATTCGCGAATTCTGCCCGCTCGAACCGGCCGCCGTCGACCTCTTGCGCGGAGCGGTGGCCGACCTCGGGCTTTCGGCCCGTGCGCACGACAAGGTGCTGCGGGTGGCCCGCACCATCGCCGATCTCGACGCAGCCGAGCGAATCGGCTGCGCCCATGTGAGCGAGGCGATCAACTACCGCCTGCTCGACCGGAGCCTCTGGACGTGACCATGGAAATTCGACTCGACCCGCCCGCCCATGCTGTGCGACGATTCGCGGGATGGCGGTGCCACGAAATGTTTCCGACGCGCGAACGGCATCCACCCGGCCTTCGGCCGCGGCATGGCCGCTGCGCACCCTCATGGGCGCGGCTGCCGTGCTCGCGGTGCTCGGCACGACGGCGACTGTGATCGACCTGCCGGTCGCGTCGTGGTGTAAGGCGGGCGGTGTTCCGAAGGAAGTGCTTCGCTTTCTGAACTTCTCGGAGGTCTTCGCCCACACGATGGGCGTGGCAGTCATCCTCGTGGCTGCGCTCGTGCTCGACCCCGCGCTCGCCTTTCCCTCGCTCCGCTGGCCGGCCATCCGGTGGCCGTCGTTTCAGCCCACGGCCCCGCAGGAGCGCATGGCCCGGATGATCGGCGCCACCGCCTGCGGCGGGCTGATGGTGGATCTCGTCAAAGCGGTCGTCGACCGAGCCCGGCCACGGGCCATCGACATCGCCGCGCAGGCCTCGGCGTGGGCCACGTTCGGGCTCGTGCCTGCCGGCGGCCATCATTCCGACGCCAACAGTTTTCCCTCGGGGCATGCGGCCGTCGCCAGCGGACTGTTCGCGGCGCTCGCCTGGCGATATCCGCGGGGCCGCTGGCTGTTTCTCACGCTGGCGGTGAGTGCCGCCCTGCAACGCGTGGCCACGGCGGCCCACTTTCCGAGCGATATCTGCATGGGTGCGGCGTTCGGCCTCGCCGGGGCGGCCCTGTTTCTGACCGACCGACCGTCCGTCTCGACTCCCGGATGACGGCGACCGGCCGCACGCCCCCGGTCTCGCAGCGGTTTGGCAGGCGGTCTTCATTTTTGGTAGAATCTGGAATGAACCCCGGCTAAAAACAGCCCCTTCCCACGCCTCACGCTCCTTTCGGACCGCTGCATGCCCCCCCAAAAACGCACCAAGAAAATTGCCAAGCCCGTCGAGCCGTCCGACGACTCGCCGCTGCCGGCATCCTCCGCCGCGGCTGTCGCTGCGGCGGGCGGAAAACGCGTGCTGCTGGTAGACGACGATCAGGAGATCGTCGAGTCGATGAAGACGGTGCTCGAATCGAAGGGGTATGAGATCCTCGTGGCCCGCGATGGCAACCAGGGGCTCGTGCTCGCCGAGCAGGAGAATCCTGATCTCGTCGTGCTCGACATGATGATGCCCAAGCGGAGCGGCTTTCTCGTGCTCGAGCGGCTCCGCCGCAGCCGGCCGGTGCCGCTGCGCGTGATCATGATCACGGCCAACGAAGGCAGCCGGCACAAGGCGTATGCCGAGATGCTGGGGGTCGACGACTACATCCGCAAGCCATTTGCGATGGACAGGCTGCTCGACAGCGTGCAGCGACTGCTCTCCTGAGCGGATCGCGCCCGTCTCACGGGCCTTCGCAACGCCCGCAAGCTGGGCAAGATGCGCGGCATCAGCTTGAGATTGACCCACCCCAGACAGAGGCCTACATTCCGACGGCCTCTTGGTTGCAGATCGATTTTTGGAGTGCTCGCGTGGCAGCCTCGCCGGTTTCGTCATCCACCGCCGCCGGATCGTCGCTCCACGACGACCTCAAAGAGCGGGTGCGCGACGCGACCGACATCGTCGATCTGATCGGGTCGTACATTTCCCTGCGGCGCGGTGGCAAGGCCATGACCGGCCTGTGCCCCTGGCACGAGGATTCACGGCCCAGCCTCCAGGTGAACCCGGAGCGGCAGACCTTCCGCTGCTGGGTGTGCAACATCGGCGGCGACGCCTTCACCTTCATCATGAAGATGGAGAAACTCGAGTTTCGCGAAGCGCTCGAGCAGTTGGCCGACCGGGCTGGCATCACGATCACACGCGGCCGCGGCGGCCTCTCCACCGACGACAAGGCGGCCCTCTTCAAGGCGTTGGCCTGGGCGGCGGAACGGTTCGCCGCCTGCCTCGAGCGGAGTCCGGAGGCTGGGGCGGCCCGCGACTACCTCGCCGGCCGCGGCCTTTCTCCCGACACGATCACGCGGTTCGAACTGGGCTTCGCGCCCCCCGCCTGGGACTGGCTCCTGCGCCAGGCTTCGGCCGCGGGCATTTCCGCCGGCCACCTGGCCAAGGTGGGCCTGGCCGTCGAACGCCAGGATCAATCCGGACACTACGACCGCTTTCGCGACCGCGTGATCTTTCCGATCCGCGATCCGCTCGGCCGGTGCGTGGCGTTCGGCGGTCGGGTGCTGCCCGGGGCCGCCCCCGACGCCGCGAAATACATCAACTCCCCCGAGACCCCGCTGTTTTCCAAGAGCTCGATGCTCTACGGGCTCGACACCGCCCGCGAGACAATGGCCGTGTCGCGGCGGGCCGTGGTCGTCGAGGGCTACACCGACTGCCTGGCGGCGCGGCAGGCGGGCATCCACGACGTGGTGGCCGTGCTCGGCACGGCGCTCGGTGAGCGGCATGCCAAGCTCCTGCGACGCTACGCCGACCGGATCGTGCTCGTGCTCGACGGCGACGATGCCGGCCGGCGGCGGGCAGACGAAATCCTCGACGTGATCCTCGCCGAGCCGATCGACGTGCGGATCGCGCGGCTCCCCTCCGGCGTCGACCCGTGCGATTTTCTCGTCGCACACGGCAAAGACGCCTTCGAGGCGTTGCTGGCGGCCGCT
>CAMAVC010000023.1 GCA_945861585.1 Planctomicrobium piriforme
AAAAGAAGCGACAGGCTGAAGCCTGTCCTACGAGGTCAATACCGTGGGACTGATGGATCGACGCGAGTGCCCAGTCTCGTCCCCGCCCGGCACGCCGCCCCGACGCTCTTCGCCCGGGCCGCTTCGTTTACGACAGCATCGCACCATAAAAGAAGGCGGCCGGCAACTCGCGTTGCCGGCCGCCCGTGAGTCAGGAGATCAGCTTGGTATCGCCCCGGAATCAGTACTCCGGAATCGGCTCGCCACGCGATTTTGTATTCAATGCTGAATACGTATTGGTCGCTACATCGGAGCCAATAAATTCGACGTGACCATCCGCAAAAAGATGCCCAACGATCTTGCCAGCATGATCGCTCGATGGGCCCCACTGCAGCGACGTACTGTTCGGACCGATCGCCAACGAGTAAGTTCCCAGTTGGCCCGTGCCTGACGTTGTCGTATTTTGAGTCGACATAAGCCCAAGCAAGCTGTTCGAGGGAGCATTCCAGACGCCGCCGCTCAGGGTTCCCGAGTTGGTCGATGCCATGTGAAAAAGTTCACCAAACAGCCAGCGGCAAGGCTGGTTAGACGCACTATTGAGGGTATTCTGCCTGCTCTCCGACACCTGGACCGTCTTGCTCGTGCCGTCCGAGAAATCACGGAACCCGAGCCGTTGCGTGTGGACGAGCCCGCCTTGGCCGGCAGTTGTCGAATCTCCTGTGGGAACCCCGCCATTTGAGACGCCAGCGTTTGCGCGGTAATTCGATATTCCGCCAACGGTGGAACCCCCAGCCGCCGCAGCCGAGCCGCTCGTCGCCGTCACTGAGTTGCCTGCCCAGCTTGGGCAGAGTGCAAAATTCAATTTCGTTGCGGCGGCGGTGTTCACTGTGCCAATGGTTGTCGCGGGCGCGCTAATGCCCGTTGTGTAGTTACCATCAAAAAACGGTTTCTGCGAATTAGCAGTGCCGGTGATATTTCGCAGTAGATTCGTTTCCTCCATGCCGCCAAGAATCTGGGCAAGCCAGCTAAATCCATATTCTGGCGATTGGGTCCCTCCCGTAGTCAGCCACGGAAAGAAATTGTCGCCGCCGCGGGCATTGGCGTCGGCGTAGACGTGCAAGCCGAGCCCCAACTGCTTGAGGTTGTTGGAGCAGCTCGAACGACGGGCTGCTTCACGGGCTGCCTGTACGGCCGGCAGGAGCAGGCCGATGAGGACGCCGATGATGGCGATCACGACCAAGAGTTCGACGAGCGTGAAGCCCCGTCGCTTGGCAATCGAGGAAAGTTTCATGGGTACACCTTTTTGCTGCCCAATTGGGCGGGAAATGAAAAAATGAACAAATCATCTGAGATACGTCAGCAGGGCCGGGTACGAAGATTTCCCCGAAATATTGCGGTCGTCCCCGTCGCGGTACTCTGTAGACGCTCTCATGCCCCTAACCCTCGAAAAGATATCGGCCGTTTATCCCCTCTGTCAACTGGGCATCCCCTTCAGTTGTTCCCCCCCTGCAACGCCTCCGCCCTGAATGTCCCACCAAGTTTCCAATCCTGAAGCCGCGCGGCAGTTTGCCATCGACGTTGTCAGCCGCCTGCGGGCTGCCGGCCACGAGTCGCTGTGGGCGGGCGGTTGCGTGCGCGACGAGCTTTTGGGCCGGATTCCGGCCGATTACGACGTGGCCACGGCGGCGACGCCCGACGAGGTGCGCCGGGTGTTCGGGCATGGCCGCACCCTCGCCGTGGGGGCTGCCTTCGGCGTGATCACCGTGCTCGGGCCGAAGGGGGCCGGGCAGATCGAGGTGGCGACATTTAGGACCGACGCCGCCTACACCGACGGCCGCCATCCCGCCGGCGTCACCTTCTCGACTGCCCCAGAAGATGCCCAGCGTCGCGACTTCACGATCAACGGGCTCTTTTTCGATCCCCTGACGGGGGAGGTGCACGACTACGTGGGCGGCCGGGCCGATCTGGCCGCGGGCGTGGTGCGGGCGATCGGCGTGCCTGCGATGCGGTTTGGCGAAGACCATCTGCGGATGCTCAGGGCCGTGCGGTTTGCGGCGGCGTTTGGCTTCGCGCTCGACGGCGAGACGCGGGCGGCGATCGAGCGGATGACGCATCTCGTGACGACCGTGAGCCCGGAGCGGATCGCGGCCGAATTGCGGGCGATGGTGAGCCGGCCGGGCCGGCGGCGGGCGCTCGAACTGCTCGCCGAGACGGGGCTCGCGAAGGAGGTGCTGCCAGAGGTAGCCCCCGATGCGGTGGGCGCACCCGACGTTCAGTCCGAAGCGTGGGGCGAGGCTGCAAGGATCGTCGACGCCCTCGATGAGCCGAGCCTGGCGAGCGCCCTCGCCGCGCTCTACGAACCGGTGGGAGCGGCACCCCTCCGGCAGGCGGCGAATCGCCTGCGGCTCTCCAATCGAGAGGTGAAGCTGGCGGGGTGGCTCCAGGAGGCGGTGGCCATGTTCAGCGAGCCCAGCGAGCCCAACGAGCCCGACGTGGCGGGGCGGCCGTGGTCGGAGGTGCAGCCGTGGCTCGCGCACGAGGATGCGTTTTTGCTCGCGGATCTCTTGCGGGCTCGGGCCGATTGCGGGCGTGGCGCGGCCGCGACGGCCGCATGGGTGACGGCGCAGATCGCGCGGCCGCGCCACGAACTCGACCCACCGCCGCTCGTGACCGGGGCTGATCTGCTCGCGGCGGGCGTGGCGGCCGGGCCGGCGATGGGCGCGACGCTCGCGCGGCTGCGGGCGCTGCAGCTCGATGGCGTGATTGCGACGCGGGAGGAGGCGCTCGCGCGGGCCTTGTAGGACAGGCTTTAGCCTGTCTCGCTTCACGGGAATTCTCGGCATCCTGCCGAAATTCCCTTGGCCGACCTCTGTCGGCTGGCAAGAACCCGGCCCTCCGGGCCTGGCGTCGCTGTTCATGACAGGCTGAAGCCTGTCCTACATGGGAGGGGCGGCGGGGTCGGGGAGATCGGCGAGCGAGTCGAGCTTGAACACGTCCAGGAATTTCGCCGTGGTGCGGTAGGCCGGCTCGGCGGCTTTGTCGGCGGCAGGGACGAGCTCGAGCAGGCCACGCCGTACGAGCATCCGGAGCGTGGTGGGGGCGGCGTCGCAGCCGAGCTCCACGAGTTTGTCGCGGGCCACGGGCTGGTTCCACGCCACCAGGGCCAGCACATCGAGCGCTTCGCCGTCGAGCCGCACCATCCGGGCCCGGGCCTCGAGCACCTGGCCCAGCCGGGCGTATTCGGGCCTCAGTCGCAGCACCCAGCCCGAATCCTGCGACACGATCTCGTAGGGGCAGTTGTTCGCTGCGTATTCGCGGCGGAGCTCCGCGACGAGTTCGTCGACCTCCTGCGGCCGCACGCCACGCATCAGGCTCGCCACCTTGCGGCTCGTAAGCGAGGTGCCGTCGGTCTGGCCGACGAAGAGCAGGGCTTCGAGGATGCTGCGCGGATTGACTTTGGCGTCGGCGGCGTCGTCAGCGGCGGCGAGCGCGTCGTCGAGGTCGGGCGATGCGTCCACCCGCACGATGTCGCCCGCCGCCGTTGGCGCCGAGCCGGCGTAGGGATCGGCGGTGCCCATCATCGCGGCGAAGGCCTGGGCGAGCCGGTCGATCGACAGGCCGCCGTCGGCGGGCGCGGCCGTGAAGCCGGTGGCGGGCGCGGGGGCAGCGGGCTTCTTGGGGGGCATGTCGCCACCGTAGCGACAGGCCTCCAGGCCTGTCGAGGGGAAAGGTGTGCGGTGTAGCGACAGGTCTCCAGGCCTGTCGAATGGAGCGCCAGGCCTGGAGGGCCGGGTTTGCACCAGCGGGCGGAGGCCCGCCAAGCGACGGTCGGCAGGATGCCGAGCCGTCGCGTGAAGCTAGCGGACGAGCTTCCGGCCGTTCTTCGTGGCGGGCACGCTCTTGAGCGGTTCGGGGGCGCCGTCGAGCGGGTCGCCCGAGTTGATGCTCGTGAGCCGCTCGTTGATGCGGGCCGCGTATTGCTCCGACAGCTCGAGGCCCAGGAACGAGCGGCCGAGCTTCTTGGCCACGGCGAGCGTGGTGCCGCTGCCGCCGAACGGGTCGAGCACGAGGTCGCCGGGATTGCTGCACGCGCGGATGATCCGGCCGAGCAGCTGCTCCGGCATCTGGCAGCCGTGCCAGCCCGAGCGCTCCTTGAACGTGCCGCACACGCGCGGGAAGTACCACGTGTCGGCGTCTGCCCCGAATCCCTCCGGCAGATCCTGCGGCCGGAGGATCCAGGTGTCGTCGGGGAGGCGGCCGGCGGCGTTCGCCCGCTTGTCGCCGTAGACGAGCTCGCGGGCGCTCGGCACGCGGATCGCGTCCACGTTGAACGTGAACGCTGCCGGATCCTTCACGAAGTGGAAGAGATGGGCGTGCGACCGGCTGAACTTCTGCTTGCAGTTCACGCCGAACGTGTAATACCAGACCACCCACGACCGGCAGGTGAGGCCGAGCTCGCGGGTGGCGAGCACCTTGAGCTCGGCTGCGTATTCGTCGCCGATCGCCAGCCAGAACGTGCCGTCGGCCTTCAGCACGCGCACGATCTCGGCCATCCAGCGTTGCGACCATGCCAGGTAGTCGTCGGCCGAGCGGCGATCGTCGTAGGTGTCGTAGTCGTAGCCGATGTTGAACGGCGGGTCGGCAAACGCGAGGCTCACCGTGCCGGCTGGCACGCGGGCCAGGAGGTCGAGGCAGTCGCCCCGGTGGACGCGGTCGAGGGCGAGCGGCGAATGGATTCCTTTCCGAGCCATGGAGGCAATGTAGCGGCTACAATCCTCGGCATGAAACACTCCACTCAAAAACCGATTCCGGACGCGTCCGGTCCTGCTCCCGACCTCGCCGCCGCCCGGAAGCTCGTGCTCGAACTGATGGCGATCCGCGGCGGCTCGGGGGATGAAAAACTCGTGGCCGAGCGGATCGTGAAGCACCTCCGCGACGCGGGCTGCCCGAAAGACGCGATCGCGTTCGACACGGCCCACACGAAGACGCCGCTCAAGGGCAACGTGGGCAACCTGATCGTGAAGCTGCCCGGCACGATGCCGGGGCCGCGCCGGCTGCTCATGGCCCACATGGACACGGTGCCCGTCTGCCTCGGCTCGAAGCCGGTGGTCGCCGGGCGATTCGTGAAGAGCGCCGACCCAGCCACGGGGCTCGGGGCCGACGATCGTTCGGGCTGTGCCGTCGTGCTCGCGACCGCGCTCCGAATTCTGCGCCAGAAACTGCCGCATCCGCCGCTCACGTTCCTGTTCGCCATTCAGGAAGAGGTGGGGCTCTACGGCGCGCGGTTCGTGAAGGCGGCCGATCTCGGCCGGCCGAAGTTGGCCTTCAATTTCGACGGCGGGGCCGTGGAGAAGATCACCGTGGGCGCGACGGGCGGCCATCGGCTCGACATCCGCATCACCGGCACCCCGAGCCATGCGGGCGTGGCTCCGGAGAAGGGCGTGTCGGCGCTGGCGATCGCATCGCTGGCGATCACCTCGCTCGTCAACGACGGCTGGCACGGCCTCGTCGAGAAGAAAGGCAAGCGGGGTACGAGCAACGTGGGCACGATCCACGGCGGCTCGGCCACGAACGTGGTCGCCGAGTCGGCGGCGATCAAGGCGGAGGCCCGTGGCCACGACCCCGCATTCCGCAACCAGATCGTGAAGGCTATCGAAACGGCGTTCAAGGACGCAGCCAAGCGGATCAAGAGCGTGGACGGCAAGACCGGCAAGGTGACGATTGCAGGCCGACTCGACTACGAGGCCTTCCGGCTCGACGACGACGAGCCATGCGTGGTGGCGGCCGAAGAGGCCGTGAAGGCGATCGGGCTCGTGCCGCGGCGCGAGATCTCGAACGGCGGCCTCGATGCCAACTGGATGGCCGCCAACGGCATCCCCACCGTGACGCTCGGCTGTGGGCAGATGGAGATCCACACGACGAACGAGAAGCTCGACCTCGACGCGTTTGAAAACGCTTGCCGGGCGGCATTGCGGCTGGCCGTGGGGGCGTAGTTTGTAGGACAGGCTTTAGCCTGTCGAATGCGGGCGGAAGCCAAGACAGGCTGAAGCCTGTCCTACAACCGGCGGGCGGAAGCCACGACAGGCTGAAGCCTGTCCTACAGCCGGCGGGGGGATTCACGACAGGCTGAAGCCTGTCCTACATTCGGCGGTCGATCGCGCGGCGGCAGGCGGCGAGCATGAGCGCGGCCGACTCGGGAGCGGCCGGCCAGGTTTCGCATGCCGCGTCGGCGTCGAGCCAGTCGGCCCGGAGCCGGCGGGCCGTCTCGTCGTCGGCAGCGACGATCGCTTCAGCCGAGCCGAGGGCCGCCGTGACGAGTTCCGTGAGCCGAGGTGAGCCGGCGGCGGCGTCGAGGTCGGGGGCCGCGACATGCAGCACGACGGGCACGCCCGTCTCGATCGCGAGGTCGGCGAGGAGGCCCGCGTGGAGCACCACGAGCACGTCGGGATCGACCTTGTCCACCGCTTCGGCGATCGTCTGCCGCGCCGTCTCGCGGGCCAGGCCGAGCAGGCTCGGCGAGATGCCGCCCGCCGCGGCCAGAAACGCAGCCGGTGAGCCGTCGCGCACGGCGGCGAGGAAGCCGTGATTGGCGGCGGCGATGTCGTGGAAGTGAATGCCGTGCAGGCCCGATGGCTGCTCGGCGAGGCTCGGGATCGAACTCGGGCCGCAGGCCACCGCCTCGCCGCCGTGGTCGCGAACCGCCGCCCGCAGCGCGTGCACACGGGTGGCGGGCGGATCACAGGAGCCGTGATCGATGACGAGCAGGCGCATGTGGGCGATCGTCCGTCAGAGCCAGCCACACCAGCGGCAGGCGGTCAGCGCGACGGCCATCCAGGCTGCCGCTCCCCAGTCGTCGGCCATGATACCGAGGCCAGCCGGGAGATGCTCGAGCTGGCGGCAGGGGAAGGGCTTCGTGATATCGAACAGTCGGTGGAGGGCAAACGCCGCGACAAGCAGCGGCAGACTGTCGGGCAGCGCCGTGCGGGCCGCGACGGGCACCGCGAGCAGCCCCAGGGGCACGCTTGCCATCTCGTCGTAGACGATCGCGCCCGGATCGCCACCCCGGCCAAGCCTGCGGGCCGCCGCGGTGCAGATCGGCACGCCCAGGGCGTTGACGGCCACGATCGCCGTCGCCTCGGCCGCAAAGGGCAGATCGAGCCGCCCGAGCATCACCGCGACGGCCACGCCGAGCGCGGCCCCGAACGTGCCAGGCGCGAAGGCCGCGCGGCCGAGTCCGCCACACGTGGCGGCCAGCACGGCCGGAGCAAACCAGGCCACAGGGGTCGAGGCCCCAGGGGACGGTTCGCCGGGTGTCGGGGTGTCGAGGGAGGAACCCATGGCCTGATATGGTAAGACTTGAGCCATGAATATGCCCGTCGAACCTACGCGGAGAGACCGCCTCGAACTCGTCGAATTCCCCCACCCGGCGCTCTTGCGGCGGGCCCGCCCCCTCGTGCGGATCGACGACACGATCCACGACGTGGTCGAGCAAATGTTCGAGATCATGTATCAGGCGGGGGGCATCGGCCTGGCGGCCAACCAGGTGGCCCTGCCCTACCGGCTGTTCGTCGTGAACCTCGAAGCCCGGCCTGACGCCGGCGAAGAGCTCGTGTTCATCAATCCCTCGCTCTCCCGCCCGCGTGGCAACGCCGTGCAGGAAGAGGGCTGCCTCAGCCTGCCGGGCCTGAGGATGGACGTCCGCCGTCCGGAACAGATCGTCGTCAAGGCGTGGTCGCTCGAAGGCGAGCCGTTCGAAGAGGATCTCGACGGACTCTTGGCCCGCGTGGTGCAGCACGAGTTCGACCACCTTGAAGGTCGGCTGTTCACCGATCGGCTGCCCGATGCGGCGGCGCTCGAGGCCCGGCGGTCGCTCGACACGTTTCGCGAGGTGTTCGCCGGCAAGCAGTCGCGGGGCGAATTGCCCGTCGATGCCGAGCTCCTCGCCCAGCTCGATCGACTCGCAACGGAGCGGTGCGGGAACGCCTGACGGGCATGACGTCGCTCCAGCCGCTGCGGCTCGTGGTGATGGGCACGGGGCCGTTCGCCGTGCCGATGTTCCGTGCCCTCGGGCAGTCGCACCATCGGATCGAGGCCGTCGTCACCCGGCCCGACCGCGTGGCGACAGGGCGTCGGCCGCCGCCCAACCCGATGCGCGAGGCGGCCCAGGCGGCCGGCGTGCCGATCCTCGCGCCCGAGCCTATCAACGACGCCGCCGCGATCGACGCGCTCGCCAGGCTCGCACCCGACCTGTTCGTCGTCTGTGACTACGGCCAGATCCTCTCGCCCCGCGTGCTCGCGCTGGCGCCGCTCGGGGGCATCAACCTGCACGGCTCGCTCCTGCCCCGGCACCGCGGCGCCGCTCCGATCCAGTGGGCGCTCCTCGAGGGCGACCCGATCACGGGCGTGAGCGTGATCCACATGACTCCCGCGCTCGATGCCGGGGCGGTGATCGTGGCCCGGGCCGCGCCGATCTATCCCGGCGACACGGCCCCGGCCCTCGAGGCACACCTCGCCGAGCTCGGCGCGGGGGCGACGCTCGAGGCGATCGAGCGGCTCGACGCCGCTCGGGCGTTCTGGAACCCGGGCGAGCTGCTCGAGATCGGCATGCCGCAGGATGCCGCGAAGGCGACGAAGGCGCCGCGGCTCTCGAAGGCCGACGGGATCGTCGACTGGACGCAGCCCGCCGCCCGGATCGAGCGGATGCGCCGGGCCCTCGAGCCGTGGCCCCGCACGACGGCGTTTTTGGCCCGCTCGGGCGGTGAGCCGCTGCGGCTCGTGCTCGACGATGTCGCGGTGGCCAGCGACCATGCCGTGGCCGTCGGCCACACGCCCCCCGGCACGATTCTCGCCGCCGCCGACGCGGGCATCGTCGTGGCCTGCGGCGCCGGCACGGCCCTCGCGATCCGCCGGGTGGTGCCGGAGGGCCGCCGGGGCATGACGGCCGCCGAATTCCTCCGCGGCTCGCCCGTCCTGCCCGGGATGCACTTCGCGATACAATCGGCCCCATGACGAAGCAGCTGTGGATCGAAACGGTCGGCTGTCAGATGAACGTGCTCGACAGCGAGCTCGTGGTGGCGGCCCTGCGCCGCGAGGGCTGGGCCCTGGCGGCGACGCAGGCCGAGGCCGATGCCGTCTTCTACAACACCTGCTCGGTGCGGCAGCATGCCGAAGACAAGATCTATTCCGCGCTCGGCCGCGTGCGGCTCGAGAAGCAGAAGCGGCCCGACCTGATCGTGGGCGTGCTCGGCTGCATGGCCCAGAAAGACCAGGCGCTCGTGCGGTCGCGGGCCCCGTGGGTGGATCTCGTGGTCGGCCCCGGGCAGCTCCACCAGGTGCCCAGGCTCGTGGCTGCGATCCAGGCCGGCGCCGGGCCGCAGCTTGAAGTGAGCTTTGACCGCAAGGGCAAGCCCCGCGACGAGATCGCCCGCAGCTTCGAGAGCTACGACCCCGATCGCGATCCCGGCATGCGTTCCACGCCGTTTCAGGCGTTCGTGCGCACGCAGACGGGCTGCGACAAGTTTTGCGCGTTCTGCGTGGTGCCGCACGTGCGCGGCCCCGAGCAGGCCCGGGCCCCCGACACGATTCTTGCCGAGGCCACGAAGCTCGTGGCCGAGGGGTGCCGTGAGATCACGCTCATCGGCCAGACCGTCAACAGCTATCGCTGGGCCGACGGTGGCCGCACCCATCGGCTCTCCGACCTGCTCGCCCGGCTCGACGGCGTCGAGGGGCTCGACCGGATCAAGTTCGTCACGAACTATCCGCGCGACATGACGCCGGATCTGATCGCGGCCGTGCGCGACCTGCCGAAGGTGTGCCACTATCTGCACGTGCCGGCCCAGCACGGCAGCGACGACGTGCTCACCCGCATGAAGCGCGGCTACACGATCGGCGAATACATGGAGATGCTCGCCCGCGTGCGTGAGCAGCTGCCGCACGCCGCGGTCACGAGCGACTTCATCGTCGGCTTCTGCGGCGAGACCGACGCCGAGTTTCAGACCACGCTCGACCTCGTCCGCTCGGCCGGCTTCAAGAACAGTTTCATCTTCAAATACAGCCCGCGGCCCGGCACGAAGGCCTACGACCGGCTGCCCGACGACGTGCCGGAAGACGTGAAGAAGGCCCGCAATCAGGCGCTGCTCGAGGCCCAGGCCGAGGTGAGCCTCGCAGGCAACAGGGCGTTCGTGGGCACGCGGCAGCAGGTGCTGGTGGAGGGCCTTTCCACACGCGACGAAAAGAAGGCCGTGCAGCCGGGGCCCGACGGCGTGGCACAGCTCACCGGCCGGACGATGTGTGACAGGATCGTGGTCTTCGACGCGCCCCTGCGGCTCGTGGGCCGGCTCGTGGATGTCGACATCACGGCGGCCGGCGCCTGGTCGCTCGCGGGACTCGTGTCGGACGGGCTTGCCGACGCCGTGCCGCTCGATGACGTGCCGGTGCACCAGATCGCACCGCTCGCGAGGCCCTCCGCACCCGCGGGGGTGTGACGTGCCGGCCGCCGACGCCATGGTGCGGCTGCTCGACGACGCGGACGCCGCGGTGGCCTGGGGCCGGGCGGCCGGGCTCGCCGACCCGGCCGGCGCCCGGCGCGCGTTCGGCGGGCTCGCCGCCCTCGGCGTGCCCTTCGACTTGCTCGGCGCGATCGCCGACCAACTCGCCGCGTTGTTGCCCGAGGTGGCCGACGCCGACCGCGTGCTCGTGGCAGTGGAGCGATTCTTCGCTGCCGTGCGCAGCCCGCTGTCCACCGCGGCCCTCTGCGATCGCGATCCGCAGGCGCTCGCCACGCTCGTCAAGCTGTTCGCGGCCAGCCCGTATCTGGCCGAGATCGTGATTGCCGACACCGAATCGTGGGAGCAGGTGCGGCTCGGGCAGGGGCGGCCGGAGAAGCGCGAGGCGCTGGCTGCCGCGCTGCGGGCCGACGTGGAGGCCGTGACGGATCCCGACGACGTGATGCGGGCCCTGCGGCGGTTCAAGCGGCGCCAGACGCTGCGGATCGCCTACGGCGACATCATCGGCGGCCAGCGGCTGGAGACCGTCGTGGGGCAGATTTCGCACGTGGCCGATGCGATCGTCGATGCGGCCGCGTGGTCGGCGCTCGCCAGGCTCGAGAAGCAGCGGGGCGTGCCTCGGGGGCCAGGCGGCGAACGAGCGACGTTCGCGGCAATCGCCCTCGGCAAGCTCGGCGGCGCCGAGCTCAACTATTCGAGCGACATCGACCTCGTCTTCGTCTACTCCCGCGACGGCCGCGCCGAGGGACCGAAGCCCTGCACAAACCAGGAGTTTTTCGAGCGGGCCGTGCAGGAGGCGGTGCGGCTGATCGGCGAAGCAACCGACCTCGGCAGCGCGTACCGGGTCGATCTGCGGCTCCGGCCGCATGGCGGCGTCGGGCCGGCGGTGATGGGGCTCGCAGCCACGCTCGATCACTACGATCAGTTCGGCCGCACGTGGGAACGGCAAGCTTGGGTGAAGGCCCGCGTCGTCGGCGGCGACGAGGCGCTCGGAGCGAAGCTGCTCGCCGACCTCGAGCCCTGGGTCTACCGGCGCTGGCTCACGCGGGCCGACATCAGCGGCATCAAGGCGCTCAAGCGCCGCATCGAGCACCGGGCAGAGCGCGAGGGAGCCGACGACCGCAATCTGAAGACCGGCCGCGGCGGGATCCGGGACGTCGAGTTCACGATCCAGTTTCTCCAGCTCCTGAGCGGCGGCGACGTGCCGCAGGTGCGCACCGCCAACACGCTCGAGGCGATCCGCCGCCTCGCCGCCGCGGGCGCGCTCACCGACCAGGAGCGCGAGATTCTGGAACGCACGTATACGCTGCTACGGACCATCGAGCACCGGCTCCAGATCCTGTCCGACCGGCAGACGCACGACCTGCCGTCCGATCCGGTGGAGTTCGCCCGGCTGGCTTCGCGGGCCGGCTACGGGACCGGGGAGGACGCGGCCGAACGGCTCCGGCACGACCTCGCCTCGGCCACCGACCTGAACCGCCGCATCCTCAACCACCTCCTCCACGACGCCTTTCCCGACGACGCCGCACCGGAGCCGGAAGTCGATCTCGTGCTCGATCCCGAGCCGCCCCCCTCGTTCGTGCACCAGGTGCTCGGCCGGCACGGATTCCGCGACGTGCCCGTGGCCCATCGGGCGCTCGTATCGCTCGGGGAGGAGAAGGTGCGCTTTCTGTCGACCCGCCGCTGCCGGCACTTTCTCGCCGCCATCGCACCGCGGCTCCTGGCGGCGATCGGCCGCACGCCCGATCCCGACGCCACGCTCGCGAACCTGTGCAATGTGAGCGACTCGCTCGGCGGCAAGGGGGTGCTGTGGGAGCTGTTCAGCTTCAATCCGGCGTCGCTCGACCTGACCGTACGGCTCTGCTCGTCGAGCCCGTTCCTCGCGGGACTGCTCGTGGGCAACCCCGGCATGCTCGACGAGCTGCTCGACAGCCTGCTCGTGGAGCGGCTGCCCGACTCTGACACGCTCACCCGCGGTCTCGACGACCTCTGCCGGGGGGCCGCCGACATCGGACCGATGCTCCATACCTTCAAGGTGTCGCAGCAGTTGCGAATCGGCGTCCGCGACATCCTCGGCAAGCTCGATGCGATGGCCGTGACCTCCGCGCTCACGGCGGTCGCCGACGTCCTCGTGCGCAAGGTCGTGGCCACCGAGGAGGATCGGCTCGTCGACCGGCTCGGCGAGCCGATGGCCGGCGAGGGGGACACCGTCGGCGTGCGGGCGGGGCCGGTGGTGCTCGCGATGGGAAAGTGTGGCGGCCGAGAGATGAACTACGCGAGCGACGTCGACGTGGTCTTTCTCTATGACCATGAGGGCATGACGTTTCCCACGCGGCGGGGCCGCCGGTCGCTCGAAAGCACGACGAACGCGCACTTTTTCAGCGAGCTCGCGCAGCGCACGATGAAGGTGTGCAACGCCTTCACGCAGCAGGGGCGGCTCTATGAGCTCGACTCACGGCTCCGGCCGAGCGGAAAGAGCGGCCCGGCAGCGCTCTCCCTCAACGCGATCGATCGCTACTTTGCGGCCGACGGCCCGGCTGCAGTGTGGGAGCGGCAGGCGCTCGTGAAGGCCCGCGTCATGGTGGGCAGCCGCCCGGCCGCCGCCGCGGCCATGCAGATCGTCCACCGCGCCGCCTACGAGCGGCAGTGGACGGCCGCCGAGGTGGCCGAGATCGGCGCCATGCGGCTACGCATGCAAGAGGGTGCGACGCCGATGAACCTGAAGCGCGGCCCCGGCGGCGTGGTCGACATCGAGTTCATCGCCCAGATGCTGCAGCTCGTGCATGGCGGCGCGAATCCAACGCTCCGGGTCGCGGAGACGCTCACGGCACTCGACGCCCTGCACGCCGCGGGCCATCTCGACCCCGAGGACCACGCCTTTCTCACCGCTGCCTACCGCACGCTGCGCACGATCGAAGGCCGGCTCCGGCTCCTCGACGCCCGGGCCCGCCACGACTTCCCCGACGATCCCGCCGAGCAACGGACGCTCGCCCACCTCCTCGGCGCCGCCGGCCCCGACGCCCTGGCCGCCGACGTCCAGGCGCTCACCGCCCGCATCCGCACCACCTTCGAGCGAATCTTCGACCAGACCGTAGCGGCAATGTAGGACAGGCTTCAGCCTGTCATGCCCCTTGCTCAGCGCACCGGCTTCGGGCTCCCCATATCCCGTCGCCGGACGTTCGCCTGCGCCCTCCAGGCTACGGCTCACTCGGATTTGCCTGCGCTGCGCCATCCATGGCTGCGCTGGTCAAATACGCCGGCGAGCGGGACACGGGGAGCCCAAAGCCTCCTCAACTGGAAAGGGGGAGGCTCGGGGTTGCCCCTACCGTTGAGACGGCGTATGTGACCAGCGCAGGCAGGAAGCCGGAGCGCAGGCACATCCGAGTGAGTGGAGGCCACGAAGGCCGCAGCGAACGTCCGGCGAGACGGTACGGGGTAACCCCGAGCCGGCGCACACGTTGAGCAGTGACAGGCTGAAGCCTGTCCTACATACGGGCGCTACTTGCGACGTGTGGCCCAGAGTTCGTAGGCGACCGGGAGGACGGACATCAGCACGATGCCCACCACCACGAGCTCGAAGTTTTCCTTCACGACCGGCACGTTGCCGAAGAAGTAGCCGGCGAGCGTGCAGAGCACGACCCAGAGGAAGCCGCCGAGCACGTTGAACCAGAGGAATTGGCCGTAGTTCATCCGGCCCACGCCCGCCACGAACGGCGCGAACGTGCGGATGATCGGCACGAACCGGGCGAGCACGATCGTCTTGCCGCCGTGCTTCTCGTAGAAGGCCTGCGTCTTGGCGAGGTTCTCGTGCTTGAGAAACCAGGTGTTGATCCGGAAGGCGCGCGGGCCCACCGCGTGGCCGATCCAGTAGTTGAGCGTGTCGCCCAGCACGGCAGCGACGAAGAGCAGGCCGAGAAGCGTGAGGATGCCGAGGTGCTCGGGGTAGAGGGCCGCCATGGCGCCGGCCGCGAAGAGGAGCGAGTCGCCTGGGAGGAACGGCGTGACCACGAGACCTGTCTCGCAGAGGATGATCACGAACAGCAGCACGTAGGTCCACGGGCCCCAGGCTTCGATGACGGCGTGGAGGTGCTCGTCGAGGTGCAGGAAGACGTCGAGTACGTATTTAAGCGCGTCCATGGCGGCGAAAGCATAGCCTTTTTCGCCGTCACTCGGCAGGTTGCGTGCGGCCGCGCACCGCCAGCCAGGCGAGGGCCACCGGAATCACGAGCGACCACACGAGCACGAGCGGCAGCGAGTCGGCGGCCCGGCCGAGGGCTCCCGCCGCCGACCAGAGGAGGGCGATCACGAGGTTGCCGCTGGCGGCCGCCGGCAGGAAATCCGCCAACCGCATGCCGGACCCGCCCGCCACGAGCGCCGCGGCCTCGGCCACGATCGGCAGCGGCCGCGTGAGCACGACGAGCAGGGGCCCCAGTTGCCGCTGGCGGCGTTCGAGGTCGCGGCGGTCGGCGAGGCCGAGCCGCGCGAGCGGCCCGGCCCCCGCGGCCCGGCCGAGCCACCAGCCGGCGAGGCTCCCGGCCGTCAGGCCAAGAAATGCACATGCCGTGCCCAAGCCGATGCCAAGCTCCGCGCCACCCAGCGTCGCCACCATGCTCGACGGGACGGGCAGCAGAAGGTCGGCGGCCAGCACGCCCACTTCGAGCAGGGCGAGCGTGGCCGGAGCAGGCCGCGGCTCGAGCCAGTCGGCCACGAGCTGGTCGAGCCGGGTGCCGAACAGGACGAACGGCACGAGCGGAACGGCGACAGCGGCGAGCGTCAGAACGACGAGGAGGCGAGTCGCGCGGCGCATGAAGGCGGGATGGCGGAGGGCTCGGACACGGGACTCCGCCCAGTATGCGCCCGCGATCGCAAGAGGTCGATCATGAGGTCGTGCGAGGGCGTGACGACGAGGGAGACGGCGAGCCACCCTGCGTGGGCCGCTGCGGCAAAACCGACGAGACTTTTGCCGCCTTCGAGCCGGCGCTGCACCTTGCCAGGTGCTAGGGCCGCGGGTTGGTCTCAGCCGAGTGGCCGGTGCTCAGCGCCTGGATGCCGCCGAGCCGCGTCAGCCGGCCGAGAGGCGAGCCTGCCGCGCGATGTCGATGCCGACGGCTTCATTCCAGGCGTCGAGCACCGTCTTGAACACGACACCGGGGCGGCCGGTCCCGACGGGGCGACCATCGAGCCTCGTGGCGGGCAGGAGGCAGTTCGGCGTGCTCGTGAGCAGGATTTCGTCGGCGGCGGCGAGGTCGGCGAGCGACAGCGACCGCTCCGTCCAGCCGATCCCGTGGGCCGTCGCGAGCTCGCGGACATGGCCGAGGCTGATGCCGGCGAGGGAGTCGGCTGGAGGCGGTGTGAGAATCTCGCCCCGCCGGACGATCGCGATGTTCGCCGTGGAGGTTTCGCTCACCCGGCCGTCGAGATGGCAGAGAATCGCCCGTGCACCCGGCTCGGCGGCCGCAGCCGCCTGATCGGCGAGATGGTAGTGCATGCGGCTGCGGCACTTGAGCGCGAGGGGCCACGAGGTCGCCGGCACCTGGGTCACCGGCACGCCACGGAGCGAGACACCCTCGTCGTAGGCGCGGGCCCAGAGCCTGAAGGCGAGGGGGAAGGTGTGCACGGCCACACGCGGCGGCGAGCGGCGGCCCTCGTGCTGCGCCGGCAGATCGCCGGGGGTGGCGAAGATCACGACGCCGAGATCACCGCCCGCGGGGCCGATCGCGTGGTTGTGCGCGGCGATCTCCGCCGCGGACGTGAAGGCGGCGTCGACGAGTGGCTCGGCAGCGACGCCGGCGATGAGCAGCGATTCGCGGAACCGGGCGGCATGGCGATCGGGGAGGAAGAGCCGCCCGGCGAAGGTGCGGAGTTGCTCCGTGACGGTGGCCCCGAGCACGAAGCCGGCGTCGCCCACCGGAAGCGAAAGCGCATCCCGCGGGATCAGGCTCCCGTCGAGCCACGCCATCTCGGAGGCCCGCAAGGGGGGAACGGAGGCTGCAGCCGCGTGAGTCATGACAAATGGAGGATAGGGGATTCGAACCCCTGACCTTCTGGCTGCCAGCCAGACGCTCTCCCAATTGAGCTAATCCCCCAGCGATGAACGGTGACTCGAACGCTGGGCAACAGCCCCGAAACTATCGGCCGCTTGCGGGAATGTCAACGCGAAGCGACTGTTGAGGGCGGGAAGAACACCCCTCACCCCCTCGTTGCCATGCCGGAAAAAACGCCCCCACCGCCGCTTTCTGACGCCCTGCGTGCCGGGCTCACGGTGGCCATCGCGCTGTATCTCGTCGGGCTTGCGCTCTGCGTGGCGGGCAATTCGGCGAGCGGCAGTTCGGCGCTGGTGCGGACGGTGAAGTCGAAACTCTTCTCCCCCTGGATGACGCCCCTCTGGCTCGACCTCGGCTACGACACACGGCTCACGCACGGCCTCGCGGAGGACGGTGACCACCGCGTCGAGATCCGGCGGCTCGACGACCCGGCCGCTCCCGAGCCGGTGATCCTGCCCGGGCCGGCGATGCACGGCGAACGCGCGGCCAGGTGGCGCCGCTTGGCACAGGCCACGGCGGCGAGCGAGAGTGATCCGGAGCGGGAGGGACTCCTGCCCGCGGCCATCGGCCAGGGCGTGTTCACTCCCTGGTACACCGACGACGTGTCACTGCGCGTGCTGCGTCATCTGCCACCCGACCGGCGAGACGCGATCGACGGCCTGGCCGACGTGGGCGGACGCGTCGAGCAGGCCTACGCCGCCCGGGTACGGCTCGTCGACGGCGAGGTGCAGCTCATCACCTCGACGCCGCGCGAGGAACTTGCGCCGCTCGTCAAGGAGCCGGCGCGATGAAGACTCCCGCGCGGGTGTCGGCAGCGTCATCGATCACCGCATCGATCGGCGCGACGTGGACGCGGTTTTGGTTCACGCCCGCGGGGCCGTGGCCGCTGGCGGTCGTGCGGATCCTCGGGGGCCTGCTGGCGCTCGCGCTGTGGGCGAGCTATGCGGGGGATCTCGAGACGTGGTTCGGGCCGTTCGGCATGATCTCGCCGGCGCTGCTCGGAGCGTGGCGCTCGCCGTATGCCGTGTCGCTGTTCGATCTCACGACGTCGTCGACCGGCCTGCTGGTCGCGTATGGCCTCGGTGGCCTCGTGCTCGTCGCCGTGACGATTGGCCTGGCCACCCCTGTGACGACCGTGCTCGGGGCGATCGCGTTTGCCGCGATCCTCCACCGTGGGCCGATGCTCGTGGGCCCGGCCGACGACGTCGTTGCCGTGATCCTCTGGTGCCTCGCGATCGGCCGCTCTGGTGATTCGCTTTCCGTCGATCGGCTGGTCGGCGCGTGGCTTGGCCGTTCTGCTCCGCGGCCGAGCGTGCGCACGCGGATCGCCCTCGGCCTGCTTCAGGTGCATGCCGCGGTGATCGCGGGGGCGGCTGCCGTCGCGCAATTGAAGGGCGACGTCTGGTGGAACGGCACGGCCGCCTGGTGGCTCGCCGCCCGGGCCGAGTCGCCGCTCGTCGATCTGACCGGCGTGTTCCTGCAGTCGGAATATCTCATGAATCTCGTGACGCACGCGATCGTGTTCTTCGAGATCGTGTTTGCCGTGGGACTGTGGTTTCGAGCGGTGCGGCGGCCGCTCGCGCTCGCCGGTGTGGTGGCCTGGCCGCTCATCGGCCTGCTGGCCGGCGAGCCTTTCTGGGGCCTCGCGCTCGCGGTGCTCTCGGTCGGTTGCTGGCCCCCGGATTCGGTGCCTGGCACCGAATCCGGAGCGACGTCAGTCCTCTTTCCGCCGATCGGGTGAGCCGCGCTCGATCGTGGCCAAACAGGCGAAGACACCGAGCACGGCGAGTCCGTAGAGCATCGCGGTCAACGCGAGCAGGAGATCGTACGGTTTGGGCGTCTCGAGTGACACCCGCAGCAAGACCGTGGAGATCACGAACCCGGCGTTGCGAAACACGTATTCGTAGCGATCGTAGTAGGCGAGCGACACGATCAACAAAAAGACGTCGGTAAAGATCATGAACTCGAAGAATCGTGGAAAGAAAAACAGATCCACGTTGGCCGGCGGTGTCAGGATCACCGGCAGGCCGCTCATCACACCGAGCCAACTGGCCAGATTGATCGCCGCCAGGGCGACCAGCACGACCAGGAGCAGCACGGCCACTGCCTTCTTGAGTTCGATGAATTTCTGCAGGTCACGGCGGATCGGCGTCTTGGGCGTTTTGTGCCGGAGATACGTGAATCCGGTGACGATCAGGAACATCAGCACGGCGCCGGCCATGTCGATCAGCACCGCCTTGACGGCCTCGGGCTCGGCCAGCCAGTTTTCCAGTTCGCTGAAACCACCGATGTCCTTGAACACCCGGCGGACGACGATCAGAGAAATGATCTGGTACTGCGTGGCGATCTCGCCAGTGTGCGAGGCGGCCAGCGCGAACACCAACAGCAACACTTCATAAAAGAGGATCACGCTGAAAGGGGTGTAGACCGCGTGGAACGGACTTTTATCGAGGCCCTCGAAGACCGTCTGCGGCAGGTCTGGGAAAAACCTGGCGACCCCGATGACGGCGAGGTGCACGAGGAAACCTGTCGCAGCTGCCACGACGACGGCCTTTTCGAGCCAACCCCGCACAGGTGGGCTGTCGAGCATGTCGAAAACATGGGCCAGTTGGCGACGGATCGGGCCTAGCACGGTATGGCTCCGGAAGTGGTCGATCCGTCGAGGTGAATGGCGAGAGCCCGCGCTCCGTCAAGCCCAGCGCATCAGGCTGGGCACGAAAAATCGGGCCAGAGCGCTCGGCCGTGGTAGCACCTCCACGGACACGAGACCCGCGACTCTCATTCGGACCGGAATCCCATGGTGCTTCAACAAACCAAGGAGGGGCCCCATGGAGCCTGCGATCCTTCTCATGCCCCACAGTGACTGGACCGTGGCGATGGTGAGTGCGAGCCCGGAGCCATCTGCGTCGATCACGACCGGGCGACCGTCCAGACTTCCCGTGAGCCGCCCGGCCACCATCAGTTTGGGGGCGTACCAATGTCGCGGGTGCGAATTTTCATCGTCCCGTGCAGCACCCACTCGGCATGCTCGGCCGACGGCCCCGTGCCGCTCGGAATCTTGATGTGCATGTTGTCGAACTCGTACGTGATCTCGGCACGCCGGCCCGTCAGATTGTCGTACAGGCCGATCAAAAGATCCGGCCAATTATTGGTCTGCTTGTCAGCCATAAAATTTTCTCCAGGGAATCGAACCGAGGGCAGTATACGCCTCTCGCCGGATCGAACGAGCCGCGGATGAGGCTGTGCCGAGTATTTCCCCCGCGTTGGGCCGTCCCACGGGCGTGCGAATCCTCGAGCACATCGGGAAACTACCGCTCGGTGTCGCGGGTGTGGAACGCTGGGCCGGATATAATGCTTTCGATGCGCAAGGCTCCGCGAAACCCGTTTTACGTCGTGCTTGGTGTCGTGGGCTTCCTGTTCACGATCACCGCGGCGAGTTCGTGCCTGACGGTGCTCCGCGGCGTCCGGCGCGAGACGGCCCGCGACTCGAAGGTTCCGCTCGAGGTGTTCATGCACAAGCACGGCACGGCGCTCCTCACGGGGCAGCTCGTCGTGCTTGCGGTCGCCACGGTGGGGGCCGTCGCCCTCGACGAATATCGCACGCGGAACAACAAGCCGTGACCGCGTCGGCCGCGAAGCGGATTGCGGCCCTGCGGGACCAAATCCGAGACCACGACCGGAAGTATTACGTCGAGGCGCGGCCCGAGATCAGCGACCGTGAGTACGACAAGCTCGTGGACGAGCTGCGGTCTCTCGAGGAGCAGCATCCCGATCTCGTCACACCCGACAGCCCGACGCAGCGGGTGGGCGATGAGCCGGTGCCCGAGCTCGAGTCGGTGACGCATCGACTGCCGATGCTCTCGATGGACAATACCTACGGCCCCGAGGATCTCGTCGCCTGGGGCCACCGCGTCGAGAAGCTGCTCCACGAGGGCAGGGACGGGGCCACGCCGATAGACTGGATCCTTGAACTCAAGATCGACGGTGTGGCCGTGTCGCTCACGTACGATCGTGGCCGGCTCGTGCTCGGGGCCACCCGCGGCAACGGCACCGTCGGCGACGACATCACGCACAACGTGCGCACGATCCACGGTGTGCCGCTCGTGCTCGACCTGGCAGACTCGCCCGCGCTGATCGAGGTCCGCGGCGAGGTCTACATGACGAACTCCGACCTCGTGGCCCTGAACGAGGCTCAGGCCGCGGCGGGGCTCGCCCCCTTCGCGAACACGCGGAACGTGGCCGCGGGCAGCATCCGGCTGCTCGATCCGCGCGAATGTGCGAAGCGGCCGCTGCGGTTCTTCTGCCACGGCGTGGGCGATGCCGCCGGCCTCGGGGCGACGTCGCAGTCGGAGCTGCTCGCCTGGGCCGTGCAGGCCGGGCTGCCGGTCGCTCCGGGCACGCAGACGTTCGAGTCGCTCGACGCCCTCGTCGAACGCGGCACAGCGCTGATCGAGGAACTGCATGCGCTCGATTTCGAGGTGGACGGGTTCGTCGTGAAGGTCGATCGCTTCGACCAGCAGCGGCGGCTCGGAGCCACCGCGAAGAGCCCGCGCTGGGCGATCGCGTGGAAGTTCGAGAAGTTCGAGGCCACGACCACGCTCGCGGGCATCCGCGTGCAGGTGGGCCGCGGCGGCACGATCACGCCCGTGGCCGACCTCGAGCCGGTGGAGCTCGCGGGTACGACGGTGAGCCGGGCGAGCCTCCACAACGCCGACGAAGTGGCCCGCAAGGACATCCGCGTGGGTGACGTGCTCGTGGTCGAGAAGGCGGGGAAGGTGATCCCGCACGTGGTGCGGGTCGAGAAGCACCTGCGCGAGGGCCGGCTGCCCGTCTGGCACCCGCCCACGGAATGTCCGGAATGCGGCACAGGCGTCGTGAAGGATCCCGACGGCGTCTACATCCGCTGCCCCAACGTCGACTGCCCGGCCCGGATGCGCGAGCGGCTCAAGTTTTTCGCATCGCGCGGTGCGATGGACATCGAGGGGCTCGGCGACAAGCTCGTGGAGCAGCTCGTGGCCACGGGGCTCGTGCGCGACTACGCCGATCTCTACCGGCTCACCGCCGCCGACCTCGAGCCACTCGAGCGGATGGGGAAGAAGTCGGCCGAGAGCCTCGTCGACCAGATCGCCGCGAGCCGATTGCGGGGCCTGGCCCGCGCGATCAACGCGCTCGGCATCCGCCACGTCGGCCCGCGGGTGGCCACGCTCCTCACCCAGCAGTTTCCGACGATCGAAAAGCTCCGGGCTGCGTCGGTGGAGGAACTGGCCGATGTGCACGAGATCGGCGACGTGATCGCCGAGAGCGTGCACGAGTGGCTCGCGAGCGACTACGGCCGACGGGTGATCGACGGGCTGAAGCAGAGCGGCGTCGATCTTGAAGTGCCGGAGGCCGACCGCCCCGTGACCGACGGCCCGCTCGTCGGCAAGACGCTCGTCGTGACCGGCACTCTCGTAGGCTTCTCGCGGCAGGCCGCCGAGGAAGCGATCCGCAAGGCCGGCGGCCGCGCTTCGGGGAGCGTGTCGAAGAAGACCGACTACCTCGTCGCCGGTGATGAGGCCGGCAGCAAGCTCGACAAAGCCCGGTCGCTCGGCGTGACGGTGATCGACGAGGCCGAATTCAAAAAGCTGCTCGGTATGTAGGACAGGCTTCAGCCTGTCGATCGTTGCCGCGACCTCGCGCACCCCGATTTCGGAAGCCCGAGGCGTAAGCCGAGAGGATGCCCCGGTTGTGCGGCGCCACGCGTAGTCCCTTCGGCTCACGCCTCGGGCTTCCAACTGGGGAGGCGAGGGGTTACCCCTGCCGTTGAGCCGGCGTATTTGACCAGCGCAGGCAGGATGCCCAAGCGGAGGCGATCCCGCCGGCGCAGGCAAATCCGAGTGAGCAGAAGCCTGGAGGGCGAAGGCGAACGTCCGGCGAGACGGTACGGGGTAACCCCGAGCCGAGTTGGGCGAGTTCCGGCATGACAGGCTGAAGCCTATCCTACGAGGTCAAGCTGCAGCGGTCCGCGCGAGTACTTCGGATGCAGCAGCGACGACGCTCTCGACGTCGATCGCTTCCATGGCCACGCGGTCCGTCTTGCGGTGCTCCCATGCCGGTCGCAGTGCGGCAGGTGGTTCGACCGTACGGTGGCCTGGGCCGTAGGGGCCGTTGCGCTTCGCCGGCACCGGGCCGAAGAGGCCGACGCAGGGCGTGCCCACCGCTGCCGCGAGGTGCAGGGGGCCCGTGTCGCTCGAGATGAACACGCGGGCCAGCCGGCAGAGTTCGCCGAGATCCTGGAGCGTGGTCTGCGGGGCCATGGTCGCGGCGGTGCCGCTCTCGGCCACGATCCGCTCGGCAGCCTCGCGTTCGGCAGCGCCGCCCCACACCACGATCGACGGGATGCCGTGGCGGCGCCGGAGTTCGCGGGCCACGGCAGCAAACCGCTCGGCGGGCCAGATCTTCGACGGCCAGCCGGCCCCGGGGTTGATCAGGGCTGGTGGCACCGAGAGACGCAGTGACGCCATCCACTCCTGCATCCGCAGCCGGCTCACGGGCCAGCGTGGCATGTCGAAGGCGGCGTGAGCATCGTGCACATCGAGCACGGAGAGCAGGTGCAGGTTGCGATCGATCACATGGGAGGCCGCAGCCTCGACCGGATGCGTGTAGAACCGCCACGCCTGTTCACGCGACTCGGGCGCCGCGTGGCCGATGCGCACCGGAGCACCGGAGAGCCACGTGGGCACCGCGCTCTTGAGCAAGCCCTGCAGGTCGAGCGTGACGTCGGGCGCGAAGTCGCGAAGCTGACGCCGCAGGCCGCGGATCGTGGCGAACGACTTGAGCCAGCCGCGCGGGAGCCGAAACAGATGGTCGATCGCCGGGTGGCCGGCGAGCACGTCACCCGCACGACCCTCCACGACCCAGCCGATCCGGGCTTCGGGAAACGCCCGCTTGAGGGCGACGGCCGTGGGCACGCCGTGCAGCACATCGCCGATGGCGGAGAGCTTGACGATGACGATGGACCGGGGCGCGTTCATAGGGGCCGGATTTTTCGCTCTCGCCAGTCGCAGGGCAAGAGCAGTTTGCCACCCCGACTCGACGCTCACGAGAACCGAATCCCCCGCTCACATTTCGATCCGGGACAGTTCGCACAGCGCGATGCCCGCCACCGTCTGCGGGCAGCTCCAGACGAGAAAGAAGTGCGCCTCCCGCACCAGTCGCGCCGCCGGATGCCCCTCCACGAAGCCCGCCCCCTTCGTGGCCGTGAGGGCCGCCTGGGCCGCGCGGATCACGAGGCCGTTGGCGTCGGCCCGCAGCCGGTCACGGTCGTTCGTGTCGCCGTCGGTGGCCGCGCGACGCAGCCGCGCCTCGATACCGCGCGTCTCCGCCCGCAGCGCCTCCGCGACGGGGGCCAGCGTGGCCCGATGAACGGCTTCGCCTTCCAGCACCGCGAGTGCCGCGACCGTGCTACCGAGCGCGAGCGCCGTCGTGGCGAGTCCACCCGTGCGCACGCCGCCTGCCGTACGCGGCTCGATAACCGCGGAGGGCGCGACGTCGGTGAACGCCACGCTCGACGTACGGCTGCCGGAGAGCGCGAGCATGTGCATCGGCGGTGCGATCACGAGCCCGGGGCTGTCGGTGGGGACGATGAAAAACAGCTGTTGGCCGTCTTGGCCCACGGCCCCGGTGACGATGGCGTCGACCGAGTCGGCGCCCGTCACCCACGGGCAGAGGCCCGTGAGTCGCCAGCCCCCGTGGGCCGTGCTGGCGATGAGCGCCGGCGCGCCGAGGTGTCGCCTGCTCGTCGAGAGCTGCGCGATGCCCACGGTTGTGGTGACGGTGCCGGCGGCAAGCCTTGGGAGCCAGGTCGCTCGCACGGCGTCTTCACTTCCGGTGATGATCCGGCTGGCGCTGGCCCACTGAGTGAGCGCGAGCGCCGTGGTGAGGCACCGCGCAGCGATGGCGACGAGCGCGTCGAGAATCGCGAGTTCAGGAGCGCCCGTGCCGCCGTCGGCTGCCGGGATGAAGCCGGCGAGTGCGCCGGAGCGGGCGAGAAGGTCGAAGGCGCCGCTCTTCCACGGCCCCACCTCGGCTGTCACCGCTGCCCGCTCGCCGAGAGCATCGCAGAGCACGGCAAGCGCGGCAGGATTGGGCGCTGGGGTATTGGGCGTGAACATATTCAGACCATTATGGTTGAACCACGGTCGGCGGGGGTCGAAGCGATGCTGCACGCCGGGTATACTCTCGGGCCTTCTGGCCACAGGTCCCACCATCTCCACATCCCGCCCGGAGCAACAGCCATGAGCCAGGCCGAAGAAGAGCTTTCGACGACGCGCCCCGTGTCGCGCAATGGAGCGGCCACCGCCCCCCATCTCGCCCCACCCCGCCTCGACGAGCTTTCGCCGCAAAACCTCTACGACAAGTGCATGGCTCTCGCGAGGAACCTCTGGTGGAGCTGGCACCCCGAGGTCACGAACCTGTTTCGTGAGCTCGATCCGATCCGCTGGCGGCAGCTCGACCACAATCCGATCGCCCTCCTCGCCGAGTTCACTCCCGAGCGTCTCGAGGCCCGGGCCGCGGAACTCGTGCTCTACAGCCGGATCAACCAGGCCTACCGCCGGCTCAAGGAATACCTCGCGGCGCAGACCACCTGGAGCGACGTCAACGCGGGCGTGCTCGGCTCGAAGCCGGTCGTCTACTTCTCGGCCGAGTTCGGGATTCACGAATCGGTGCCGATCTACTCGGGCGGCCTCGGCGTGCTCTCGGGCGACCACATCAAGAGTGCCAGCGGCCTCGGCATCCCGCTGATCGCTGTGGGGCTCTTTTACGACCAGGGCTACTTCAAGCAGCAGCTCGACATCGACGGCTATCAGCACGAGGAGTATCTGCAGTCGCGGGTGGAGGTGCTGCCGATCGAGCCCGCGATCGGCGCCGACGGCAAGCCGGTGATGGTGCAGGTCGACACCCGCTCGGGCCCGATCTTCGCCCAGGTGTGGAAGTTGGCTGTGGGCCGCGTGAACCTCTTCCTGCTCGATTGCAACGTCGAGGGCAACAGCCCCGAAGATCGCAAGCTCACGAGCCGGCTCTACGGCGGCGACACGCGGATTCGCATCCGTCAGGAAATCGTGCTCGGCATCGGCGGCGTGCGAGCGATCCGCGCGATGGGCATCGTGCCGGGCGTGTATCACCTCAACGAAGGGCACTCGGTGTTTGCGACGCTCGAGGCGGTGCGCGGGCGGATGGATCGCGACGGCTACTCGTTCACCGACGCCTCGCGCAAGGTGGCCCGGCAGACCGTGTTCACCACCCACACCCCCGTGCCTGCCGGCCACGATCGTTTCGACGACACCCTGATGGAGGAGCACCTCGGGCCGATGCGCGACGCCCTCGGCATTTCGCACGACCACCTCATGAGCCTCGGCCGGGTCGACCCGGCCAACCACTCCGAGCCCTTCTGCATGACCGTGCTCGGGCTGAAGATGTCGCGCCGCGCCAATGCCGTGAGCGCCCTCCACGGCCACGTCAGTCGGCGGATGTGGAACGGCCTCTGGCCAGGCCGCGTCGAGGAGGAGGTGCCGATCGGGCACATCACCAACGGCGTGCACGTGCCGAGCTGGCTCTCGTGGCAGATGCTCCAGCTCTACGACCGCATCTTTCCGGCGAACTGGTTTCGGCGGATGGGGGAGCCCGACGTCTGGCAGAAGATCCACGACTGTGATCCGGGCGAGCTCTGGGAGACGCACTACGCGCTCAAGAATCTGCTGCTTCAGTTCGTGCGGCGCCGTCTGAGCCGGCAGTGCCGGCGGCGGGGCGAATGCGACGAAGCTGTGGAACTCGCCCGCACGGTGCTCGACCCGAACGTGCTCACGATCGGGTTCGCCCGCCGGTTCGCGACCTACAAGCGGGCCGACCTCGTGCTCAATGAGCTCGATCGGCTGTTCGCGCTGATCAGCGACCGCGACCGTCCGATCCAGATCATCTTCGCGGGCAAGGCCCATCCGGCCGACGAGCCCGGCAAGGCCTTGATCCGCAAGATCGCGAACCTGCGGCACGACCCGCGCACGAGCGGTCGGATCGTGTTCGTGGAAGACTACGACATCAACGTCTGCCGCCACCTGATCCAGGGTGTCGACGTGTGGCTCAACAACCCGCGGCGGCCGCTCGAGGCCTCGGGCACGAGCGGCCAGAAGGTCGTGCTCAACGGCGGCCTCAATTGCTCGATCCTCGACGGCTGGTGGGCGGAGGCCTACGACGGCCACAACGGCTTCGCGATCGGCCGCGGCGAGACGCACGCCAACGACGCGATCACCGACCGCCGCGACTACGAGGCGCTCTATCAGGTGCTCGAGGAGGAAGTGATCCCGCTGTTCTACGACCGCGATGCCGACGGCCTGCCTCGGCAGTGGATCCGGATGATGAAGAACTCGATCGGATCGCTGGCGTGGCGGTTCAGCTCGCACCGCATGGTGATGGACTACGCCCGGGCCTGCTACGTGCCGGCCGCCGGCGGCGTGTCGTGCGACATGAACAGCCGCTAGAGTCACGCTTGTCGGGAAGCCCGAGGCGTAAGCCGAGAGGATGCCCCTCTTCTGCGCGCCGGCTCGGGATTACCCCGTACCGTCTCGCCGGACGTTCGCCTTCGCCCTCCAGGCTCCGGCTCACTCGGATGTGCCTGCGCTGCGCCATCCATGGCTGCGCTGGTCACATACGCCGGCTCAACGGCAGGGGTAACCCCGAGCCTCCCGTATTCGTAGGCGCTTAGAACTTTCGGCGGAGACGGTCGGTGGGCACGCGCAGAAGAAGGGAGTCCTTGAGGACTCATTCAGCGCGAGGCCCGGATGGCCGGGTCATCACCAGCCGACGGAGGTCGGCCAAGGAACGGACGGCACGATGCCGTGCCGTTTCGTGAAGCATCCCTCGAGCATGCCTACCGCCGGCTCCGAATGCGGGACAAACTCACTCGCTCAGCCGTCCGGCGACGGGATATGGGGAGCCCGAAGCCGGCGTGGGTGACTTGACGGTCACTCAGCGGGCCTGCTTCGCGAAGTCGGCCTCGTCACGCCAGCGCTTCGCCTCGGCCTCGGCGGCCGTGAGGGCGGCGCGGGTCTTGTCGGCCGTGGCGCCGAGTTCGGCGGCTCGCTTCTCGGCCACGGCCACCTGGGCGAGGATCGCTTCGAGGGCCTTGCGGGCCTGGAGGAGCTCGGCATCGGCGGCGTCGTGCGCCTTCGTGGCAGCGGCGAGCGTGGTCTCGGCCGCCTGCACGCGGTTGTCCAGCGGCGGGGGATTCGTGTCGGGCGTGCCGAGCGGCTTGGCATCGGCCGTGGCGTAGGCCACGAGCGTGCCGGCGAGGTCGCCGGCAAACAGGCGGCCACCGTCGCTCGTGGCGGCTACTCGCAGCGCGATATCGGCGTGCTGAGGAAAGTCGCGGTCCTTCGCGCCATCACCTTTCCACACGACGGCCTTCTTGTCGCGGCCGCACGTTGCGAGCCGGCCGTCCGGGAGCCAGGCGAGGCCGAGCGCACCGCCTGGATGGGCATCCCACTCCTTGATCTTGGAGCCATCCTTGCGGGCCCAGAGCCGCACCTTGCCGTCGTCGCTCGCCGTGGCGACGACCGTGCCGTCGCCACGCCACGCCACGGCCGTGATCCCGCCGGCGTGCCCCTTGAGCACGGCGTCTTCGCGGGCTCCACGGGTCTCCCACAGGAAAGCGTTGCCCGCGCGGTCGCCGGTCACGAGCATCGCGCCGTCGGGCGAGAACTCGAGGGCGGTGATCCAGTCGGTGTGCTTGCGGATCTCGGCCTCCACCTGGCCGTCGGCCGTGCGCACGAGCCGCACGACCTTCTGCGGGCCGCCCAGCGCGACGAGCCGCTGATCGGCGGTCACGTCGGCGGCGAGCACCTGGTCGAACTCGTCGCCCAATTCTCCCACCCGCTTCGCAGTCGCCACGTCCCAGAGCGCGACGCGGCCGTTCTTGGCACCGCGGCCACCTCCGGCAAGCAGAAGCTTCGCATTGCGCGAGAATCGCACCGTCTTGACGTCGCCCTCCGGGAAGGGCAGCACGCCGAGGAATGCGAGCGATGAGGCATCGTAAAGGAGCACCTGCTTCCGGCCGCCGACCGCAACGAGGTTGCCATTGGGCGACGCCGCGAGGCCAGTGATCGCGAGCGGCTTCGCGCCCGTCGTCTCGACGGCGAGCGACAGCCGCGGCGGCATCACGGGCGGGCCGCTCGGCGCGGCGATGGCTGCCGGATCGAGGGCGAGCGACGCCCCCGCCTTCCGCGTGATTGGCTTGCCGCCGGCCCGCTCGATCGCCCCACCGGCAATCCACTTCTTGAGCACGTCGAGCATTTCACCGGGAATTTTGTCCGCCTGCGGCGGCATCTTCGGCTCCGACGAGTGGCTCGCGAGCTGCCACAGATACGAGCCATCGGGATCGCCCGGGGCGATCACCTCGCCCGACGACCCGCCGGCCATCGCCTGGCCGAAGCTCATGAGATCGAGCCCGCCCTGCTTCTTGTCGGCGTTGTGGCAGCTGCCGCACTTCTCCCGAAAGATCGGCAGCACGTGCTCTTCGAACGTGGGCGGCGCATCGGCGGCGGCTGCGAATCCAGGAAGCATTACTAGCAACACAGCACAGAGCCAACTCGCACGCGCTGGCTCCGAGCGGCTCATTCCCCGTCGCCGGACGGTAGAGCGAGTGAGTTCTTCCCGTATTCGGAGCCGGCGGTATGCATGCTCGAATCCGGTCGTCTTGAGAGTCCACAACTCGTGGGTTTTGATCAGACGCCGAGAGTCCTCAAGGACTCCCTTCTTCTGCGCGTGCCCACCGACCGTCTCCGCCGAAAGTACCGAGCGCAGAAAGCCCGAGGCGTAAGCCGAGAGGATGCCCCGGTTGCGCACCGCCACGCGTATCCCCTTCGGCTCACGCCTCGGGCCTCCAGTTGAGGGTAGGCGACGGGTTGCCCCTACCGTTGAGACGGCGTATTTGACCAGCGAAGCCATGGATGGCGCAGCGAATGCGCTCCAGGCAGCGCAGGCAAATCCGAGTGAGCCGGAGCCTGGAGGGCGGAGGCGAACGTCCGGCGAGACGGTACGGGGTAACCCCGAGCCGGGTTGGGCGCACTCAGGCTCAGGCCATGACAGGCTGAAGCCTGTCCTACAACCGGGCACGGGTAACCCCGACGCCGGGTTGGGCGCATTGACGATGAAGCGCAGCACTCGCATCTCAGTGGTTGAAGATGAACTCAGGAGAATTCAGGAGCGCCCAGAAGACGTCTTCGATGGCCGCCTTGCGGTCGGGCGCCGCCATCACCGTGGTCACCGTCTCGATCCGCTCGCGCTCCGTCGGCATCCGGCCGTAGCACCGCACGAACAGGCCGTCGATGATCTCGCTGTCGGGCTTGCCTGCGGCGATGGCCTTGGCCACGAGGCCGCCCTGCTTGATGCGGTCGTTGGCAGCGTCGCCGTTGAGGAGATGCAGGGCCTGCGAGAGGCTTGGATCCATGCGGACGGCGCAGCTGCAGACGTCGTCGCGGGTGGCGCGGCCGAACGTCGTGAGGAAGTAGTTCGTGGTGCGGCCGTCGGCCACCTGCACGGCGCGGGCGCCGAGCGGCAGGCCGGGGAACTTGTTCTTCGTGTCGGTCACCTCGGCGAGCACGTCGAGCAGCACTTCGGCTCGGATTCGCCGCACGGCGGCGTGCGAGAAGTTCACGTCGTCGAGTTTGTTCGTGGCGTTCGTGTCGCAGACCCGCTGGTAGGTACGCGAGAGGACGATGTCGCGGACGAGCAGGCGGAAGTCCCAGCCCGACGCAGCGAACCGGCGGCCGAGCTCGGCGAGCAGCGGGCCGTTCGATGGTGGATTGCTCACGCGGGCGTCGTCCGGCTCGTGGACGATGCCGCGGCCGAAGAAGTGCGTCCAGGCGATGTTCGCCACATGCCTGGCGAAGTAGGGGTTGTCGGGCGACGTGATCCAGGCGGCGAGCGCCTCGCGGCGATCGCGATCGGTCACCTTCGGGGCCTCGCCCCCGAGAAACTTGGGCGTCACCGGCTGGCCCGTGACAGGATGCTTCATGTCGCCGGAGCCGGAGTCGTAGACGATGAACTCGCGCGGATCGTCGCCGCGCTTGCGGGCGATCTGCTTGAAGAACGCCGCGAAGCCGTAGTAGTCGTCCATCGTCCAGCGGTCGAACGGATGGTTGTGGCACTGGGCGCACTGGATCCGCATGCCGAGAAACGCCTGGGCCACGTTCTCGGAGAGCTTGAGCGTGTCGCGCTCCTGCTGGAAGTAGTTCGTGGGCGGATTGGTGAACGTGCCGCCCGAGGCCGACACGAGGTCGCGCACCATCGTGTCGATCGGCTCGTTGGCGGCGATCCGCCGGTCGAGCCACTGGTGGTAGAGGAGCACCGCCTTCGGGCTCACCTCGTTGGCGACGGTGCGAATCTGAAGGATCTCCGCCCACTTCATCACCCACAATTCGACGAACTCCTTGCGGCCGAGCAGTTCCTCGACGACGTGGGCCCGGCGGTCAGGGCGACCGTCGGCAAGGAATGCCGCCCGCTCCTCAGGCGTGGGCACGAGGCCCGTGAGGTCGAGCGTGACCCGCCGCAGGAATGTCTCGTCGTCACACACGCCCGACGGGGCGATCCGCAGGCTCTCGAGCTTGCGATCGACGAGCTCATCGACCCAGGTGCCGCCGGTCTCCTGCGGATACGCGAAGGCGAGATCCTTCGGGATCACGACGATGGGCGAGCCGACCGTGATCGTGTCGTAGCGGGCCATGATGAAGGCCTCGCCGCGGCTGCCCGTCGTCACGAAGCCCTCGGGCGAGACCTTCGCCGTGGGGTCGTTGTTGGAGCCATACCAGCAGAGGTCGGTGACGTCGCGGTCGGTGCCGTCGACAAACCGGGCGACCGCGACGAACGGCTGGCGGACGTCGGCGCCGGCCACGAGAGCGGTGGGCGGGTAGAGGTCGAGGCCGACGAGCTTCGCCACTGGAGCGGGGTCGTCCGGGGCGCCGGCCGCGATCCAGCGCACGAGTGTGTTCGCAAGCTCGCTGCCGGGCTCGAACCGTTTGCCGCCGGTGTGCGGCACGGCGCCGGTCGCCTTCGCGACGAGCAGGCTCTCCTCCGGGGCACCGGGGTCGATCCGGCGGCCAGGGAACTCGCGCGTGATGCGGTGATAGTCGCCCGCCGGGTCGAAGCCGAAGAGCGAAAGCCGGAAACCGTCCTTGCCGCGGGCCGCTCCATGGCAGCTGCCCATGTTGCATCCGGCCCGGGCGAACACCGGCATCACGTCGAGCCGAAACGAAAGCGGCGGATCGCTCGATGCCGAGACGACCGTGACGGGGATCTCACGCGTGTGTCCGGCGTGCTCGACGATGAGTTTTGTCTCGCCGTCGGCCAGCGGCTTGAGCGTGCCGTTTTCCACGGCGAAGAACTTCGGATCGGACGGCTTGAGCGCGGGGGCTGCCACGTGCGCGGTTCGCCCGTCGGTGAATGTGGCCTGGACGAGCACCCGCTGTCGGTCGCGGGCCGAGTCGAGCCGGATCTTCGGCGGATAAACCTCGATGCCGACGGGAGCATCGGCCCGGGCGAGCGATGGCCACAAGACAAACGCCATCATGACCGCTGAGAAAGCCTTCATGGCTTGGGCCCTTCATTCGCAGCCACGGCCGGCGGCAGTGGCTTGTCGATGCGGAGCGATGTCGGGGCCATCTGGTGGATCATGATGGCGTCGCCGACGGGCACCTCGATCCGGCAGATGAGGTTCTCGTGCTTGCCGACAGGGGCATCGCCCGCGACCGTAATGGGGAACTCGAGCGTTTCGGTGCCGGCGGCGAGATCGAGTGTGGGTGCCTCCACCTTGGTCGGGAGCCCCAGCAGCCGGGCCTTCGCCGTGCCGGTGAATGCCGGCGGCTTCGCAGCCTTGTAGACGATCTTCACCGTCCCGCCTTGCTCCACGACGGCCTTCTCCGCAGTCATCTCGACGAGTGGTTCGACGATCGCAAGTGCGACCAGTCGGCTGGCGACGACCATGCCCTTTGCAGTGCGCTTGCCGGCGGCCTTCTTGTCCTTTTTTTCTCCCTCCGGCACGAGGGTGGCGGTGAGCGCGACCTGCCATTCCTTCAAGGGAGCATCGCCCGAGCAGGTGATCGGGAACGCCACCTCCGACTCGCTTTCCTTCACCTCCACGGCCGAGGCGCCGATGCCATTCGGACGAAACGGCATCTCGAGTCGCACGCGGCCTGCGTAGTCGTCCACGCGGTTGACCTTCACCTTGAGGTCGAGCGTGCCCCGCCGTGCGATCGGCGTGGGAGGCACCGTGACCTCGATCGAGGCGGGCGCCTCCTCGACGACGGCCACGGCGAGCCGGTCGCTGAACGACGTCCGGTAGGGTGTGCGGTTCGGCTCGCCGAACACGAGATCGGTGCCCTGCCGAAGGCTACCGATCTCCTGGGCCGCTTCGCCGTCACCGCGGACCACCCGCACGGGCGTGGCTGCGGTCGCCGGCGTTGCGTCGGCGGCGGCCTCGAAGACGACGATGCCGTTCGGGGCCGGGTCGGCAATCGCAGTGGGCGACGCTGTGACACCCGCCGGCAGGCCAGGAAATTCAAGCCGCACGGGCTCGCCGCACTCGGTGCGGGCGGCGTTGAACACGAGCGCGGTGCGGTTGCCCCGGGGCACCGCCGCCACGAGTCGCTGCTGGGTCTTCGTCTGTGCCGGAGGCACGCTCAGCGTGACCCGCGGCACGATCGGCTCGACGTCGAGCCAGTAGATGAATTCGGGCCCGCCGCGCCGCTCGAAGTCGTTGACGCGCAACAAGAATGCCCCGTCGTCCGGAACGGTCACCTGCACAAGGCTGTCGGGCCCATCGGCGTCGTCGCTGCTCGTCATCCGCTCGCGCTTGTCGGTGGCGCGGTGGGCAGCGATCACGAGGTCCACGGGAGAGCCCAGTCGGCGGCCCCAGCCCGTGACCTTCCATTTGGATCCCTTCGGGGCCTCGACGCGAATCCAATCGACGTCCTCCGACAGGTCGATCCGGCCCACGATCGCGCCGGGAGCCTTGGCGGCCGAGGCCTTTTCCGGCTCGTCGTTCGGCTCGACCGACTGGAACACCGATTCGGTCGTGATCCGCAGCGGCACTGCGATCGCGGACGTCTTGCCGTCGCGCACGGCACGCACGTGGGCGATGCCGTCGCCGCCTGCTGGCGGCAGCACCACCTGCGCCTTGAAGGGCCCCGCCGGGTCGCCGAACCATTCCACGTCGACCGTCGAGCCGGGAGCGCCTCCTGGCGGCCAGGCGACGTGGGGGATCGGGAAGTCGCCGACGTGCAGAACATAGAGGGCGTTGCCGCCGCCGTAGGCGCTCTCGCGGACTCGCAGGAAGTAGTCACCCTCGCGTGGCGTGACGGCCGAGAGGGCCGCATCCTGCGCGAGCAGGGGGTGGTCGTCGCAGGCCGCGACCACGAACCCCTCGGCATCCACGAGCTCGACATGCGGATCGAGCATCTGCTGGTCGAGCCGCACCGCATCGACGACGGCCGCGATCCGCTCGCCGGCCCGCAGATGCAGCTTGAAGACATCGACGTCTTCATTTTTGAGCCCGCCCCACACCGCCCGGCTCGGCTCGAGCGGTGCGGCCTGGGCGAAGGAATCGTTCGGCTCCTGCTCCGCCGCCTGCTCGGACGCATGCACGTGGAACATGCGCAGTTCCGAGAGGCCGTCGCTCGTGCGCACTCGCATGCGGTGCGGGCCGAGCGGGCAGTCGGCGGGCACGGTGAGTTTCACCGCGAGCGTCTTGTCGTTTTCCACGGTGGGAGCAGCGGCGGTGATGCGGCCCTGCTCGAAGAAGATTTCCGCGGCGCCGTCGAGTTCGGTGCCGGTGATCTTCACGTCGATCGCGGCACCCTGCCGGGCCGCCGGCGGCTCGATGCGATCGATCGTGGGCTCCGCCCGCGCCGCTCGGCTGACGACTCCCAGCGACAGCATCACCGGCATGGCCATCAGCCACGTAGTCGAGCGGTGCATCAGCGGACGCGAACGCATGGGTGGATGCCGCCGCTGGCGGCTCCGTCAGGCGAGGAGTTCGTTCCTGACCTTGCCGCCATCGACGATCTCGACGGGTCGATTGCCGGGGGCCACGAGTTCCTTGTCGGCGACGATGCCCAGGCAGTGGTAGACGGTGGTGGCCAGATCCTCGACCGTGAGCGGGGCGTCGGCGGGCTCCGCCGCGATCGCGTCGGAGGCGCCGTAGACCAGGCCGCGCTTCACGCCGCCGCCCGCGAGCACGACGCTGAACACTTTTGGCCAGTGGTCGCGGCCGGCGTCGGGATTGATCTTCGGTGTGCGGCCGAACTCGCTCGACACCATCACGAGCGTGGTGTCGAGCAGGCCGCGTCGCTCGAGGTCGCGGATCAGCGCCGCGTAGGCCTGGTCGAAGGGCGGCAGCGTCTTCGTGATGCCGTCACGGATCTTCTGGTGCATGTCCCAGCCGCCGTACGAGAGCGTCACGAGCCGCACGCCCGACTCGACGAGCCGGCGGGCGAGCAGCATCCGCTGCCCGGCCTCGTTGCGGCCGTATGCGTCGCGCACCGTATCGGGCTCGGCCTGGATGTCGAACGCCGCCCGCGCCTGCGCGGAGCTCACGAGGTCGTAGGCACGCGAGTAAAACTCGTCCATCGCCTCGAGGTTGGCCGTGTTTTCGAGCCGCTGGAAGTGCCGCCCCACGGCGTCGCGCAGGCGTTGCCGCGTGGCGAACCGCTGGGGATCCACGCCGCCGGGGAGGGCGAGATCGCGGACCGTGAAGGCCGGATTGGCCGGGTCGGAGCCGAGTGTGAACGGACCGTAGGCACTCCCGAGGTAGCCGGCGCCCGCGTCGGGAGCAGGGAGGTTGGGCAGGCACACGTACGGTGGCAGGCGGTCGCGCGGCCCGAGTTCATGGGCGACCACGCTGCCAAAGCTCGGGTAGGTGAGCGCCGGGCTGGGGCGGTAGCCGGTGAACATGTTGTGCGTGCCGCGCTCGTGGGCCGCCTCGCCGTGCGTCATCGACCGGACGACCGTGATCCGGTCGGCGATCTGCGCGGTCTTCGGCAGCAGCTCGTTGAACCGCACGCCCGGCAGGCTCGTCTCGATCGAGCCCATCTCGCCGCGGTACTCCAGCGGGGCGAGCGGCTTGGGATCGAACGTCTCCTGCTGCGCCCAGCCGCCCGGCAGCCAGATGTGGATCACGCTCTGCGCGGTGCCGGTGAAATGATTGAACGACTTCGCGTCGGCCCGGGCCGCCTGCATCCGGAACATCGATCCGAGCGAGAGGCCGAGGCCGCCGAGGCAGCCGACCTGGAGAAACTCTCGACGGTTGCCGGCGAACGGGCCGGAGCAGGAAAGACGCGGACGTGTCATGGCAGGGCACTCCGTGAGAGGGCGGCACTGATCCCAGAAGAACGTTCCCGTCGAACGGACTCCTCGATCATACCACTGGAATCGGCTTTCCCTGCCGTGTCGCACCACCCCCGTGGCTTGCACGCGTCGCAAGCCTATGCGTGGCAAGGCGTTCCGCAGAGTGCCACTCTTCGGCTCCAGATCTCGGGGCCGCGCTGCGGCTACTCGGAAGTGAATCGCTTGCCCCGCAGCAGGTGGTGGTAGTGCTGGGCGAAGCGGTGAGCTTCGTCGCGGACGTATTCGAGAAGCCGGAGCGAGAAGGAGTCGCGGGAGAGTCGCAACGGCTCGGACTTGCCCGGCAGGAAAATCTCTTCCTCGCGCTTCGCCAGCGAGATGATGCACGGCGGCTCGATGCCGAGCGACTCGAGGGCGTCGAGCGCAGCCGAGAGTTGCCCCTTGCCGCCGTCGACGAGGAAGATGTCGGGCAGCGGCTCTCCTTCGCGGACGAGCCGTGCGAACCGGCGCGAGACGACCTCGTGAATGCTCTTGAAGTCGTCGATGCCGTCGACCGTCTTGATGCGGTAGCGCTTGTAGCCGGGCTTGAACGGCAGCCCGTCGATGAACTGCACGAGGCTGGCCACGGTCTCGTCGCCCGCCAGGTGGGCGATGTCCACGCCCTCGATCACGCGGGGCGTTTTTTTCAGGCCGAGCACCTTCTCCAGGCCGGCGAGACCCTTCTTGGGATCGACGAGGAACACCTCGGGCTGCACGTTCTCCTCGAGGTCGCCCCGCTGGTCGAGCGTTTCCAGGAGCCGGATCTCGTCGCGGAGCCGGGCCGCCTTCTCGAAGGCGAGCGCCGTCGACGCGGCGACCATGTCCGCGCGCATTTCCTCGAGGAGCCGCTTCTTGCCCCCTTCGAGGAACGTCTTCAGCCGGTTGATGTCCTTGCGATACTCCTCCTTCGAGATGCGCAGGTTGCAGGGGGCGGTGCACTGGCCGATCGAAGCCAGGAGGCAGGGGCGGAACCAGCGCCATTGTTCGTCGTCGGCGTCGATGTCGAGCGTGCAGGTTCGAAACTTGAAGATCCGCTGCAGCACGACGATCGCTCCGCGCAGACTCCCGGCACTCGTGAACGGGCCGTAGAGCTTCACTCCTTTGCGCCGCGGCGTGCGTGTAAATTCGACCCGCGGAAAATCCTCGTGGGTCGTGATCTGCAGGTACGGGAACGTCTTGTCGTCCTTGAGGTCGCTGTTGAATCTGGGCTGAACGTCCTTGACGAGCCGGCTTTCGAGAAGGAGGGCGTCGACCTCGCTCTCGGCCTCGAGGAAGTCGATGTCGCGAATCTCGCGCACGAGGTCGGCAGTGCGGCGATCCTGCTCGGCCGCCTTGAGGAAGTAGCTGCCGGCCCGCGCGCGGAGGTTTTTCGCCTTGCCCACGTAGATCACGCGGCCTGCCGCATCCTTCATCAGGTACACGCCCGGCGTCGTGGGAAATGCCCGGACCTTCTCGGCGGCGAGCGAGCGGTCGCGGGCCGCCGCGGCCGCGTCGGTATCGGCGGGCGTCGATTCGGTGCTGTCGAGCGGGCGTGGTTCCACGCACCGATTGTAGAGGCTACACGCCGACGAGCGCTCGCAGATCCCGCTCCAGGGCATCGAGCCGGGCCGTCAACGCCTGCTTCGTGGCTCCAAGTTCACGCGCGGCCGCGGGCGCGGCTGCCGTGAAGAGGTAGAACTTGATCTTGGGCTCGGTGCCCGAGGGGCGGGCGGCGACGGCGTTCGCGAGCGGTGGGAAGCGGCCATCGGCCTGCAGTGCGCCGGCGCCCTCGAGGCCGGCCAGATCGAAGATCACGAGGTCGCTCTTCACGCCCTCGTAGGCGGTCGGCGGTGATCCCGGCGTCCAACTGGTCAGGCTCGCCTGGTCACGGGTGCGGACGACGTCGAGGCCGCCGAGCGCCGCCGGCGGCCTGGCCCGGAGCGTCGCCATGATCTCCTGCATGCGATCCATGCCGCTGGCCCCCGGGAGCATGATCGAGATCTGACGCTCCTGATGGCAGCCGTGCCGCAGAAAAAGTTCATCGAGCTTTTCATGCGGCGTGCGGCCGGCCGCCGCGAGCACAGCCGTCTGCTCCGCCATCAGGAGCGCCGCCACGCTGGCATCCTTGTCGCGCACGTGCGTGCCGGCGAGGTAGCCGTGCGATTCCTCGGTGCCGAACACGAAGTGCTCCGGCCCGAGGCGATCGATGGCGGAGCAGATCCATTTGAAGCCCACGAGCTCGGTGTCGTCGACCTTCAGGCCGTGCGCTTCCGCCACCCGGCGGACGAGGCCGCTCGTGACGAGCGTCGTGACGATGAAGTCGCCCGGCTGCCCTTGGCCGCGGGCCTTGCGGCCGGCGATCGCCTGGTCGCAGAGCAGGGCGCTGAGCTGATTGCCCGAGAGCGTGGCCCATGCGCTGCCGGGCTGCCGCGTGAGCGGTGCCGCGGCGCCGAGGCGATCGCAGTCGGGGTCGCTTGCGAGGACGAGATCGTCTCCTCGAGCCTTCGCCTCCTCGATCGGGCCGGTCAGCACGGCGGGATTCTCGGGGTTGGCCACGTGGCCCGGTACGTTGGGAAAGTCGCCGTCGGGTTTTTCGTGAGGCCCGTAGAGGCGCAGCCGCTCGAAGCCCGCGCCGCGGAGTACGGGCACGACCGCGCTCGCCCCCACGCCATGCAGCGGCGTGTAGAGAATGGACAGATCGCGTGGTCCCGGTGCCGACTGCGCGAGCACCGCCGCCACGAACGCCTTGTCCATCGCCTCTTCGACGAATGTGACTCGCCCGTCGGCCACGGCTGCCTCGAAGCTCGCGCGCCGCACCACGTCGACCGTCATCACGCGGTCGATGATCCCCTTGTCGTGCGGCGGCAACACCTGCACGCCGCCCGACCAGTAGACCTTCACGGCGTTGTCGCTCGGCGGATTGTGGCTCGCCGTCACCATGATGCCGCACGTGCTGTTCGTGGCCCGCACCGTGAACGAAAGCTCCGGCGTGCTGCGAAAACCACGCAGAAAGAAGATCCGAAAGCCGGCGGCGAGGAGCACCTCGGCGCACAGCTTCGCGAAGTGCTCGGAGCGGTGCCGCGTGTCGTAGGCGATCGAGCAGGTGGGCGTGTCACCCGCCGGGACGACCGACCGTACGTAGTCGGCGAGGCCCTGGGCGCTCTCGCCGATCGTACGGTCGTTGATCGCGTTCGACCCCACGGGATACATCGTGCCCCGGCGGCCGCCCGTGCCGAACGGGATCACCGTCCAGTAGACGTCGTCGAGTTCCTTCCAGGCTCCGGCGTCGATGCGCGCCGCCAATTCGGGCACGAACTCGGCATACCGCGGCTCCGTGAGCCAGGCCCGCATCGTGCGGGCGGAGTGGTCGGTAATCGTGCCGGCGGCATGGGCCGCGTCGATGGCGGCGAGGCGTTGGGCGAGGGATGGCGGCGTCATCGGGGTGATCCTGCGGGAGGTGCGTCGTGGCTGCGGTGGCCGGTTTCGAGGGGGCCGTTTTATACTCCGCAGTCACAATGGCCGACACCTTGATCGTGAGCGTTTCGGGGCTGCGCGGCGTCGTGGGATCGACGCTCACGCCCGACGTGGCAACGCGCTACGCCGCCGCGTTCGCAGCCACGCTGCCGCCGGGGCCGATCGTGATCGGCCGCGACGGTCGCACGCACGGCCCGCTGTTCGCGGCAGCCCTGCGCGAGTTTTTCGTGGCCAGCGGCCGCGATGTGATCGACTGCGGTATTGCCGCCACTCCGACGGTCGGCGTCGTCGTGCGCGAGGAGCGGGCCGCCGGTGGCATCCAGATTTCCGCGAGCCACAACCCGCCGCAATACAACGGCCTCAAGCTCTTCTCGTCGGCGGGCCGCGTGCTGCCGGCTGCCGACGGGGCGCACGTGCTCGCCGGGTTTCACTCGCTTCCCGACCGCGTGGAAGCCACCGGTCCGGTGCGCGGCAGCGTGCGAGACGTCGACGGCGGCCCGTCTCACGTCAGCCTCGTCGCGGCGACCGTGGACGTCGAAGCGATCCGCCGCCGCCGGCCGCGGGTCTGGCTCGACGCGGGGCATGGCGCCGGCAGCCGCGGCGCACGGCTGCTCTTCGAGCACCTCGGCTGCGAGTGCACGATCGCGGGCGCCGAGCCAGACGGCCTGTTCGAGCATCCGCCCGAGCCGACGGCCGAAAACCTCGCTGCG
>CAMAVC010000024.1 GCA_945861585.1 Planctomicrobium piriforme
TCGTCTTCCGCTCCGAGTCGAACGGCACCTCGGAGACCACGGGCTCCGCCGCATTGTCCAGGACGACGCCCGCCTTCATGGCGGCGACGAGCAGGGCGCCCTCCGTGGGATCTCCGATCACCTGCCACCGATCGCCGCCATCCGCATCCGGCCGGAGGGCCGCGTTGTTGCAGCGGGCGCCGATCGTGAGGATCTGCACGAGGTCCACGTCGTGCCGCGGATCGCAGGCTGTGGGAGCCGCCTCGCCCGGTGCGCTCGGCTCGAGCGAAAACTCACCCCGCGGCGCATAGCCCGTGCCTGAGACACGATACGAACGCGTGCCGGTGACGACGGCCTGCACGGTCATTTCATTGCGCGTCAGCGTGCCGGTCTTGTCGGAGCCGACCACCGTCACGCACCCGAGTGTCTCCACGCTCGGCAGCCGCCGCACGAGGGCGTTGCGAGCGACCATCCGTTGCACGCCGAGCGCCAACACGAGCGTCACGACGGCCGGCAGGCCTTCGGGAACAGCCGCCACGGCCAGACTCACCGACCGCAGCAGCACGTCCCACACGCTGCCGGCCCGCAGCAGCTCGAGCCCGGAAATCACGGCCACGATCACCAGACAGACGGCGACGAGCACGCGGCCGAGCTCGTCGAGCCGGCGCTGGAGCGGCGTGGTCTCCGCCGGTGCGCGGTCAAGCAGGCCCGCGATCCGCCCCAGTTCGGTCTGCATCCCGGTCGCCACCACGAGGCCGACGCCCCGCCCCACGGCCACGACCGTGCCGGCGTGGACGACCGTGGCCCGATCGCCGAGCGGCAGATCGGCCGGCAGGCGTTCCGTAGCACGCTTCACGACCGGCAGCGATTCGCCGGTCAGCGCCGCCTCCTGAACCGCCAGCCCGTGCGCTTCGACGAGCCGCGCGTCGGCTGGCACCTGACAGCCCGCATCGAGCTCGACGCGATCGCCGACAACGATCTCCCGTGCGGCGACGACGCGGGCAAGGCCATCGCGCACGACACGCGCTTGCGGTGCGGCGAGCCGCTGGAGCGCGGAGAGCGCCTGCTGGGCCCGCTCTTCCTGAAAGAAGCCGATCGCGCCGTTGATCACGACGATGGCCAGAATCGCCGCAGTGTCGGCCCACTCGCCGAGCAGCCCGGCGATCACGGCGGCCACGACGAGGATCACGATCACGAGCTGGTGGAACTGCCGTGCGAGCCGCCGCCACCACGGGATTCCAGGCTGCGCCTCGATCTCATTCGGGCCCGAAGCAACGAGCCGTCGCGCCGCCTCTGCCTCGGTCAGGCCACGGTCGGCATCGGTCCCCAGGCGTGCGGCCGTCGCCGCCACATCGAGGGCGTGCCAGGCCTCGCTCGCTCGATCCTCTGACGCCATCAAACGCCTCCTCACACGGGGGCGATCGTGCCACCCGGGGGCATTATCCCGTCGCCGCGTGCGACAGGCTAAAAGTCGTAGTCAAACCGCACGCCGTAGGCGTCTGTGAGGCTGTTGCCGGCTTTTCGATCCTCGAGAAATGCCCGGATGTAGTTGAATTTCGCCCGGACGTAGGGCGTGAGATACCAGTTGAGACCGATCGTGAAGTCGGTGAGATTGTTCCCGGAGATGTTCTTGTCGTTGAGGGTGATCGTCGAATAGCGGGCCGCGATCTCCCAGGCGCCGAGGCCTGTCCGCTTGCGTTCACCGATCTTGCCGACGCGGAGAAAATCCTCGAACGGTTCGAGCCGCTTGTGAATGCCGGCTTTGCGGTCGTAGGGCCGATGCTCGCCGGTGAGGAAGTAACTCAGCTGGGCCATGTAGCCGTTGAAGAACAGGTTGGGCCCATTGATCTGGTCGACGATCGCGAAGGCGTATTCCGATTGCAGCGAGAGCGGCCCGAGAATCAGGGCGAACTCGGGATCGAAGAGCTGAAACTGGCTCGCGGGAATGTTGCCCGTGTCGACGAAGATCGGCGCGAAGGGGCCGGGCGCTCCCTGTTGATAATTGCTCGGCGAGGGCGGGCCCACGGGACCGAACACGTTCGCCGGCTGCTGCTTGCGGATTTCGGGGGTGTTGCGGAAGCGGACCTGATTCTGTTGGGTCGCCCGATAGCTGTAGGCACTGCCCAGGTGCAGATAGTAGGCACCGTCGCTCGCCTCATCCCACCAGGGCAGCCATGTGCCTCGCATCGTCAGGGCCTGGCCGCTGTCGAACGAGTCGTTGCCGACGTTGTCGGAGTTGGTGCGGAAGGTGCCGATCTGCCACGTGTTGAACTCATCATTGGCCGTGCCGTAGGCCATCACGCCGCTATTGCGCGCCGGGGCGAACGTATCGACGAGCGACCGCTCCATGAACGTGTTGTTGCGGTTCTGCGTGACTCGTTCGAGCGAGAAGGGCTCGAAGAAGTGGCCAAACCGCACGTTCTGCAGCCAGGGAAGGTCGTGGGCCTCGATGTAGTTGTCGATGTAGCTCGGCTGGTTGGCGAGCGCAAAATCGACGCCCAGCGCGTACTCGAGCTGCTCGGTCGCCTTCCCGCGGGCCATGATCCGCAGCCGGCGGAACTGGGCGCCATCCTGAAGATCGCCCACCGAATCGCGGCTGATCGCGTCCTGGCCAAAATAGACCATGTCGCCCTGCACCTGCCCCGAGATCGTGAGCGTCGGTTTTTTCTCTTTGGGCTTGTCCTTGGGCTTCGACTCGCTCTTCTTTTTCGCTGCCGCCTTGAGTTCGTCGATCTGCTGCTGCAGGCTCTGAAGTTCCGCGGTCACGCCGCTCGGGTCGGGGAGCGACACTTCAACATCTCCTGCATCGCCCAGATCGACGGCGGGCACCTCGGCCGCTCCGCACTCCGCGCAGACCGCGATCCACGTCCATAGCAGGGCCATGGCACACCGTCCTCGGTGCGTGCGGCGCGGATGCACGATTTCAGCTTCCCTTGCTCGGCCTTCCGGCTGGTCCGGTCAGGCACGGGCGAATGCGGCGGAGCCTCCTGGCGGTCAGGTCAGCCTCGATCACGTCATCTGCATGATCGGCACGATCGCTACAAGGATTGACCCTTGCGCGATCGCGAGGCCCGACGGGAAGCCCGCAGCCTGCCTATCTTTCCGAGTCGCTGTTGCCGCTGGTGAGATAGCTGGCGTAGTAAAGGAGCGTGAGGATGCTCTGGAGCGTGGCGGCCACGTAGGTCCACGCGGCGGCATTGAGCACTTTGTTGACACCCGACATCTGCGCCGGGGGCACGATGCCGAGATTCACGAGCTGCGCCTTCGCCCGATTGCTCGCATCAATCTCCACCGGGAGGTTCACAAGCTGAAAGAACACCGTGCCGCCGAAGAGCGCGATCCCGAGCCAGGCCAGCGGCGCGAGCTGCATCATCAAGCCGAGCACGAACATCGTGATCCCGAAGCCGCTGCCGATGTTGGCCACGTTGACCGCGGCGTTGCGGATCGTCATCAGTGAAAAGCTCTGGGCGTCTTGGAGCGCGTGCCCCGCTTCATGGGCGGCGATGCCGACGGCGGCCAGGGAGCGGCTGCCATACACGGCCTCCGACAGCCTCAGTACCTTCGCCTGGGGATCATAGTGGTCGTTGAGCTTCCCCGGGATCGCTTCGATCTCCACGTCGGTGGCGCCGGCCGAATCGAGGATGTGCCGCGCGGCGGCGGCGCCCGTGAGCGGGGCGGGCTCGTGCGAAGCCGCGGCGAACGAGGATTGCACCCGCCACTGGGCCCACATCGCGAGCAGCATCGCGGGAGCCACGGCCAGCATGTACATCGGATCGAAGAAAATCGGCATGGGGGGCGAAACTCCGTGGGACGGCCGTGGCAGGCAGGAACAGCGCAGCCCGAGCCGCGAGTGTATTCTAGCTCTACGTATCGCCGAGGGGCCATGTTCGCTCGTCCGTTTTCCACGCCGTGTCGCCGCCCGCACCGTTACTTCTGGCTCGTGGCCGGGTGCGCGGCCATGGCGGGCTGTGGCGTGGCGCCACCGCCGGCTGCACCACCACCCGGCGCTCTATCGCCTGCGACCGAGCCGCTCTGCTCCCGCATCGCGGCCGTCGTCAACCACGCTCGCAACGCCCGTCGGCTCGATGCCGCCGTCCACGGTGCCTGGCAGGTGGTCCACGGCATTCTGGCCTTCGGGCCCGACTTTCCGCTCGCGCACGAGGGGAGCGTGAGCCCGGCGCTCGAGTATCTCTTGGGCGGCGGCCGGATCACCGGCTGGCAACTCCGCCCGGGCGATCATGGCGTCGTCGCGGTCGTCGAGGAGGGAAGCACGACGGGCCAGGGCCACCCCGATCAGTGGCTCGGCTATCTCTCGCAATGCGGCCTCGGCGGCATCCCGCTCGACACGAAGCTCGTCGTCGCCGGCCGCGACTTCACGCTCGCCGACCTGCTCGCGCAGGCGAAGCACGACATCCGCTCCGGCCGTGAGGCGACGTGGACGCTCATGGCGCTCACGGCCTACCTTCCCCCCGACGCATCCTGGAAAGCCTCCGATGGCTCGACCTGGACGATCGAACGGGTCGTCCACATGGAGGCCGACGCCGACCTGTCTTCGAGCGCCTGCGGCGGCGCTCACCGGCTGACAGGGCTGGCGCTCGCGCTGGCAGCCCACCGCAAGGCCCGCGCGAATCCCGCCGCGCCGCTCACCGGCGGCTGGGCCGCCGCAGCCGACCGGCTTGCCGACGCGATCGATCGGGCGCGGGCGTTCCAGCAGGCCGACGGCAGCTTCTCCACACACTTCTTTGATCGACCGGGCACCTCGCCCGACGTGTTCGCCCGCCTCGGCGCCACCGGCCACATCTTCGAAGTGCTCACGATCGCACTCGACGACAAAGACCTCGCCGCCCCGTGGGTGACCCGCGCCGCGGAGCGGCTCGTCACCCTGCTCGAGCAGACGGACGACGTCGATGTGGAGTGCGGCGGCCTCTACCATGCGATCCACGGTCTCATGCTGTACAACGAGCGGACGTGCCCCGGGGGGCCTATCGCTTCGATTCGCTGAGACCTGCAGCCGTGCACGGCTTGATCTTTTTCTACATCCAGAAGTTTGCGGAGACCGTGGCGCGCGGCGCGCGTCCGAGCGTGGCGACGGGTGCCACCCGCTACCTCCCGTCGGGCGTCTATCCCGATGCCGCGGCCGTCGAGCTCCTCCAGGCGCTGGCCGAGTCGACCGGCCGTTCACTTCCCGACACGCTCGAGCAGTTCGGCCACTTTCTCGCCCCGCATCTCCTGAAGGTGGCGGGCCGTCACGTCGACCCAGGGTGGCAGACGCTCGATCTCATCGAACACACCGAAGCGATCATCCACGCGATGATCCGCACGGCAAATCCCGGCGCCCTGCCGCCGGTGCTCGAGACGGTGCGGCCTGCGCTCGACGAGCTGCATCTCATCTACGGCTCACAGCGGCAGCTCTGCCCGCTGGCCCGCGGGCTCATGCGCGGTATCGCGGCGCACTACCACGAGGAACTCGAGATCGATGAGCCTTCGTGCATGCACCGCGGCGATCCGTTCTGCTCGTTCGTGATCCGCCGCCTGGCTCACGAGACCCACGCCACCCACGCGGCGCTGGCCGACACGACCGACGTCGTCCGCGGCGCCGAGCCGGCGATCGCGACTCCCGTCGCTCCGACAGCCGACGATTCGCTCCCGCCGACGATCGGTGGCTACACGATCGTGCAGCTGATCGGCCGGGGCGGAATGGGCCGCGTCTATCTGGCCCGCGACGAGCAACTCCGCCGCGACGTCGCCATCAAGGTGCTTCATCCGTCGAAGGCCCGCGACCCCGCCGCGACACGTCGATTTCTGCGCGAGGGCCGGGCGGCGGCGGCGGTCGATCACCCCCACGTGATGACGATCCACCAGGTCGGCGACGAACAGGGCCTGCCCTACATCGTGATGCAGCTGCTCGTCGGCCGCACGCTCAAGGAGGCCCGACAGGCGGAGGGCCCGCTCCCGCTCCCCGAGGTGCTCCGCATCGGCCGCGAAATCGCGGAGGGGCTCGCGGCTGCCCACCGCCAGGGGCTCGTGCACCGCGACATCAAGCCCGACAATGTCTTTCTGCAGGAGCCGCACGGCCAGGTGCGGATCATCGACTTCGGCCTGGCCCGCACCGGCAGTGATGATGGCCTCGACGTGACCGTCGATGGGTCGATCGTCGGCACACCCGCCTACATGTCGCCGGAGCGGATCGAGGGCGGCACGCTCGACGCGAAGAGCGATCTCTTCGGGCTGGGGGTCATTCTCTACGAGTTGCTCGCCAACAGGCTGCCGTTCGAGGGCACATCGCTCGTGTCGATGCTCGCGGCAATCGCCCGCGGCATGCCGGCCGACCTCGGGACCGTCGCCCCCGACGTGCCCGAGCCTGTCGCCCGACTCGTGATGCGGCTCATCGCCCACGACAAAGCCGCCCGCCCCGCCGATGCCGCCACCGTTGCCGCCGATCTCGCCGCCCTCCAGCGGACCCTGTAGCACAGGCTTCAGCCTGTCTGAGTTGCCGATTCGCGTCAGCGTGAAACCATCTGCGAACGCACGGCATCCACGAGCACGTGCAGGTCGCCATGCCAATCGATCGTCGTGCTCTGCTGCGTGGCCAGGTTCTTGAACTGGGCCGTACCTGCGGCGAATTCATCGCTGCCGATGACGAGCGCCGCCGGAAAGCCCTTCTTGGCCGCGACCTTGAGCTGCTGCCCCACCCGCTTTGCCTCGGGAAAAAATTCCACGGCCATGCCGGCCGCACGGAGGGCCGACGCGACCCGCAGGTAGTCGGCGAGATGTGCCTCGTCGAAGAACACGAGAAACACCTCGGCCGGCGTCTCCACTGCCGAGAGCTTGCCGAGCTCCTCGAGGCCGGCGAGCAGGCGGTCGATGCCGAGCGATGCCCCGACTCCGGGCAGCGCCTGCTTCGTGTACAGCCCGGCGAGATTGTCGTAGCGGCCGCCCGAGCAGATGCTGCCGAGCGTGGGCAGGTCGTCGAGGAAGCTTTCAAGCACGATGCCTGTGTAGTAGTCGAGGCCGCGGGCGATCGACGGATCGACGACGACACGGCCCTCGGCGACGCCCGCCGCCTGCACGCCGTCGAGGATTGCCCGGAGCGCAGCCACGCCCGCCCGCCCGCTCTCGGAATCGGCGACGAGGCTCTCGAGCCCGGCGAGCACGTCGGCCATCGAACCCGACAGCTCCGCCATCTTCAAGAGCTTCTCGACCGCATCGGCCACCACGCCGTGGCCGATCAACTCGGCTTTCACGGCGTCACGCGTCGCCTTGCCCAGCTTGTCGAGCGACCGCAGCACGTCGGTCGCCCGGTCGGCGAGGCCAAGTGAAGCGAGCACACCGCCGAGCACCCGGCGGTCGTTGATGCGGATCGTGAACCGCTCGATCCCGATCGCGGCCAAGAGATCGTGCACCACGAGCACCGTCTCGAGGTCGGCCACGGGGCTCGTGGTGCCGATCGTGTCGAAATCACACTGCATGAACTCGCGGTAGCGGCCGCGCTGCGTGTTTTCGCCGCGCCACACCGTGGCCATGTGATATCGCTTGAATGGCGTGCCGAGGCTCGCGATGTGCTGGGCACAGAAACGCGCGAATGGCACCGTGAGGTCGAACCGCATGCCGACCTCGCGGCCGCCGTGGTCGGTGAAGCGATAGAGCTGCTTGTCGGTCTCGGCACTCCCCTTGCCCGTGAGGATCTCGAGGTATTCGAGCGCCGGCGTGTCGATCGGGGCGAAGCCGAAGGAGCGGTAGACCTGCCGGGCCACGTCGAGAATGCGCTCGCGGGCCAACGCCTGCGCGGGCAGATGATCGCGAAACCCCTTCAGCGTGCGCGGCTCGATCATGACACGATCGGGAGGAGGGCCGGCTTCGGGCCGCGGATGCTCGTGCGGCGGTTCTTGCGCTTCCGGCCGTCGCCGATCTCCTGGCCGCCCGGGCCGAGCACGGCGTCCATGTATTCCTCGACCTGCTCCGCCGTCTCGAAATATTGGTCGTAGACCCAGTCGTCTTCGTATTCGCAGTCTTTCGTCGTGTATTCGCGGCAGATCTGCGGCCGCGTGTCGTAGATGCCGCAGCGGTGGTCGGCCTGCAGGTGCTTGCACTCGGTGTGCACGCACACATACCAGTCGCCGTCTTCGGTGAACACGGTGGCATGGTCGTGGAGCAGGAACCAACGGATGTATTCGAACTCCTCGCGCGTGGTCGGCGTCTCCAAGGGCAGGGCGAAATAGCGGCAGCACTTGGCCGTGCAGTATTCGCAGAGCACCTTGTCTTGCGGGATGTCACTCCGCTTCGGCTTCGGCGGGAGCGTGGGGAGCGGCAGATCAGCGACCGACATCAGTGACCTCCAGGGAGCTCGAGCCCCGCAACCTTGCGGGGCCGGCACTATACCATCCGTCGCGGTCGGCCGATCCCCTATACTCGCGGCTCGTTTTGCAGGGAGTCGGCCGATGCCCAAGCGCTGGCACATTCAGCCCCACGATCAGGCGCTCGTCGCCGGGCTCGAGCGGTCGGCCGGCGTGTCGTCGATCGTGGCCCGGCTGCTCGCGGCCCGCGGGCTCACCGGCGCGGGCGACGTCAAAGCCTTCTTGTCGGGCACGATGGCCGACCTGCGCGATCCGGATCTCTTGCCCGGCGTGGCCGAGGCCGCCGACCGGATCCTGGCGGCCGCACAGGCGGGCAGAAAGATCGTCGTCTACGGCGACTACGATGCCGACGGCATGTGCGCGACGGCGATCCTGATCAAGTGCCTCGACGCGCTCGATGCCAACGCCGCCTGGTACGTGCCCGACCGGCTCGAAGAAGGCTACGGTCTCAACGCCCAGGCCCTCGCGACTCTTGCCGCCCAGGGCGCGAGCCTCGTCGTGACGGTCGATTGCGGCATCGCGAGCGTCGCCGAGGCCCGGCATGCCCGGGAGCTCGGCCTCGAGCTCATCATCACCGACCACCACACCTTCGCCGACACGCTCCCCGAGGCCGCCGTGCTCGTCCACCCGCGGCTTCCGGGCACGGCCTACCCCTTCGGCGAACTCTGCGGCGCCGGCGTGGCGTTCAAACTCGCCTGGGCGATCGCCACCAGGGCGTGTGGCGCGAAGCAGGTCACGCCGCGGCTCCGCGAAATGCTTCTCAAGGGGATGGGCTTCGCAGCCCTGGGCACGGTGGCCGACGTCGTGCCGCTGCTCGATGAAAACCGGATCTACGTGAAGCACGGTCTCGAGTGCCTGCGGAAGCGGGGCGGCCCGGGGATCACCCGGCTCCTCGCACTCGCCAAGCTCGACGAGAAATCGCAGCTCGAAAGCGAAGACGTGGCCTTCCGGCTCGCGCCGCGGCTCAACGCCGCGGGCCGGCTCGGCCAGGCGGCCTGTGGGATCGAACTCTTGACGACCACCGACGAGGCCCGGGCTGCGAGCCTCGCCAACTACCTGCACGAACTCAACGCCCAGCGCGAGACGGAGGAGCGCAGCATCCTCCTGGCGGCCACGAAACAGGCCCGCGAGCGGTTCGACCCGGAAGCCGATCCAGCCCTTGTGCTCGCCGACCGGGGCTGGCATGCGGGCGTGATCGGGATCGTGGCCGGCCGCCTTGCCGAGAAGTTTCATCGGCCGGTCGTGATGATCGCCCAAGACTCGCTCCAGGGCCGGCCTGCGACGGGCAGCGTGCGGAGCGTGCCGGGGTTCGACGTGCATGCCGCGCTCATCGCCTGCCGCGAGCATCTCGTCACCTGCGGCGGCCATGCCGCAGCCGCGGGCCTGCGGGTCGAAGACGTGCACATCGATGCCTTCCGCGAGCAGTTTCTCGCGGAGGTCGCCGCGCGGCTCCCGGCCGCACTGCGGCAAGCGCAGCTCACGCTCGACGGCGAAGCCACGCTCGCCGGCCTCACGCTCGACACGGTGCGGCAGATCGAGCAGCTCGCCCCGTTCGGCCAGGCCAATCGCCGGCCGCTGCTCTGTGCCACGAGCGTGAGCCTTGCGGAACCGCCGCGCACGATCGGCGGCGGCGCCCGTCATCTCTCGATGAACCTCGTGCAGCACGGCGCGAAGGTGCGCGGCGTGGCCTTCGGCGGCGCCGAGTGGCTCGACCATCTGCCGCCGCCCGGTCAGCCGTTCCACGTGGCCTTCAAGCCCAAGATCAACGAGTTTCGCGGCCGGCGCACCGCCGAGATGGAGATCGTCGACTGGCGTCCCGCCGGAGTGGATGTGGCCGTAGAGCTGCCCGTGCCGGCGGCGATGCCTGTGTGATATGATCTTCCAAGAGCGTCGCGTCCATGCGGATAGCCACGCGTCGAGAGAGCGCCATGATCCAGAAATTGCACAAGCACCACGACGGGCTCGCACTGGTCATCGATCGGGCGACCCTTGCCGCTCACGGGATCGACGAGGAGACGCCTGTCGAGGTCGCATTTTCCGGAACCACGATGATCGTGACCGCCAGCATCGATCTGAAGCGAAAGGCGCTGTTCGAGCGGGCGTTGGCTTTGACGCACGACCGATTCGGCCTCACGCTACAAAAGCTCGCCGAGTGACCGCGTGGCACCTGTCTTCTTGACACTTGGCGAAGTGCTTGCCATCCACGAGTCTGTCATCCATCGATACGGTGGTTCCCTTGGCGTTCGTGAACTCGCGTTATTGCAATCCGCACTTGGTATGCCTGAGGCCACATTCGGCGGCGAATACCTTCACGCAGACATACCATCCATGGCGGCGGCATATTGCTTCCACCTCGTAGCCAACCATCCGTTTGTCGATGGCAACAAGCGGGTCGGTGCCGCCGCAGCGAGCGTATTTCTCGAGATGAATGGCTGGACCTTGGCCGCCGAACAGATGGTGTTTGCGGACTGTGTCATGGCGATCGCGAGTAGCCGTGCTGACAAACAAGCGGCACTGGCATTCTTCAAGCAATACTCTACACGAAACCCTTCGTAGCACCCGTGCATCGCGTCGCCCCCACAATTGTCGTGCTTAGCCTTGCCATGGGTGTCACCCGCGCCGATGACTGGCCGCAGTGGATGGGGCCCGAGCGCGACGGCGTGTGGCGCGAGGCGGGCGTGGTGAGCGCGATCCCCACCGACGGCCTGCCCGTGAAGTGGCGGGTGCCCGTGAGCGGCGGCTACTCCGGACCCGCCGTCGCCGACGGTCGCGTCTATCTCACCGATTACGACCGGCCCGCGGGCGACCTCGCCAATGCGCCGAACGACCGCACGGAGCTCGCCGGCCGCGAGCGCGTCCTGTGCCTTGATGCCGAGACCGGAAAGCTGCTCTGGAAGCATGAATACGATTGCCCGTATGCGATCTCGTATGCCTCCGGCCCGCGCTGCACGCCGACCGTGGCCGACGGCAAGGTGTATGCGCTCGGCGCCGAGGGCAATCTCGTCTGCCTCGATTCAGTGACGGGCGCTGTCGCCTGGACGAAGGATTTCAAGCAGGACTACGGCGCCCCGACGCCGATCTGGGGCTTCTGTGGCCACCCGCTCGTCGACGGCAAGCGGCTCATCTGCCTCGTGGGCGGCCCGGGAAGCGTGGCCGTCGCGTTCGACAAGGACACGGGCCAGGAACTGTGGCGGGGGCTCTCCGCGAGCGAGAGCGGCTACTGCCCGCCCACGCTGATCGAGAGCGCCGGCGTGCGGCAGGTCGTGATCTGGGACGCCGACAAGCTCAACGCTCTCGAGCCGGCCACGGGCCGCGTGCTCTGGTCGCAGCCGCTCAAGCCGATGTATGGGATGTCGATCATGGCCCCGCAGGTAGCCGACACGAAGCAGGGCCGCGTGCTCTTCGCGAGCGGCATCGGCCGCGTGGGAGCGCTGTTTGCCCTCGCGGCCGACAAGCCCGAGGCAACGGTGCTCTGGCGGGGCGAGCCGAAGTCGGCCGTCTATTGCGCCAACAGCACACCCTTTATCGCTGGGGACGTGCTCTACGGGTGTGACTGCGACACAGGAATGCTCACGGCCGTCGACGTGGCCACGGGCAAGCGGCTTTGGGAAACGCCCGACGCCACGCTGGGGGGCACCCGCCGCGGCAAGCATGGCACGGCGTTTCTCGTGCGGCACGAGCCGGCCGGCAGCCCGGCCGTGGCGTCCACCCGCACGTGGATCTTCAGCGAGACAGGCGACCTGATCCTGGCGACGCTCTCGTCCACGGGCTACGTCGAAGTCGGCCGGCAGCACCTCCTCGACCCCACGAATGAGTGCTTTGGGCGCGAGGTCGTCTGGAGCCACCCGGCATTCGCGGGCCGGTGCATCTTCGCCCGCAACGACCGCGAGCTCGTGTGCGTGTCGCTGGCGAAGTGACGTTTCGCCCCGGGTTCGCGGACCGCACCGACAGGCGTTGTTCCGCGACGCGGCTCCCGGTAGAATCGCGCGAGTTCCCTCGTGCCGCCGACCCATTCGGCGACACACTTCGGGGCGTAGCTCAGCCTGGCTAGAGCGCTACGTTCGGGACGTAGAGGTCGCACGTTCGAATCGTGTCGCCCCGACTTATTGTGGCACTTCGTGGCCGGCCCGCAGATGCCGGGGCTTGACGATGTTCGTCGCCAGCCCGAGGGCCTCGAGGAGCTTGATCTCGTAGTACGAGATGTCGATCTCCCACCAGCGGTGTTGCACGCTGGCGGCCGTCGGATCGGCGTGGTGATTGTTGTGCCAGCCCTCGCCGACCGCGAGCAGGGCCACGAGCCAGTTGTTGCGGCTCCCCTCGCCTGTCTCGTAGGTGCGGTAGCCGAACAGGTGGCTGAGCGAATTCACCGACCAGGTAATGTGCCACACGAGCACGATCCGCAGAAACACGCCCCACACCACGACGCTCGCCCCGAGCCGCACGCCCTCGTCGATGCCGCCGGTGAGCCAGCCGCCCAGGAAGCCGGCGAGAAAGTAGATCGGCACCTGGGCGAGCGCGATCGCCACCTGGAGGTAGCCGTGCTTTTCGAGAGTGAAGTAGAAGCGGTCACGAAGCAGGTCGGGGGCGAATCGCTCTCGGAAGGAGAGGGTGTCGATGCCTGGATTCACCATCAGGAGCCAGCCCAGGTGCGACCACAGAAAGGTCACCAGCGGCGAATGGGGGTCGGGCACATCATCGGAGTGGGCGTGATGCATGCGGTGCACCGCCACCCATTGCACGGGCGTATCTTCGAGGCTGCAGATGGCCAGCGACGCGAGTGCGTATTCCACCCATCTCGGCGTGCGGAAACTGCGGTGCGTGAGCAGCCGGTGATAGCCAAGATTGATGCCCGCTCCGAAGAGATGCACGCCGAGCACACAGGCCACGACGCCCGTCCAGGAAAACAGCCCTGGCAGCAAGGCGAGGCAGGCCAACACATGCACGAGACCGATGACGACGGCGTATCGCCAGCGGATGCGGTAGGGGCGGACGGAGTCTGGCAACACACCCCGCCGATTCGGCTGCAGGGTTTCTCGAGCGGCGAGGGCAGGCATGCGACATCCTGTCAGAGGCAGGTTCGGGCGTCGGCATCACGGGATGCCTGGTCCACCGACCGCCACAGCACACGATGCCGTTGCGATCACTCAGGAACACGACCGCGGGCGCCTGCTCCACCAGAGCCTCATCTTCTGCGAGCGGCTGAAGAAATGACAGCCCTGTTGATAACGAAGCGGCGGTTCCGGCCCCACGATCACCGGGAAGGCTCCGGCACGACCGTCACTACCGGCAGGGTCGCCGGCTTCGCACCGCGAATCCAAAATTTTTCAGCCCGTCGTGTGACACGCGGGGGCCCGGCGGCAACTCATCTTCTGTGAACCGCTCCCGGCGGAGGGTGCGGGCCACGGAGTTCCCATTTTTTTCGCAAAGGACGGTTTTCACATGGATCCCCAAATCATCAGCTGGATCGTAAGCCTCATCGCCGGTGGTGCCGGTGGCAACGTGGTCGGTGCGCTGCTCAAGAATCGCAACCTCGGCCCGATGCTCAACACCGTGCTCGGGCTCGTGGGCGGCGGCCTCGGCGGCAAGATCCTGCCGATGCTCGTGCCCGCCATCGGCTCACTCGTCGGCGGCACCGACAGCCTCGCCGGCACGGGCGGCCTCTCGGCGATCGTCGGGGCCCTGCTGCCCCTGATCGTCAGCTTCCTCAAGAAGCCTGCGACCACCTGAATCGCGATCGCAGTCCGCTGAGCGACGACCAGCGCGGCCGGGGGGCACAGTGTCCCCCGGCCGCAGCGTTTCGCCGCGGTAGTCAGGGCGCGAGTCGTTCCAGGGTCCAGCCGCCGTCGCTTGCACGGCGGAAGCAGAGCCGGTCGTGAAGCCGGCTCGGCCGACCCTGCCAAAACTCGATCCGCTCGGGCACGATCCGGAAGCCACCCCAGTGATCTGGCCGTGGGATCGCCGCTTCGTCGGGATGCTCGGTGCGATAGCGGGTGAAAAGTGCTTCCAGCGCCGCCCGGTCCGGAATCACCTCGCTTTGCGGCGAACTCCAGGCCCCGATCCGCGACGTGCTCGGGCGACTGTGAAAATATTCATCGGACTCGGCGGCGGTCGTCCGCTCCACGCGGCCCTCGATCCGCACCTGCCGCTCGAGCACGGCCCAGTGAAACGTGACGGCGGCGTGGGGGTTCGCCCCGAGTTCCCTCCCCTTGCGGCTCTCGTAGTTCGTGAAGAAACAAAAACCGCGGGCGTCGAACCCGCGCAGGAGCACGACCCGGGCCGATGGCCGGCCGTCGGGTGTGGCCGTAGAGAGCGTCATGGCCTCCGGCTCCGGCACACCGGCCGCGACCGCCGCGTCGTACCAGGCAGCGAACTGCCGGATGGGGTCGCGCTCCACCGAGGCCTCGTCAAGGGCGGCCTGCTCGTATTCCTTGCGGGCGTGAGTGGTCCTGGGATCCATCGGTCGCTCGTCTCCTTGTCGCAGGCGAGGGCCTCCTGCAGCAGTAGCGTACAAAAAAACGGCTTTCTGGATGAGCAGCAGCCGGCCAATGACCAGCACCGGATCGCAGTCGAGCAAACCGAGCCGGCTCATGATCATTGCGCCCTGCCCGCTGGCGACCGACACGATCATGCCGTCGCTTCCCATGAGGATCTTCGAAAAGACGGCGCCGAAATTCGTGCTACTGATCAAGACGGCCCCCGACCCGGGGCCGGGGTTGGTGCCGATGCTCTCGTTGCCCGCAACGAAGCCGATCGCATTGCGGGCAAAATCACCGCGGCGGGCCTGGCCGTCGACGACGTGCGCCCGAAAGCCCTTTTTCGAGCGATCAACGCCTGCGACGACGCCGCATGGCGAGCCACGCCACCGAGACACACCCCATGCCGGCCAAGGCAAGCGAGCCGGGCTCCGGGACGAGGGCTACCACGTCGCCAAGCGTGCCGGTCGAAAAGTTGCCCGGTGAGGTTTCGTAAAAGAATAGAAACTGACCCGCGCCCGTCACCCCGCCCGGTGAAAAATCGGGCACCGTGATGAACCGGTTGTTCAGATCAGCCTGCGTCATCCCGAGGGCGGCGACGTTGCCGAGGCTGAAGAACGAGCCCGCCGGACCGAGCGGGCTCGATTCGCTCCACCCCGGGTAGGCGGCCAGCGTGAGGGCGGTACTGCTCAGGTTGCCGGCGAAGATCTCGGAAAACATGCCGTTCACGCCCGCTTCCGTGTTCGACGTCGTGAACGAAGGCATCGGCGTCGGAAACAGGGCTGCGCTGCCGGTCAGATACCCCTGTCCTCCGGGCGCCGCAGGCCCGATGTCGCCGCTGCCGATCGTGAGCACCTGGTAGCTCAGCAGACCCACCGTCGATGCAGTGGTGTTTTGCAGCGCGAGGTTACCCGTCGTGGAGTTGTAGTAGACGTTGACGATTGGCACCGCGATGGCCTGGGTAGCCATGCCGCTGACGAGGGCACACGCGAGCGCGACGGAACAAATCTTCACTCTCATGGTTTCCTCTCCTCTGGACGCTCGTGGAGAATCGTGGAACACCGCACGGGAAAGGGCTGAGAACAGCGTGAGCCAGAAGCCACTTCCTCGAGTGCGTCCCAACAGAACGATGCAGCATTGTCAGCTGGTCGCGCCGCGACGAATCTCGCACGAGGTCAGTAGCTTCCCTTTCGAAAACGTGCAGACGGGCGAGGAATTGTTCCCAGCCCGACCTTCGCACTCTACGTCGACTTGCATCCCGCTACAAGGTTTTTCCCGGCGTGTCACATGAAATTGCGCCACCGAGCAAGCCACATGCAGGCCAGGCCCGCAACGGCAAGGCCCCACGCTCCCGGCTCCGGCACGGCGGCGAAGCCCGGCAGGGCTGCGTCGCCCAGCCCGAAACCATCGGCCGCACTTCCCAGCGCCATCGCCAGCCTGGCACCCTGCACAACCGGCAGGTACGACCCCTTGCCGTAGAGCTGGGCGCTGAGCATCGACTGCACGTCGGTGCTGTTCACACTCCCCGAGTAGGTGAAGTCGCCCTGCGACCAGGCCGCCCCCACGTTGCCCTTGCCGTAGAGCCGCGCGGTGTTGATCAGCGTGACATCGCTGCTGTTCACCACGCCGTCGAGATTCGCGTCGCCCGCCGCCGCCCAGGCCACGACCGCCGTGCCGCTCGCGAGTACGCGGTAGCCCACAACGGGGTTCGTCGAGCCCGCCGACGCCTTGGGCCCGGTCGTCATGATCCCGCTCGTACCCGAGAACGAGCCCGTGCCCCGGCCCGCGAGGAGGTCGGCCCGTAGGTCGGCCTCCACGATCCCGCCGGGGGCCACGTTGATCCGGCTCGTGCCGATGTCGAGCTTCCCACCCGTCGCCTGATCGATCGCGAGGGCCGAGAGGTTTACGATCTCGCGCCGGTCGGCGGGCAGGCTCACGAGGCCACCTCCGCTGACCCCGAGGGCTGGGCTGCCCGACACGCTTCCCGACGCGAGCACGAGCGTGCCCGACGCCACGTTGACCGCGTAGCCCGGCGTCGTGAACTGCATGCCCGCCCCCACCGTGACGCCTCCGCCCACCGTCACCGTGCCCGCGGTGCCACTGAACACGGCCGTGGCCTGCGGCACCCAGGGGCCTACGTCCTGGCCGTTGAACCAGTTCATGCCGCTCGTCGTCCACGCGCCGCTGCCGCCCGGATTCACGCCGTTGCCATACCACGTGAGCGTGGTCGCCGGCGTGAACACGAGGTCGAGCCCCGTGGTTCCCGAGAGCACGACACGAAACGTGCCCCGGGACGTGTCGTTGGCAAACCCACCCGTGCCGTTGGTGGCGGCCGTCGTGATCCGAAACTTGTCGGCTGCGAAGCCCGTGATTCCGCCTGTGGCATTCGCGATCCGCCACGTAGCCGACTTCGTCGGGTCGAAGTTCGCGGCGCTGCCACTCACGTCGGGCGAGATCCCTGAGAGGCTCCAGAGGTTGATCCGGAACGGATCGGCCGACGTGCTCGCGATCGAGAGCGTGCCGGCCACGGTCGCGAGGTCCCAGCCGCCGGCACTGCCCGCCGTGCCGCCGGCGTCGAGCACCTGCCAGTTGTAGTTGCCACCCGAGTTCCAGGTGAGCCCCTGCGAAAACAGAAGCGTGCCCGAGCTCGCACCGGGCGCGAGCGTGGCGCCGGATTGAATCGTCGTGCTGCCCCCCACCGTTCCCGTACCGCCGAGCGTTGCCCCGCTCGTCACCGTCACCGCGCCCGTGGCAGCCGACTGATTGCCGTCGATCCGAAGCGTGCCCGCTGCGATCTGCGTGGGGCCGGTGTAGGTGTTGCTTCCGGTAAGCCGCAGCGTGCCCGCCCCGAGCTTCGTGAGTCCGCCCGAGCTGCTGCCACTCGTGACGAGTGGCTGGGCGATCGAGACGGTGTTCGCCCCCGTGTCGAGCACCGCGCCGCCCGGGCCAACCCGCGCCGCCGTCACGGCGATGAAGTTCGTGCTCGACGCGAGCGCCCGCAGTGTGCCACCGTTGAAGTTCATCGTGCCGCTGCCGGTGCCGATCGAGAAGGCGCGAGATGTCTCGAATACGCCCCCGTCGAGGTTCGCCGTGCCGCGCGCCCCGGAGGTCGAGCCCACGGTGCCCGTCACGTTCACGCCCATTCGCAGTGCCCCTGAGCCCGTGATCGAGAGCGTGCCCCCGCTTACCGTGATCGCGCCCGATGCGTTGTTGGCGGCGAACTGCGTGTCGCCGCCGATGACGAGGTCGTTCGGGCCCGACAACGTCAACGAGCCTCCCGACACGTTGATCGCGCCGCTGCCCTTGTTGCCGACGAGCATCCGCGCCGACGTCATCGCGAGCGTCGTCGCCCCGCCCTTGACGTCGAGCGTGGAGGTGCCGCTTGCGTCACCGATCGCTCCGATGCCCGCCGACGAGAGCGTGTTGCTGCCCGAGAGAATCTCGAGCACCGCGCTCGCCCCGCCGCCCGCTGCCATCTGCAGCTTGCCGCTCGCCGAGAAGCGACCGCCTGCTCCAGGGTTGATCACGAGTCGGCCGCCGTTCACCGCAACGGTGCCGCCAAGCGCCGAGTCGATGCCGGAGAGCGTCATCGTGCCCGTGCCGATCTTCGTGAAGGCGAGGCTGCCACCGGCCACGGAGTTTTGCAGTCGGCCGGCAAACGTTTCGGTGAGGTTACCGCTGCCTACGGTCAGAGTGGCCATGCCACTCGAATCGGTCATGTCGATCACGGCGATGCCGCCTGAGCCCGATGTGGAGAGGCTGGAGAGGCTCTGATTGAAGCCATTCAAGTCGAACGTCGCAGTGCCGCTCGTCGGTGCCATCACGACCGCCGCGCTGCCGCCAAGCGTGTTCGCCACGCCGAGTTCGAGTCGTCCCGCCGTGACACGATAGGGCGCAGCAAGCGAGTTGCTCCCCGCAAGCGTCAACGTTCCCGTTCCCGTTTTCGTGAGCGACCCGAGGCCGGAGAGCCCGCCAGCGAACGTTGTCGAGCGACCGTTGCCGCCCACGGTGAGCGCCACCGCGGCGGGCGTCGTGGCCGAGTTCGTGAGCACGAGGCCGTTGGAGCCTGAGAGCCCCCCGAATGTCGCGCTCGTGAGCGTGCCAAAGGAGAGGCTGCCCGCGCTGCCGGAGAGCGTGTCGAACGTGCTGTTGACGATCGCCGCGGCGTGGCCGAGCCGCAGACCACCAGCCATCACCTGCGTGTCACCCGTGAACGTGTTCGACGTGGTGAGCGTGAGCATGCCCGTGCCCGTCTTCGCGATCCCGAAAGTGCCGGTGAGAAACGCATTACGGGCCTCGACCTGCGTCTGCGTGCCGCTGGCCACGTCGATCGTGATCGTGGTCGGATAGGAGGCCGAGATGAACTGGATGTCCATCGAACTGCCCGCTGCAGCAGACGTGACGGGGTCGAACCGCAGCCGGGAGATCTGGCCCGTCCACGACGCCGTGGACGACACGTCAATCTCGTAAATGCGATACTGCCCGTCGTTCACCACCGAAAGCGTCTTGCTGTTCGTCGCGCTGATGGGCGATGCGCCGTTGTTTCGCTCCCAGAACACCTGTGCCGTGGCGGTGGACCCGCTGGCGAGCGCGTAGGCGGCCCGCACGTAGAGCTTCGGCACGTCGGCAGCCTGAAACGTGGTTTCCGGGCTCCACATCTGCGGATCGCTGCCGTTCATGGTCACCGTCAGGTGGTCGGTGACCGGAAACCCGGTGTCTGACGCGGCGCCCTTGTACGTCCAGCCGGCCCGCGTGCCCTGAAACTGGTAGTCCGGGTTGAGATCCGGCTTGTTCGCAATCGCGAACCCCCGGATGTCGGCCACCGTGCCGAGCACGAGGTGGTAGGTGTAGTCATAGACGATGTTGTGATCGAGGATCTCCGACCGCAAGGGGGCGATGTAGCCCGTGCTCGGGCTCGTTGGCAGCGTCGCCGTGCCACTCGTAAAGAAGCCCCCTTTGAAGCTCACGTTGCCGGGGAGCACGACGCCCAATCCCCAATCATTGGTGTCCACGTAGGCGGCCCATCCCTCGGTGCCCCGAAAGCCGCCCCACGAGGGTGGCGGCGCGTTGGGCATCGTCGTGAGCGAGCCTCCGGTGAAGGGCTGGGTGCCCGCATAGGTCTTGAGTTGCGTGAGCGTGGCCCGCGTATACATCGCCGGCAGTTCCTGCGTGAACGCGGCGTACTGCGTCGTGTCGCTGCGGGCGTTGGTGAGCCGATTACGCACCGTCGCCACGCTGCCGCTGATCGAGATCCACTGCTCCATCGTGCATTCGGAGTCGACGTTTTGCAGCGCCCACTGCTTGGGGATCGTCTTCGTGTAGAGGACGCCGCCCGTCGTCGAGGAGGCGACCACGCGCGACGCATTGCCGTAGGCGTCTCCGGCCTGCACCGGGTTCCACCCCCAGGGGCTCCAGCTCGGGTTTTGGGTCGTCCCAGCCGGCTGGAAATCGTCGGGGCCGGAATAGTAGGACTGCTGCACCTCGCGGCCGAGATCATACGAGTTGATCACGTTGCCATTGGTGCCCGCGGTGCCAGATCGTTGCAGCAGGACGATCGAGCCGCCCTTGGTCGTATCGACACCGATCCGGATGGCACCGTTGTCGAGCGTCAGGAGGCCTTGGGCGGCTGCAGGAGACGTGAGAAGCATCACCGCGGCCGAGGCGATGATGGAGCATCTGGTCATACTTCCGGTGGAAGTCGTCGCCTTCATGGCCGATGCCCTCAGACGACCAGGCCGTTGAAACGGCGGTTGCGCGGCGACTCGCCGGCGACGCCGTCGGCCTGGAAGCCGAACGAGATCTCGGCGCCGGCGGCGATCGTGGAGTTCCACGCGGCGGCCGTGATCGTGTAGCGCGTGCCCACGCGGCTCACGATCGTGGCGTTCCAGATGTTGGAGATCGTGGCGTCGAGGTCGAACTGCAGGGTCCAGCCGTTGATCGCCGTAGCTCCGGTGTTGCGGATCGTGACGTCGCCGTTGAACCCGGAACTCCAGCCGTTCGACTGGGTGTAGGTCACCGTCACCGGAGCCGCTTGGTATGACCCCCTGCCGAACAACCGCGTGTTGTTCATCAAGGTGATGTCGATGCTGTTGACCGAGCCGGAATAATCGTAGTCGCCGCTCGCCCAGTTCACGCCCGCCACCGGGCCCGCGTTGAACCGACGGGCCGTGTTGACGAGCGACACGTCGATCGAGTTGATGACGCCGTCGAGGTTTGCATCGCCAAATGCCGCCCAGGCCAGGCGAAGTACCCCGCCTGCCACGCGGTACCCCACGGCACGATTGCTGCCGGCGGGGGCCGAGGACGAGCCGATCCCGGTCGTTCCCGCCCAGTTGCCACCGCTTCGCCCGGCGATCAGCCGGGCGCGGACCGTTGCCTCGTCGAAGCCACCGGCCGCCACCGTGAGCTGACCGGTGCCCATGTCGATCCGGGCCGTCGATGCGACCACCAGCGTCGACAGGCTCACGATGCCGTAGCCGACATCGAGCCGCAGCGTTGCCCCGGCACGCACCTCGAGGGCTCCCGCCGCGAGTGCACCGACGTGCTGCACCACGAGCATACCCTCCTCGACGACGGTTCCGCCGGTGAACGTGCCTGCAACGGTCAGGACGAGCGTCCCCGCGCCGCGCTTCACGATCCGCTCGCTCCCCTCACGAACGGTGGCGTCGACGAGCGTCGTGCCGGTCGGGACGGTGACGGCGGTCTCCAGGGTCCACGGGGCGGACACCGTCGATGCATACGCATTGCCGAGCGCGTCGACGATGCCGAGGCCCGGCCCGGTGAGCGACAGCTCGTAGGCTCCGGTGACCGAGGCGATCGTGCCCAGCGCGAGCGAATACACCCGCCCATCGACGCTCGTGAGCGTGGCGCCGTCGAGCGAGACGCTCTGCCCATCGCGCGTGAGCCTGAGATCGGCCACGTCGAACCCGCTGACCGGCTCGGAAAACGTGATCGTGGCCATGTCCGTTGGTGTCGCCGAGGTGCCCGGCGCCGATACGTCGATCGTGGCGATGGGAGCGACGAGGTCGAGCGTCCACGTGGCCGTAGCCGACTGCACGAGTGCGACGCCTGTTTTGCTCGTAATCCCGGCACTCCCGGCCGCCAACATCAACTGATATGTGCCCGACGACGAGGTGACGCCGAGGAGGTTACCGAAGACGAACGTCTTGTCGTCCGTCGTCGTGAGCGTGGCCGCGGCCAGTGTCACGGGTGATCCATTTCGCACGAGTGCGAGATCACCAATCCCGAATCCATTCACCGCCTCCGAGAAAGTCACCGTGACGCTCGACACGGGCGTGGCCGTGGTGCCGGTCGCCGATGGTGCGAGCGATGCCGTCGGTGCGGACGAATTGAGTGTCCACGTCGTGGTCGAGCCCACAGCGAGCGCATTGCCCGACGAGTCGGTGATTCCCGAACCGACCGCCACGAGCGCGAGCGTGTACGTGCCGGCGGTCGATGTGATCCCCGTCAGATTGCCGAGCGTGAAGGTCTTGGTGTCGAGCGTGGAGAGCGTCGCGCCGGCCAGCGAAACGCTCACACCGCCGCGCGTGAGCGCAAGATCGGCGAGATCGAAGCCCGACACCTGTTCCGAGAACGCAATCGTGACCGTGCCCACAGCCGTGGACGAGGTGCCGGGCGACGAGGGTGCGAGCGCGACCGTGGGGGGCGTGGCGTCGAGCGTCGTGTATTGCAGCTGCACCCAGTCGACGGTCGTAGTGGGAGAGAAGGCGAGGTTCAGTGTGCCGTCCTGGAGGCTCGAGAGTTGCGCGGACGAGAGCGTGATCTCGCGCGAGGTCGCACTCGTATCGAGCGCGGCCCAGCCGAGGCTCGCATAGGTCTGGCCGGCCGTCGAATCGAAATACAGCTGGTCCGACGCGCCGGTCGTCCCGCTCGTGGCTTTGACGCCTGCCACGAGCCGGGCCCACGTGACCTGCTCGCCCGGATTAAGCGGGATCGATACCGTGACGGGCACGATCCGGTCGGCAGCCGCACTGTCGAGCCCCTTTGCTGCCTTGCCCGTGCTCGCCGTGACCTGGCTCGACCACGCCGCCAGTGCGACTGCGGCATCGCCCGCCGACGCCGAAGCGTAGCCATCGAGGTCGCCCACCCAAGCCTGCCGGTTTGTCCGCGGCGCCCACGAGGCGAGCGACGTCACACTCGGTGCAGTGGTGGGGGCCGACTGCCCGGTCCGCAGCGGCACCATCCACACCGACAGCCGCTCGTTGGTGGTGCCGGTGTAGCGGATCGTGAGCTTGGTGAAGCCGCTGTTGGACGACTGGCCGCTGACCACCGGCGACGACGCCAGCGACTTCGCCTCCATGAGGCTGAAGGTGGCCCCCGTGCCGGAGAGGATCTGGCACTGCAGGCGATTCGACCCGATCGTGATCGTCGCCGTCTTGCCGTCGGGGCTGATCACGAAGTTGTTGGCCCGGGTCGCCCACGGGACCTTCACGTGCATGAACCAATAGATTTCCGGCCCACTCGCGGCAGTGATCTCGTCCTGCACGAGCAGGCTGTCGTCGGTGCGGTCGAACCGCAAGCCCCGCTGCACGGCCGAGACCCGCATCTTTGAGTAGAGGTTCGTGAGATCAACGATGCCGATCGACTCGAGGTCGGTGGACAGGCTCTTCACGACAGGCGCATAGGCGGGCTTACCCGTTGCATCCTTGTAGACCTGGTCGGCATTCAGGGCGCGCTCGTTGGCGTCTGTGCTCGATAGATAGTCATTGGCCGTCGGGTTGATCACGAGCGTGTTTTGCCCTTCAGCCCGCTTGCGATAGGCCCCGTAGTTGGTGCCGCCCACCTGGGCGAGCGAGTAGGAGTCTCGCCCGAGATCGTCGGCCCAACGAGTGCCGAGCGCGTCGAAGAGAAACGTGCCGCCGTCGAGATTCTCGTGACCATCCACGCCCTTGTAGCCGCCCTTGAACATCACAGACGCCGTGTGATTGCTCCACGAGTCGCGCCAGATGTTCACGTGCTCGCTGTAGTTGGTCTGCCCCGACGTGCCCCACTGCCGCAGCCCCGCATCGCCGTAGAAGCCGGCGTCGGTCTTGGTGACCGCGGCCCCAGGCGAAACGACGCGGCCCGTGGTCTGATCCCCGCGCTGGTCATACCACAGCAGTGCCCACGGAGACTGGAACGACGGCCGCGTGTACGTTGTGGAGCTGCCGTTCGACACGATCGAAAACTGCGCCGTCGACGTCGCACGATCAGCCACCACCTTGGCCACGTCGCCCCGGTTGAACCGCTGAGCCAGCCAATAGAACCATGGATCGCCGTTCTGCGACCAGTCGCCGTCTTCGTAGGGGAACGTGGCGTTGACGTTGCCGCCGACATTCGTGGAGGCCTGGACGAGGTAGTTCGGCACCTGCTGGAACCCCTGCTCGAGCGAGAGCGCGTAATCCGTGCCCACGGCCGTCTGCAGATTGTTCATGAAGCGGATGAGATACAGCGTGCCATAGCCCATGTAGCCAGGCCCTTCCGGCCAGCCGCCGTTTTCGCCGGCAAACCGCTGCATCGCCGACTGGAGCACGGGCCACCCCTTGGAGATCAGTGTCTCCGTCTCGGCGCGGTAATACTCAGGCGCGAAGGCGAGCGCCGCGTTGCCGACGCCGCCGATGCACACGAACGACCAGTTGGCATACCACTGCGTCCAGTACGTGCGCGCCGTGCAGGCGTCGATCGTGGGCTTGATGGCCAGCGTGTAGACGCGATCGGCGATCTGCTTCCGCTCGGCTGCCGTGAACTCGTCGTACATCCAGTCGTAGGCGAGCGAGATGCCCTGCGACACCATTGCCGCACCGAGGAACTGGTAGCCCGTATCCCAGGTCGTCCACTGGATCACCCGCTGGATGACGGCCTTCGCCTTGTCGAAGTACTTCTGGGCGTTCGTGTCGTTGCCTTCCACCTCCTTGCGGAGCCGGTACGCCCCGGTGAGATAGGTGAGATTGTCTTCGAGGCCCGCGAGAATCGGTTGCGTGCCGCCCGCCGCCGACGAGGGCGCGGTCGCGGGCGGGAGGTCATCGGCGAGATAGAGGTCGGCCCGCGCGATGATCGAGTCATACCAGGTCTTGAAGGCGCCGCCCTGGGCCACGAGCACTTTCGCGCGGGCGAACATCTCGGGGCTCGCGAGAATCCGGTCTCGGCCCGTCGACATGCCGTTCAGGACGCCGGTCGCGGGCAGTGGCGTGGTCGCGCCCCACGGCTCGATGTTGTCGGCCCCGATCACGGTCACGGTCGACGAGACGGGCGTCGTCCAGCCCACCGACCAGTGGTTGAAGCCAGCCTGCTCCTTGTGGAGCACCTCGAAGGAGTACCGCTGTCCCTGCACGAGCGAGACTGGAGAAGATGTCTGTGTCGGGGAGGTCGTCCACGCGTTTGGAGCGGTGATCACCGACGTGAAGGCGATGCGGGTTGCATTGGCTGGATTCGCGTCGGTGGAGAGGGAGAACTGCACGTCGTCGTTGCCCGCCACCGAGAACACGTGGTCGCCCGTGAACGACGGCACGATGAATCCCCTGACTCGTGATCCAGTCGCATCGCCCACGTCCTGCTGGAGCGACTGCAGGCTCGTGATCATCTGTCGATACGCCGGGGCTCCCGCATAGGCGGCGCTACCGGTGAGGTCGGTCACCTTTCCGCCGCCGATGCCCGTCCATGTCTCCTGGAGGGCCGTGCCGCGGTTGTCGATCGGGATCTCGGCATTGAGGCGGGCCTGGGGGATCACCTCCCGCATGAGGCTCGGGCTCGACCACTCGAGCCGCACGCTCGCCGACCCGGTGTTCTGGTAGTACTCGAGCTTGATGGGAGTGGCCTGCCCCGCATGCAGCGCGATCTGGCCCGACACGGCGCGAGCCGACTGATTCACCCAGTTCGTGACGATCAGTTCGTTGTCGACCCACAGCCGCACGCCATCGTCGGCGGTGACAGTAAACGTGTAGAACTCCGAAAACTGCGGCACGACGGCGCCCGTCCACCGCACCGAGTAGGTCGTAGTGGCGACGCCTGTCACCGGGGCGGCCGTGCCCCAGTTAAAGTTCACCGTCGCATCGACGCGAGAGAGTTTCGACGCCGTGAAATCAGTGTTGTCGAAGTAGGTGGCGGAAAGCCCCTCTCCCGCGAGCAGGTGGCGGCTCTCGAGCGGTTCGACCGCCATCGTGCGTCCGATCCCGGCGCGGATTCGGCGACGGCGGCGGAACGAGCGATGCATGGCGGACACCCACCCGGGACGGGAACACGACCGACCCGACTCCGAGCCTGTCGGACCCCGTCGAGGAGGGCCATTCGGAGCCGGGATGCACCCCGTACGAACCTCGGTGGAGTGTAGTTCTCCGCTTCACTGCGGTCTGTCACCTGTTTATGCGGCACGCCTGCGAAACGCAGCCGAAATTCACTGCATTCGGCGATACCGCTCGACGGCATGATGCCGCGAATGGACGTGCAGTTTCTTGTAGATGCGCCGGATGTAGGTGATCACGGTGTTGCGGCTTACACCGAGCTGCTTCGCCACCTCCTTGTACATCGCGCCGGCAGCCAGCAGGTCGAGCACCTCCCGTTCGCGCGGGGCCAGTTCGACGATTTCTTGGCCCTTCGGCAACGGGGCCACCTTGAGCGGAGCGTGCCGTTCGAACGACCGGACAATCCGCCGCGCGACCATGCTCGACATCGGCGATCCACCCTCGACCACGTCGTGAATGGCGGCGAGAAGTTCGTCGACACGAACCGGCTTGATGAGATAGCCGTGCGCGCCGGCCGCCAGCGCGTCGAAGAGGATATCGCCGTCCTGGTAGAGCGTAAGCATCACGAATTCGGTGGCCGGCATCGTGGGGGCGAGCTGCCGCACGCAGTCCACGCCCGTGCCGTCCGGGAGATTCACGTCGACGAGCACCACCTTCGGCGCCACGCCCGGAATCCCCGCCAAAGCCTCCGCCACGCCGCCGAATTCACCCACACAGCGGCAGCCGGAATCACTCTCGACGATGTCTCGAAGGCTGCGCCGCGTGCCGGCGTCGTCCTCGATGATCGCGACTCGGATGACATCGGCCGGTGTGACTGGTTGCACCGGCGACGAAGACTCACGATGCATGGCTGGCCTTTCCGTTGAAGATCTTCACCACTGGCGGACAGATGTGCGCGACGGAATCGAGCGGCACGGTAAGCGTCACGCGCGTGCCACTGCCAGGCCGGGATTCGAAGACCACTCGGCCGTCCACTTCGGCCACCCGTGCCTGCAGATTCTCGAGGCCGTCCTGCTCCGCGGCGAGCTTCTGATCTCGTTCGAACCCCACGCCGTCGTCGTGCACGATCACCGTGAGGGTCATGTCGCCCACGAAGATCGTGAAGTCGACGTGCGTGGCCTGCGCATGCCGGAGGACGTTCTGGAGAATTTCGCGTACGGCCAGACACACGTGGTGCCGCACCTGCGTGGGCAGCGGGCGGTCGTCGGGCAGGTCGTCCGGTACGTCGAGCCTGAGCGTGAGGTCGCCCGCCCGTACGAATTCCTCGACGTCGTTCACCACATAGGAAACAAACTGAGACACGGTGTCGTTCCGCGGATTGACGGCCCACACGATCTCGTCGACCGACCGGGCCAAGCCACGGGCGTTTTGATAGATGGAGTCGAGCCGGTCGCGCACCGACTCCGGGGCCCCGCTCGCCTTCCGCGCCAGGTCGCTCATGAGCGCCATGCGCGTCAGCCCGGCTCCAAGGCTGTCATGGATGTCCCGGGCGATCCGGGCCCGCTCGCGCTCCATCTCCTGCTGCCGTTCGAGGGCGGCGATCCGGCGGCGGGCCCGGAGCCGCGTCAGCTCGCGCGACACCGCCGCGGCCAAGGCGCCGACTCCAAGCGACAAGACAGCGAGCGCCCAGCCCGTGCGATACCAGGGCACCGGCACATCGACGGCGATCGCCGTCGCGGGAAACTCGCGATCGGTTTCGCCGGCCACCGTCCGCACTTCGAGGCGGTGTGAGCCCGCCGGGAGGGAGGCATACTCGCGCCGCCGAATCGGCGAGGGAATCGACCAGCCTGCATCCACGCCCACGAGCCGCGTCTGAAAAAGCGGCGGCGTTCCCCAGTGAATGCCCGGAGAGTCGAAGCGGAAGGCATAGCGCGGCATCGGCAGCCGCTCGACCTCAGGCGCCGCCGTCAACGAGATGGCCGACGCGACCGCCTTCGGATCCACGTGCAACAGCCCGTGCGACAGCGGGATCGTGAGCGTGGCACTGGGCGACTGTCGGAAAAAGTGCCCCACGCACTCGTTCTCACCGAGGCCGTCAAGCGGCCCGAACACGATGCCGCGCACGATGCCCACTCGTTCGGCCGCCAGGTTCGCGAGCTCGACAAGCTTCATCCCCTGCAAGTGTCCCTCGCGCAGCGCGATCCAGAGCCTGCCGTGGCCATCTTCCTCGATCTGCCGAACGGCGTCGCTCGCGAGGCCCGAGGCCGTCGAAATCCGCGTAATACTGCCGTTGACGGCGACCCGCACGAGCCCCCTGTCACCCCCAACCCACAACGTTCCCTCCGAGTCGCGCCGCATCACGATCGACTTGCGGCCGGGAAGATCCGCCGCGGCGATCACGCGCGTCACCGACCCGTCGGCAGCATGGCGTTCGATGCCGCTGCCCAGCGTGGCAGCCAGGATGCCGCCATCGCTGTCGGCCGCGAGCCCCACGACGACCGCCTGAAACGGTGCGTCGTGGGCTGACACGATCCGCAGGGTGTCAGTATCGGCCTCGTGCACGGCGAGCCCATTGCCGGTGCCCACCCAGATGCGGCCGGCGGCATCGCAGACGATCCCCTGGATGCTGCGCAACTCGCGGAAGTGACGGTCCGGCTTTGTCATCTGCACGACGCGCCCCTCTTCGACGCGCAGCAGGAAGCTGTCTTGCGTGCCAACCCAGATGCGGCCGGCGTCGTCCTCGCAGAGTGCCGTGGGCATGGCATCTTTCGGCAGGGTGGCGACCCGGCGAGGTGCCGTCTCGGCGGCGTCATCGGCTGGCACGAGCATCACGGCTCCAGGCGTGCCCACGAGCACTGTTCCATCGGCACGCTCGAACGCGGCCCGACAGTCGGCGAGCGGGCGCACGTGCAGCGACGTGCGCCGAACGGCCAGCAGGCCGCCCGTGCAGGCGGCCCACACGCCCCCCTCGCGATCCGGCACGAGTTGATAGGTGAACGAGGAGAACCCGGGCAGGCCTTCGATCGCCGTCTCGATACCGCCCGACCGGCAGGCGAGCAGGCCGTTGTGGCTCGAAATCCAGACCGTGCCATCGTTGGCCTCGAGGATCTTGCCGCTCACGCGAAAGTCGGCGTCGGGCAGCATCGGCGGCAGCCGTTCCCATGCGTCGTCCCGCCACACGGCCACCCTGTCCGGGAGGAGCGCCATCGGCCCGCTCGGCCCGAAGCCCAGCGTGATCACCCGCGCTGCGACCTCGTCGTCCACCCGCTCCACCCGGAGCGGTTCGCCCAGGCGCGCGGGAAGGCGGCCGTGATACAGCCGCCGCACGCCCTCGACGTCACCCCACAGCCAGAGCACTCCCGAGCCGGGATCGATGCCGCCGTAGCGCCACAGCGGATCGCCGTCGGTCGTCACGGTGAACGGCACGACGGCCCCGCCCTCATAGCCCAGCACCACGCCCTCGCCGATGAAGACCGGGCTGCCATCCTGCTGGAAGGCCATGTTCGTGATCCGGACAGCCGGCAGGGTGAGCACCGTGAAGCCCACATGACTCTCCGTCCCGGCGAGCTTGGCCACGGCGTGAACACCGCGCACCCACAGCGTGCCGTCGCGATCGATCGCCAGGGCCCAGAAGTCGCCGATGGAGTCGTGCAGCTTGTCTATAAGCACCGGCGGCAAGGGTGTGAACGCCACGCCATCGAACCGCACGATCTGGCGGCTGCCGGCGCAATACAGCGAGCCGTCGGCCGCGAACGCCACGCCCCGCAGCGGGCCGTCGGGCAGGCCGTCATCAGCGGTCCACCACTGGATCGCGAACCGCCCTGTGCGATCGATCATCGAGGCGGCGCGGAGGTCGCCGGCGACACCGACGGCGCAGAGCAGGATCGCCACGGTCGCGATCACTGCATTCGGGACGAACCGTTCACGCTGCGTTGCCATCGCGATGCCTCATCCGGCGGATCGTGGAACAACCGTCCGCCTCCGCCATCCTCCATCGTAGCAACGAATGGCGTTCATCACTTTTGGCCGATCGGGATGGTCGTGGCCACGATCACGCCGCGGGACGGCAGCGAAAACGTGATCCCCGCCGCCAGATCGACGTCGGCATCCACCGCCTTGGGAACCGGAAATCCGTCGGCATCCACCGGCCGGTCCTCCTTGAAATAGTGGTAACGGTGCAGCGTCGACTTCCACTTCACGTCCGGCACCTTGATCGTCACGGTGCGCGGCTTATCGGCGTCGTTGATGACCGTGAGCGACCAGTGCACGGCCCCGTCCTTCTCATACCGGGCCGCGAGCGGCCGCAGCCCCGGTGGCAGGCAGCCCGGAATCTCGACCATCCGGCAGCCCTTCGGATAGGCCCGTGACATCACCGCCCACGTGTAGAACCACGGCCGCAGTGCGGCGTCTTCCGGATGGCCGATCTCCTCGGCGAGGCTGTTCCAGAAGCCCCACTTTTTGAGTTCGACGTTGTCGAGCGCGGGCCAGGTGGAGGCCGGGTTTTTCTGGATGTGCATCGCGTCGTCGACACTCCAGGCGCACGTGCCATCCATCCCGGCGCGGGCGACCTGCGCGTTGTAGTCGGCCATCCACACGCCGTACTCGAAGTCGTAGATGTAGGGCTGGCTGTCGCGGCCGCCCTTCGGCTGCACCGTGCGACCGTCCTTCTGCAGCCCGCTCACGAGGCCGATCTCACCCATCACGAACGGCTTCTTCTTGCCGCCCGAATCGTAGCGGTTCACGAAGTCGCGCTTGAGCGTGAACAGCCGCTCGAGGTGACCTGACTCGACGTCCTCCTTCTTCGCGTATTCGTGGAGGTCGTACATCGCCGTCTGCCGCCCGAGCTGGAGCACCTGGAGGTCGAGCCACCAGTAGTCTTTCTGGGCGTTGGCATCGGGGCCGATGAGGCCCACCTTCTTGTCGAGCCCGCGCCTGGCCATCTCGGCGGAGAGGTTCAGCATGCCGTGCTTCCAGCGGTCGAAGTCGGCGCAGGCCGACCAGTTGCCGTTGGGTTCGTTGATGAGGTTGAACCATTTGATGCAGGTGTACTTTTTCTCGACGACGAAGTGCTCGAGCATGTCGCAGATGATCACGCTCCAGCGGGAGTCGATCTCCTCGATGCCGTATTTCTTGAGCTTGTCGGCTGCGGGATCCTGGCGATCCTCCTGCGAATTCGGATCGTCCCACTCGCCAAGAATCACCTCCACGTCGTGCTTCTGGCAGAAGTCGAGGAGCCGCTCCATCCGCTTCATGCGCGGGTTGTCCCACGCGTAGATCGGCTTGCCGGCCTGGTCGAAGCCCTCGCAATACTTGTAGGCCCGCGTCATGACCCGCGCGATCGGCGGCTTCATGAAGGCCAGCCGCGTCTCGACCCGCTGCCAGTCGGACTCGGTGAGTTCGAACCACGGATACGGACTCCACTGCACGCCGAACCCTTTCCACGGCACGTCGGAGAGCATCCGCGTGCCCACGGTGAGCGTGACCTGCTCGGGCTCCGCTGCGACGAGGGGCACACAGGCCGCGAACGCAGCAAGGCAACCCGCTGCCAGGAAAGCCCGAGGTACAAGCCCAGAGGACCTCCGGGAAGCCCGAGGCGTGAGCCGAGAGGACTCCCCGCCGCACGACCCACGCTGCGCTGCATTTGTCATTGATCACCTCTGCATTACACGGGATGGCGGCGAACGTGCTCGACGAGTTCGTCGAAGGTGCACGTGGCCACGCCGATCGTCTGGTCGGCGCAGCCGTAATAGACGAAGAGCGTGCCGTCTTTGACGACGTTCGCCGTCGGGAACACGACGCCATGCGGATAGAGGCCCTTCCACTCGAAATCGGCCTCGGGCTCGAGGATCGGCTCGGGAAGCCGGGCGAGCACACGCCGCGGATCATCAAGGTCGAGGAGCAGGGCCCCCACGCGATACACGCCCTTGGCATCGACGCCGTGGTAAAGCGTGAGCCACCCGTGCGGGCTTTCGAGCGGCGGCGTGGAGCCGCCGATCTTGCGCTCCCAGGGATACACGGCCTTCGCGAGCAGCGTGCTCGCGGGCCAGTCGAGCAGGCTCTCGGAGTCGGCGATCCAGATGCCCGGGTGCTCGGTGCCATACTGCGGCCCCACCCACTGCATCGGCCGGTTGAGCATCCAGTAGCGGCCGCCAATCTTCCGGGGAAAGAGGATCACGTCGCGGTCGTCCACGTCGGCCCGCGTGATCCGGCCGAGCCGGCGATACGTGCGGAAATCGTCGGTGAGGAGCAGGCCCGAGGCCGTCATGTTGTGGCCGAAGAGTGGCGGGAGCGTCGCGTCGTCGGGGCTGTAGGCCGCATTGTTCGGCCGCTTCCAATATTGGAGCGGCTCGTACGCCCGGTAGGCATACGTCACGTAGTAGTGGCCGTCGAGCTTCACGATCCGCGGGTCTTCGATGCAGCCCGCGTCGGGGCCGTCGGTGCTCGGCGAGAGGATCGGCTCGGATTGCACCCGCTCGAAATGGAATCCGTCGCGGCTCGTGGCCAGGCCGAACCGGATCACGTGGGCCGCATCGTCGCCCGCCGCCCGATAGAGCATCGTGAACAGGCCGTCTTCAAACCACACGCCGGGATTGCAGACGACGAGGTTCTCCCACGCGTTGCCAGCGTAGGGCCGCAGGATCGGATTGCCGGAATATTTTTTTAGTTTCATGGTCAGCGCCAGACGAAGACGAACACCGCGGTGAACGCGAGGAGCAGGAGCGAGAGCGTGCGGTAGTTCTGGTACCAGGGAGTCGCGGCGAGTTCGGCCGACTCATCGGCGAGGATCTGCGGGCTCCAGAGGAACCTCGCGATCCGCTCACGGTCGGGCGGCGCCGTGGCGAGGCTCACGCCCACGAGCACGGCCGATGCCACCAGGAACACGACGGGTGGCACGTAGAGGAACGGATGCCAGTCGGTGAGGGGCGAGAGTTTGCCACCCGTGGCGAGCATGCCCGCGGCGATAGCGATGCCCGAGAGCAGGGCCGCGAATGCGCCCGCGGCGTTGGCCCGCGGCCAGAAGAGACCGAACAAAAACACCGCCACGATCGGCGGCGCGAGGTAGCCCAGGAACTGCTGGAAGTACTTCACGACCGACTCGAACTTCGCCACCTCCGGCGCCCAGAGGGCGGCGATCGCCGCGATCACGAAGCCGGCGACGTTGCCCACGATCACCTTCCCCCGGCTCGTGAGGTCGGGCCGAAACTTCGCGGCGAAGTCCATCGTCACGAGCGTGGCGGCGGAATTGAGGATCGAGCTCAACGTTGAGATCATCGCAGCCACAAACCCGATCACCACGATCCCCTTGATGCCGTCGGGCATGAGGCCGAACACGAGCGTCGGGTAGATCTGGTCGCCCCTCTCGAGATCGGGATAGAGCACGCGGCCGGCGACGCCAGGCAACACCATCACGTAGAACACGGCGAAGTTGAGGAGGCCCGCGAAGAGATTCCCCCAGCGGGCCTCGTTGACGCTTTTGGCCGAGAGCGTGCGCTGCACCATCGCCTGGCTCGTGCACCAGAAATAAAAGCCGAGCAGCGGCAACGTGATGATGAGCGCCGGCCAGGGCACGGAGGAGTCGGTAGCGGGGCGGATGAGGCTGAGGTTTTCCGGCGGCACGGCCGTCATCACGGCGTTCCAGCCGCCCGCCTTCGAGAACGCGATCAGCGTGAGCACGGTCGAGCCGAGAAGCAGCATGATCGACTGCACGAGATCGACCCACATCACAGCGGAGAGGCCGCCGATGATCGTGTAACTCGCGGCAATCGCCGCGAGCCCGTAGATCAGCCATTCAAGCGGCATCTCGGGAAACACCTTGCGCATCATCTGCGCGCCGGCGTAGAGCGTGACGGCCGAATCGAGGAACGTGTAGCCGATCACGGTGATGAGCGAAAAGAATGTGCGGCTCTTGGCGTCATAGCGGCCTTCGAGGAACTCGGGCATCGTGTAGACCCGGCTCCGCAAGTAGAAGGGCAGGAAGAACCAGAGGAAGAACACGAGCACGACGACGGCGCCGGAGATCCCGTAGTTGAAGACGGAGATCCCGGTGGAGTAGGCGTCGCCGGCCCAGCCGACGAGCGACGAGCTCGACACGCACATCGCGAGCATCGAGAGCCCAATCACGGGCCACGTCATCCCGCGGCCGCCGAGGAAGTAGTCCTCCGCCCCGCCGCGTCGCGACTTCGAGATGCCGAAGGCAACCGTCGCGACGACATACACCGCCATCACGGCAAGGTCGATGCGTGAAAGGCTGAAATCAAACGTGGCAGCGAGGAGGGTGGCAGCAAGGAAACTCATGGGGCGTTCGTGCCGAGGAGTGCCTCCCCCCGCAGAGCGGGGAATCCGAGCCCCGCCGCGACGCTCGGCGGGCCGGATGCTAGGCAAACGAGGGCCCCAATTCGTGTCGCACGTTTATGCGATGCAAAGGCCGCCACGTCGGCTGCAGACCGCCATTTTCTCTGGGGAAAACGACTTCTCCTGCACGCCAGCCACCCCCCGCCACATCGCGGCCGAAACATGGACATGCGACATGCAATTCCGGCACGCGGACGTAATCTTTTTGGAGTCGGGCGGGGGATTTCTCTCGTCTCGGTTTCACGGGCGGAGGTTTAAAGCATGTTCAGGCCGTCATTTCAGGTTGCGTTTATAGCAGCGATCATATCGATCCAGTTGCCATTGGATGCGGCCACTTATACCTGGACGGGTGCCACCGACTCACTGTGGACCACGACGACGAACTGGAATCCGACAGCAACGGCTGGCGGGCCGGTCGCCGCCGACACGATTGTGTATGCGGGCGCAGCGAACCAAACCATCAATCTTGCGGGCGCCGCACAGACTGTGTCCACATTGACCACGAGCACTGTGGCCGCGTCCGCCGTTGCACTAACGGCCACGAATGGAAGCCTGACGATCAACGGAAACGTGAACCTCACGCTCAACGCGACGTCAACGACATCGGGGCAACTGACATACGACTTTTCTGGACTCTCCGGTTTCACCTACACGGCTCCCACGCGAACGTTCGGTGTCGGCTGGGATGTCGGAACCGTGACTGGCACGACGACACTGAACCTCGCAGCCCAAGGGGCGGGTGAAAACACGATCACCGCCCAAGTGTTTCAAACAGCAGGCGTCGGCAACGGAAATTTTCTTGGTGTGACCGCGATCAGCCTCGGCAAACTCAACACCATCAATTCGAGCACCATCAGTATCGGTTCCTACAGCAATTCGGGCACGGTAGCCTTCGGGACGGGCATTGCCAACGGTTCGCTGGTTCTCCGAGGCACAGCCGGCGGGGCTTCCCGCAGCGATTCGATTTTCATCGGTGCAAATAGTTCCGGAGCCGCGAATCGCACCGGGAGTGGCTGGCTCAATCTGACTAATGGCAGTCTGGACGCTCGGGTCACGACGACGACGCTTGCAAGTGCGATCTCCAATTCAGTTATCGGCTCAACTGGAGTGTTGACCATATCAAGCGGCACACTCGACACCCTTGCTCTTGTTCTCGGCACGAAGGGAAATGGTGGAAACTCGACGCACAACGCCACTGTTAACCAGAGCGGGGGGATTGTGCTCACAGGCACGGCGCGTTTCGGCGATATCACCACCGCTGTTGCAACCGCTCCTACATTCAATTCGATCTACAATCTCGCGAGCGGCACCCTACGGGCAGCCCTCATCACGGCTAATCCAAGCGTGACGATCACCGCGACCACCACATCCGGCTCGACGAGCGTGCGCCGCATCGCCTGGTCTGGCGGCACGATCTCCAATTACGACGCGAGCACCGACCTCACGATCAGTGGCACGAGCACCAACGCTGGCTACACGATGCAACTCGTGCTCGGTGGCACGACGACACCACAAGTGTTCAGCGCCGAGACTGGCCGCACGATCACCGTCGGCCCGAGTGCGGTAATCTCCGGCACGGGTAGCCTTCAGAAGCAAGGGGCGGGCACGCTTCGGTTATCGTCCGCAAATACGTACGCCGGCTCGGCGACCCTTTCGGCGGGTACGACGCGACTTGGTATCGCCAACGGCCTTTCCGGAAACGCCGCCCTGATCATGAACCCCTCATCGGGCACGGCGACCCTTGACCTCGCCGGCTTCAGCACATCGGCGGGCTCGCTCAGCTCATCGGGTGCCGGTGAATCGATCATCGACGTAGCATCTACGGGAACTTCGACTCTCACCGTCGGCGGCGACAATACCAGCACCACGTTCGCCGGCCGGCTGCGGAATTCAGGCGGGGCGACGTCGGTGCTCGGGTTCACGAAGAATGGCAGTGGCACATGGACACTGACGGGATCCAACAGCGCAATCGCCGGCAACCTCGTTTTCAATAACGGAAAGGTGACGATTGACCCGGGTTCTACGGGGTCGTTTACCTCTACCGGCCGATTTCAAATGCTCCCCGGCAGCGGGACGACTGCGACGCTCGAGATTCTTTCGGGCAGCAACTCCTTCTCAACCGCAGCCGGCATCAGCGGTATGGCCGACAATTCGGCCTCCGGAACGGCCGTCTGGAACCTGTCTGGCGGTGCGACCACCCTTGCCCTCTCCACCAACCGCTTTCTGATCGGCAACAAGGGAACTGGCAACGTGAATGTGTCGAATAACGCATCCTTCACGATTACTGGAACGACTGATCTCGTCGTCGGCGGTGACCAGGCATTTGCTGCAAACAACGCGACGGGTGCCATCGCGGTGTCGAGCGGCACGCTGTCGATCACGGGAAGCGGCAATTTGATTCTCGGCCGCAACGTCAGTGGCACGACGACCGGGGCCAACGGCACTATCAACCTCGATGGCGGCGTCTTCGCCACGATCCGCTCCTTCACTATGGCAACGGGCAGCGGGATGGGCACTGGCACTGTGAACTTCAACGGCGGCACACTTCGTGCCCTCGCTACGAGCACAAACTTCATCGCCGTCACGGCCGCCAACGTGCGGGATGGTGGGGCGGTGATCGACACCAACACGTTCAACATCACGATCGCCCAGTCGCTCCAGAGCGCTGGCACGGGCGGCCTAACGAAACTCGGGGCCGGTGTGCTCACACTCTCCGCATCCAACACCTATATCGGCACGACGGCCGTCGGCGGAGGTACGCTCAAGGCCGAAAACGTCAACGCCCTCGGGGCCGGCGGCGTGACCGTCGCCAGTGGTGCGACGCTCGACCTGAGCTCGCTCGGAATCGCAAACGCGATCACGAACAACGGCGGCACGGTGAGCAACGCTGCAAACTACGCCGGCTCCCAGACGCTCAGCGGCGCAGCAACCTTCGGCACACTTGGCGGCACGCTCGTCGTCGCCAACGGCGGAAACGCCACGTTTGGCGGGGCTCTCGCAGCCGCCACGACGATCAATGCGGGCGGCAATGGCACGCTGAACAACGCGGGCTCGATTTCATCTGCCGGCCTCACGAACAACGGCACGTTCACGATCGATCGCACGGGCTCATCGTCGCTGGCGACCATTTTCAGCGGCAATGGCACGCTCGTGAAGGCGGGTGCAGGCGTCGTCTCGCTGTCGGGCTCGAGCAACTTCAGCGGCGCCACGCAGGTGAATGCCGGTGATCTCCGCGTCGATGGCTCGCTCGCAGGCGGCGTGGCAGTCGCTGCGAACGCCATCCTCGGGGGCGCAGGCAGCGTCGGCACCGTCAGTGGGGCGGGCCTCATCGGCCCGGGCAACTCGCCCGGCGTCCTCACGGCCACCGACGTCAACCCGACCGGCGGCCTGTCGTTTGCATTCGAGTTCACACAGGCGGCCCCGCTCTACGGCACGCCTTCAAACGTCGGCAATGATCTCTTCTGGCTCACCGGCGGCACGCCGTTCACGACGGCCCTCAACGGATCGAACACAGTGAGCATCTACATGACCCAGGCGGCGGCTGAACTCGGCACGCTCACCGGCGGCTTCTATACGACGAACGCCGTCGATTTCCTGGCGAGCATCAACTCGGCCTCCTTCCAGTATTACGTGGCCGATGCAAACGGCTCGGTGACCTACAACGGCCAAACCTATACGACGCTCACCGAGTATGACTCGTCGAAGAGCGTCACGATCTCGACCGTCGGCGCGAACGGCGGCCAGGTGATGCAGATGGTCGTCGTCCCCGAGCCGGGCGCGCTGGCCATCGTCGCCACAGGCGCCGTTGCGGCCGGCTGGACCGCCCTGCGGCGGGTCCGCCGCAAGTAGCGATCAAGCCGACCGGCGGGCGATCCGGCATCGAACTATCGGGCAAACATTTCCTGCAGGATTTCCAATACCCGCTGGGCGGTCGCGGCGTCGATGCGGCCGAGCTTCTTGACAAGCCGAGCCTGATCGACCGTGCGAATCGGGTCGAGCACGATCTGGCCAGTCTTGCCGCCGAACTGGCACGAAATCCGAGTCGGCTAGCCGCGACCCTTGGTCGTCATCGGCGCCACGCTCGACTTGATAGTGAGTGTAATCGAGGCAGACCGCGGACCGGACTGCGTCTACTTGCTCGATGAAATCCAATGGGTTTCCGGCTGGCAACGCTGGCAATGACAACCGGTGTGAGGCTACTGATCGTAGCGTCGCGCACGCCCTGGCCGTCACTTTGAGGCCCGTCACTTCGAGAGGGCGAAGTCGAAGGTGTTGTCGGGAGTAGCCTCGACAATGGCCTTGAATCCCGAGGTCGAATCATCGGCGTACTTCGCGGGCAGCACGTTTTTCGGATCGGGAGCGACCGACGCCGGCGTGTCAGGCTCCGTACCTCCGATGACCGTCTTGGTGATTGCCACCTTGTAGTCACCGGGCACGACGCCGTCCGCAGGCGCGAACGTGGTGAGTTTGTACCGCCCCGTCGGATCGGTGACTGCGATCGCTCCATGGCCACCACCCGCAGCCGGGTTAAACATCACAGTAGCCCCAGGCAGCGGCTTCGAGTCGAACGAGACGATGCCGGTGACAGGATAGGTCTTCGGCAATTCGGGCCTGCGGCTTCGTGAACATCCAACATCAACCGCGAGCAACAAGGCCACTATGACGGCAAGAAGCGCCGGCGAGATCGCCTTTCTCATGAATATCTCACTCCACTGATGCGGTTTCACCACCAGATCTCGAGCCTAACGCCCCCCAAATGCTGTACGTCGACGGCGTGCCACTCGTGTTCACGGCACCTGAATTGGCCGTCGTCACCGAGATATAGTCCACCACGAACTTCACCGCACCGTCACCAAAGGCCGCATTCACGCCGCCGGGATGCTCACTCGTGGCTGAGAGCGACATCCATTGGCTGTTGTTTGGATCGACTGATCCCGCAGTGCTGGCACTGCATGATGCGGAGTTGGGGGGCAGATGCGACGTGAAGCAGATATTTTCCGCCGCCCCGTCAGTCCAGCGAATCTGTGACGTGATCTTGTACGATTCACCGGCTGGATAGACATCGTTCCCAAGCGTGCGGCATGTATTCGGATCGCGCACGGCGATCCCATCCTTGACTCTGACATTGCCGCTGGACGTCAGTCCGGCCTGCCGTCCCTGATTGGCTGCCGTAATGTCGACGGCGGGTCTGACTCGTTCACTCAACAGGAGCGTCTTGCTCAGGCCGTCGGTGCAGTCTTTGTAACGCACGCCGCCCGTCACCTGGCTCGATCCGCTGTTGTACGTCCCCATCGCCCACAGACCGCGAGCGACTTGGTAGCGATTGGCATGAGTCGCCTGCTGGCCAGTCGAGTGTCGACCCGTCGCATCGCCAAGACAGAGCACGTAATTGAAGCCGGCAGGATTTTGGGCGACGGATGCCGGATCCGATGGGCAACGCAGCATCTGCGGCGCTGCGTTCCAGACACCCCACGACGAATAACCCGCGGGCCCTCCCGCAGGGATTCCGCTGCCTCCCGCCTGGATGCTCTCGAACATCGCGCCTTCTTCGATGAAGGGCAGCAGGTCCACATAGGCACTGCGACGCCCTTGGTTGTTCAAACTTGGCCAGCAGCACGAGCCGCCGGACGTCGCCGGCAACGCCCGCTTGGCGTCACTGTAGTTCTGCGTGGCCAGCGCTACCTGCTTCATGTTGTTCGTGCAGCTCGATCGTCGCGCGGCTTCTCGCGCCGTCTGCACCGCCGGCAAGAGCAGGC
>CAMAVC010000025.1 GCA_945861585.1 Planctomicrobium piriforme
CCTCGACCATCGTCACGGTGGGGTTGTCGTCGCAGGGAATGGAGAACGAGCCGGTGAGTTCGGACTTGAAGCCAGAAGCCATCGGTGGCGGAATCCTTTCGTGAGGGGTGTCAGGTCGTGAGGGGTGTCAGGCGAGAATCTTGGTGAGGACGTGACCGTGCACGTCGGTGAGCCGCATGTCGCGGCCGCCGTGGCGAAACGTGAGGTCTTCGTGGTCCACGCCGAGGCAGTGGAGCACCGTCGCCCAGAGGTCGTAGAGCGTGGCCACGTCTTCGACCGCGCGATAGCCGAGCTCGTCGGTGCTCCCGAGGACCGTGCCTCCCTTCACGCCGCCGCCGGCGAGCCAGATGCTGTAGCCGAGGGGATTGTGGTCGCGGCCATCGCTGCCTTGGGAAAAGGGCGTGCGGCCAAACTCGCCGGCCCAGACGACGAGCGTGTCGTCGAGCAGGCCGCGCTGATCGAGGTCGGTGAGCAGGGCCGCGATCGGCCGGTCGACCTGCCGGGCCATTTTCTCATGGCCTTCCTTGAGCTTGCCATGATTGTCCCAGGGGTTCGCGTTGTTTCCTCCGCCGAGGTTGTAGGAGAGGCAGGAGAGCTCGATGAACCGCACCCCCTGCTCGGCAAGCCGCCGGGCCAGCAGGCATTGCCGGGCGTAGGCGGCCAGTTGCTTGTCGTCGGCGTCGAGGCCGTACATCTGCTTCGTTGCCTCCGTCTCGCCGGAAAGATCGGTGAGCGATGGCACCGCCGCCTGCATTCGGAAGGCCGTCTCCCGGGTGCGAATCGCGGCCTCGATCGCGTCGGCCGCGGCAGCCCCCGCGCCGAACCGCCGGTTCATCGTCGCCAGATAATCGAGCCGCGACCTCTGGCCCGCCGCATCCTCCCAGGGGCGGATGTCGCGGAGCGGTGGGTCGGCATCACACCTCACGATCGACCCCTGCGCGTCGCTCGGCAGGAAGCCGTTGCCGAAGCACGCGACACCGCCGTGCGGAGGCCCGGCGTCGCCGCTCTGCAGCACCACGTAGCCCGGCAATTCATCGCATTCCCGGCCGAGGCCATAGGTCACCCAGGCGCCGGCGCTCGGGTAGCCCAGGAACGGGAAACCGGTGTGGATGAAAAGATTGCCCTGGGCATGCTCGCTGAACTTCGCCGTCATCGACCGTACGACCGCGAGCTTGTCGGCATGCTTCGCCATCTCGGGAAACAGTTCGCTGATCTCAGTGCCACATGACCCGCGGCGGCGAAACTCCCACTGCGCCGGCATGATCGTGCCGTTGTTGTTGAACTGCGTCCGCTCGACGGGCACGGGCATCGGCTGTCCGGCCCGGGCGGCGAGCTCGGGCTTGGGGTCGAACGAGTCGACGTGCGATACGCCGCCGCTCATGAAGAGGAAGATCACACGCTTGGCCCGCGGTGCACGCACGACCGCGGGGCCCGCGACGGCCCCGCGACCCGCCGTCGCAGCGAGGCCGGCGAATGCCGCGAGGCCAAATCCGGCCGACACGCGGCCGAGCAACTGCCGGCGGGAGAACGGCAGGAACAGGTGGTCAGTCGACATGGACGAATTCCTCCAGATTCACGAGCGCGTGGAAGAGGTCGGCCCAAAGCGGTGCGCTGCCACCGATATCCTCGGCCGCCACGCCATTCCCCGCGGCCCGCGTTTCGAGCCAGGCTGTTGTCGCGGCCAGCTCGTCGGCGGCCGGCTCGCGCCCGAGCGTCTCGACAAACAGCCGGGACACCCGGTCGCCGACAGGCAGCTCGCGCCACTCCGAGAGCAGCCGTGCCGCTCGTGCGTGTGCCGCGTCGCGTACGAACGAGCCGTTCATGAGCACGAGCGCCTGGGCCGGCACGTGCGACTCGTCGCGCCGTCCCTGGGTCGACTGCGTGCTTGGGGGGTCGAACGCCGCAAGGAACGGGTCGCTGGCATTGCGGATCACGCGCACGTAGATGCTGCGGCGAACGCTCGCGCCGGCAACGGGAGGCCCGAAGGGCGCGCGGTCGAGCCTGCCAGCCGTGGCGAGAATCGCATCGCGGATCGACTCCCCCTCGAGCCGCCGCAGCCGCCCGTGCGAGAAGAGCGTGTTGGCGGGATCAAGCCGGCGGGCAGAGTCGGTGGGCTGCGCGGCGAGCCGGAAAGCCCGCGAGGTGGCGAGCAGCCGCACCAGAGCCTTGAGCGACCACGGCGTCGCGGTCGGGCCGGGGAGGCCTGCCGCAGCCGGCTTGATAAAGGCCAGCGCGAGAAAATCGAGCAACTCGGGATGCGTGGGCAGGTCGCCCATCTCACCAAACGTGTCGACGCTCGCCACGATGCCCCGCCCGAAGACGTGGTGCCAGATGCGGTTGACGAACACGCGCGGCGTGAGCGGATTGCTGTCCACAACGAGCGCGTCGGCGAGCTGCCGGCGGCCGCTCACGCCGGGTGGAAACGGCGTTGGGTCGAGCGCATCGAGAAACCGTCGCGGCACGACGTCCCCCGGCTGCTTGGGGTTGCCCCGAATGAAGAGTGGCTGATCGGCGACGGTGCCTTCGACGACCCCGGCCGCGCGAGTCGGTGCCGGGACCGATTGGTCGAGCGTGCGGAAGTGTTCGACACGCTGCTGCACACCGGGCAGGTCGCCGAGGCTCGTGGGCAGCACGCCGCCGGCGACGGCCACATCGATGAAGGCCACGTCGTCGCCGGTCGCCTGTCCTGCCCGCCATGCCGTGATCGCGGCCGCGAGTTGGCCGGGATCGCCACTCGCCGTCGCCGGAGGCTGCGGCGCGGCGCCGGAGAGGTCGACGGCCGCCACGCTGAACCAAGACCGCCCTGCCCCGGCCTGCCCAGGCGACAGGGGATCGACCGGCAGATCGCCCGCCGTGGCGATTTCGAGGTGCGCTTGCTCCCCCTTCCAGTAGGCCGTCGGAATGCGCACCCACTGCGGTTTGCCCTCCTCGAGCGTCGTCTGGGGATAGATGAGGCCGACTCGCGGATAGTTGCGGACCACGAGCCGCAGGCGAGCCTTGCCCGCGCCGGCGACGAGCACGTGGATCGCGTCCGACCGCACCTCGAAGCTCGGGGAGTGCAGCACCGCCCCGTCGTTCGCCACGAGCAGGTTCGAATGCACGCCGGCCGGCAAGAGCCCCGAGACGACGCGGTCGCCCTCGGGCTCGATCCGAAATTCCCCCGAAGGGGCTGTCGGCCCCAGGCCGGAACCAGAGCGATACCAGGCATCGAGATCGGCGGCCGTGCCCCGCTCTTCGGCCTGCACGGCTGGCGGCCGCGGCCAAGCCCGCGCCGGTCGCTCCGCTGCTGCGTTGGCCAGGCCCTCGCGCACCGAGTCGGGCCGTGTGGCGATCACGTCAAGCCACGCCGCGGCGAGGGCATCGCGCAGGCTCCGCTTCAGTTCGGCGAGCTCGGCACGGTGGGTGTCGCGCCGGCCGGCTGCGTCCACCTCGATGACGGCCGGCCGGCAGCTGGTCAGCGTGCCAAAGAGGGCGTAGAAGTCGGCCTGTGAAATCGCGTCGAACTTGTGATTGTGGCAGCGTGCACACGAAACGGTCATTCCCAGGAAGGCCTTCGAGACGACGTCGATCTGGTTGTCGGTGAAGCTCACCATTTCATCGAGGGCATCGGTGGGCGTGTAGCCGTGGGGCACCATGCGCAGGTGGCCGATGCCGAGGGCCGACTCGTTCGTGCCGGTCTCGGCATCGATTCGCGGGTCGGCGAGGAGGTCGCCAGCGATCTGCTCGCGGATGAACCGATCGATCGGAATGTCGTCGCGGATCGCGCGGATGCACCAGTCGCGGTAGCGCCAGGCGAACGGTATTGCCGGATCTCCTTCGCTGCCGTGGGTCTCGCAGTAGCGCACGCAGTCGAGCCAGTGGCGAGCCCAGCGCTCGGCGAAGGCGGGAGAGTCGATGAGCCGATCGATGAGCCGCCCCCAGCGATCGTCTGGGTTATCGGCGAGAAACGCTGCCCGCTCCGCGGGCGTCGGCGGCAGACCGGTGAGCACGAACGTGGCGCGGCGGAGGAGTGTGTCGGGATCGGCCTCTCCGGCGGCGTCGATGCCGGCGGCGGCGAGTTTCGTTGCGAGAAAACGGTCGACGGGATGGTCGCTCTCGGCAAGCCATCCTGAAGTCTCATCTGACCGCGGCGGTACGGCAGGCTGCCCGATCGGCTGCAGGCTCCACCACTGCTTCCGCCGGGCGAAGATCGACTCCCACGACGTTTCCTTGGCGAGAGCGTCGGCAGAGGGTGCTTCGCGACGCGGGTCGGGCGCACCGACCTCGATCCAACGCTCGAAAGCCTTCACGATCTCGGGCGACGGCTTTGGCCCGCCCTTCGGCATCAGCAGGCTGTCCTCGTGCCGCAGCGCCGTCATGATCACGCTTTCCGTCGGCTTGCCGGGCACCACGGCCGGGCCCGATGCACCACCTTCCGACAGGCCGCCGGCCCAATCGACGGCGAGATCCTGTTCCCGCGTGCCATGGGTGGCGTGGCACTCATAGCACCGCTCGACGAGATAGGGACGGATGACCTTTTCAAACAGGTCCTCCCCTTCGCCCGCGCGAGCGCCCGGAGGCGCCGACGTGCCGATCAGCGCAAAGATCAAGGCGACGGAGGCGAAAACCCCGCCTCGGTTGCTGGGTTCGCGGATCGGTAATTTCCGAGCGCTGGCTAGCATGGACGCATATAAGAGCGTATTCTCACATAAGAATCAATAATCGCATCTCACTTTCATTCGCATTCCATTTATACGGTGACCTCGACCATGCCGACTGAAATGCCAGCGCATCGTTCCCGCACGCCGGCCGAGCGGGACTTCGACGCCCTGCCGTCGCCCACCTGCGCGAAGTCGCTGGCCGTGCTCGAGGTCGTCGGCCGCCATGCGGCCGGAATCACGGCCGCGCGGGCGGCACGCGAAACTGGTATCACGCCGAACCTCGTATTCCGGATTCTGAAGACCCTCGCGGCGTTGGGCTATTGCCGACAGGATGCCGCCACGAAAACCTACTCGCTGGCGGGCAAGCTGCTCGACCTCGCCGGCCCGCGGTCGGGCGACCGCAGCCTCGTGCTCACGGCCCACGAGCCGCTCTGCGGCCTGCGGGATGCGACGGGTGAAACGGCCCAGCTGGTGATCGAGTCGGACGGAAAAACGCTCGTGCTCGACCAGGCGCAGGGGATTCATGCGCTGCAGGTGTGCGGCCGCGTGGGGATGCGGGCACCGCTCTATTCATGTGCTCCCGGCAAAGCGATCCTCGCCTGGTGGAGCGAGGCGCGCCGCGCCGAGTGGTTTCGCGGCCGCGCGCTCAAGCGGTTCACGCCGACGACGCTCACGGATCGGGCGCAGTTGCAGGCGGAACTCGAGATGTCACGCGCCCGCGGCTATGCGATCGACCGGGCCGAGGGGCTCGAGGGCATCCACTGCGTGGCCGCGCCGATCCTCGATGTCCACGGCGTGCCGCTCGCTGCGGTGACGATCATGGCCCCTGTGTCGCGGCTGCCCGAAACCGCCTTCGCGGCCGCCGGGGCACATTGCATCGCCGCCGCCCGCCTGATCGAGAGTGCCTGACGCAGCGAGGCGTTGGGTGCCGGTCGTGGCGCCCTTCCTGGCGGTGCTCGAGGAGCGGAAGGGGCGACCTTGCGGGCTTGCGTGACGGCATCGCACAATGCCGCCATGCGTCATGCCCCGATCGAACCGACCGTGTTCCGAGCCCACCGCGACGCCTTGCGGGCACTGCTCCCCACGGGCAGCCTCGTCGTCGTCCACGCCGCCGACGTCCTGCCCACGAACGGCGACGGCACGCTCCGGCTCGTGCCCGCCGCCGATCTCTTCTACCTGACCGGCATCGAGCAGGAGGAGAGCGTGCTCGTGCTCGCCCCCGATGCGGCCGATCCGGCCAGCCGCGAGATGCTCTTCGTGCGGCAGCCGAGCGAGGCGCTCGCGATCTGGGAGGGCCGCAAGCTCTCGAAGGACGAGGCGACGGCGATCTCCGGCGTGGCCAAGGTCCGCTGGCTCTCCGATCTGCCGAACGCCCTGCACGCACTGATGGGTGAAAGCGAGCGGGTGTTGCTCAACGCCAACGAGCACGAACGGGCGAGCGTCGACGTGGAACCCCGCGACACGCGCCTCGCGAGGCAACTGATCGCCCGCTATCCGCTGCATCGCTACGAGCGGCTCGCGCCGCTCATGAGGAGGCTGCGGGCGGTGAAGAGCCCGGCCGAAGTCGATCTGCTGCGGAAGGCGATCGAGATCACCGACGCCGGCCTGCGCCGCGTGCTGGCGATGGTGAAGCCGGGCGTCATGGAGTATACGATTGAGGCCGAACTGCTCGGGGAATTCACCAGGCACCGGGCGAGGATGGGCTACGAGCCGATCGTGGCGTCGGGCGGAAATGCCTGCGTGCTCCACTACGTCGACAACGACGCCGACTGCCGCGCGGGCGACCTCGTGCTGATCGACGTCGGGGCGAGCTACGCGAATTACAGCGCCGACCTCACCCGCACGTATCCCGTGAACGGCCGGTTCACGCCGCGGCAGCGGGCCGTCTATGACGCGGTCCTGCGCGTGCTCCGCGCGTCGACGGCTCGGCTTCGACCGGGGATCACCCCGCGCGAGTGGAAGCGGGCCGCCCAGATCGACATGAACGGAGAACTCCTGAACCTCGGCCTGATCACGCAGGACGACGTTGCGAAAGACACGCCCGACGACCCAGCCTGCAAGAAGTATTTCATGCACGGCCTCGGCCACTCGCTCGGCCTCGGGGTACACGACCTTGCTCCGGTCAACGGCCCGTTCGAGCCGGGCTGGGTGGTGACGGTGGAGCCCGGGATCTACATCCCCGACGAGGGCCTCGGCGTGCGGCTCGAAAACGACCTGCTCGTCACGGCCGACGGGTGTGTCGATCTCTGCGCCCACGTGCCGATCGAGGCCGCCGAGATCGAGTCGCTGCTCCAGAGAATGTAGGACAGGCTTCAGCCTGTCAGGCGTCTGGCATCTGCAGAGCATGTAGGACAGGCTTCAGCCTGTCAGGCGCCTGGCATCGGTCGACCGGACAGGCCCGATGCTCCCTCGCTACTTTTTCACGAGCGCGTCGCGGATCTCGCGAAGCAGCGCGACATCTTCCGGCGGAGCGGCCGGGGCCTCGTCCTGCTTCTCTTCAAACTTCGCCTTCGCGGTGTTCATGATCTTGATCACGAGGAACAGCGCCGCGGCCACGAGCAGAAAGTCCACCACCGACTGGATGAACGGCCCATAGCTGAGGATCGGATAGTTCTGAAGGACGAGCACTTCCTTGCCATCCTCGAGCACTTTCGTGCCGTCGGCATTGAGCTTGGGTGCCTTGATATAGAGCCGCCACGCCAAGTCGTTGAAGTTCACACCGAAGCGGCTCGTGAGCAAATTGAGCGGCGGCATGATCACGTTCGACACGAGCGATCCGATGATCTTGCCGAAGGCGGTGCCGATCACCACGCCGACGGCGAGGTCGATCACGTTGCCCTTCATGGCAAATTCGCGGAATTCCTTGAGCAGTCCCATGCCGCACATCTCCTGTCGAGGGGGAAAGTTCCAAAAATGTACCAAGGCACCGAATCGCGGCAAGCCGTCGCTCGCTGTCTGCGGTGATCACGACCACCGCTCTACCCGACGGAGGCATCCGCCGCGATGGCCACGACCTGGTTGCGCCCGCGGTTCTTCGCCTGATACATCGCGTCGTCGGCCCGGGCCAGGAGTGCGTCGGTGCTCTCGTTGGGGTTGGCAATGGTCACGCCGATGCTGAGCGTGATCGCGACCTGCCCGGCCGTGGTCGGAATCGGCTCGGCAGCCCGGCTCCGGAGCATCTCGGCGACGTTCATCGCATCGTCGAGCCCGCGCACGCCATGCAGCAAGACCAACAGTTCGTCCCCTCCGATTCTGGCCCCGATGTCGTCGGTCGACCGCAGGCACCCGCGGATCCGGTCGGCCAGGGCCTGGAGCACCGCATCGCCGGCGGCGTGGCCGTAGGTGTCGTTGACCAGCTTGAATCGGTCGATGTCGCACCAGAGCGCGGCGAGCCCCCGGCCTCCGCGCCTGTTGAGGGTTTCAACCTGCTTGAGTGCCTCCTTTCGGTTGAGCAGATTCGTCAGTTCGTCGGTGCTGGCTCGACGCTCGAGGATCGCCTCGGCCTTCCGACGCTCCGTTACGTCCCGCCAGGCGATGCCGAGCCCGCCCTCGACCCGCTCGGCCCGGATGTCGAGCCAATGCACCCCGTCGGTTCCGCGGGGAATCGGGAATGCATCAGCCGAGACTGGGATTCCTCGCTCTGCCGCGTCTACCAGGATCCCGAACAGACCGCTGGTCGCGACGGCGGGATCGACATCGAGCATCCGCCGGCCCAGCAGTCGATCCCGGTCGACGCCGATCCAGGCGCATGCCGCCCGATTCGCATCCTTGTAGAGAAAATCGACGACGCGTCCTGCTCCGTCCCTCAGTGTCTCCGTGATCACGTACGGATCGAACACGATCCCGAGCGTGGCTTCAAGCCGACGCTTTTCGGCATTCAGGGCTGCCGTGGTCAGTCGCAGACGCCACCAGCCCACAAAAAAGCCAAACGCCAGAGCCAAAGCCAGGACCACAACCGAGACCAGGATGAAGGCCGCGGCAGGCATCGACATCGTGAGCATGGCTGACAAAACCCCGAAAAAGCGGCCGTGACCGGGGCATAGTACACTCCCCATTCCGCGCCGGGGCTGACCCCCCGCAAGAAGAATGCCCTTCCGCCACCGGCAGGTCGTCCGTAGAGTTCCGCAGGTCAAGCGTGTTTCGCCCTCGCGTTCCTGCAAGGTTTCATGGAACTCGCACTTCCCCATGTCGTGGTCTGGACCATCGGCCCCGGCCTCGGGACCGATCTGGTCGCGGCGCTGGCCGCCCATCCCGTCGAAGTGTCCGAAGTCCGCGGACTGGTCGAGGCACAGCGGGCAGCCACCAGTCGGCCGCCCTATTTGGTGGTGCTCGTCTGCCCGGAGGACACCCGGGGCCGGATCACGGATACCGCGACGACGTTTCCCGGTGTGCCGATCCTCCTCTACACAAACTGACCTGCCCCCCTTAAACGTCACCACTTTGAGAGAGAGAATCTCTGGTGGTGCAAACCAAGGGAGGGCAAGAGATGCCAAGAGGGAAGAAGTTCACTGCGGAGCAGATCATTGGGAAGCTCCGTGAGGCTGAGGTTGGGTTAGCTCAGGGGAAGACCGTGCCCGAGGTGGTGCGGAAGCTTGGCGTGACCGAGCAGACGTACTACCGATGGAAGCGAGAGTACGGCGGCCTGCGGACGGACCAGGCGAAGCGGTTGAAGGATCTTGAGAAGGAGAACGCTCGCCTGAAGCGTCTCCTGGCAGACGCCGAGTTGGATAAGGCGATCCTTCGTGAGGCCGCATCGGGAAACTTCTGAGCCCGGCGAAGCGGCGCCAGGCGGTCGAGCACGTGCGTGACACGCTCGGCCGCGACGTGGTGACCGAACGCCGGGCATGCCGGGTGCTGATGCAGGCCAGGAACACGCAGCGTCGAAAGGCGTGCGTTGCCGATGACGAGCCGCAGCTCGTGAAGCGGATCGTCTGGATGGCCAGTGAGTACGGGCGGTACGGCTACCGCCGTATTACGGCTCTTCTGCGGGCTGAAGGCTGGTGGGTGAACCACAAGCGGGTGGAAAGGATCTGGCGACAGGAGGGGCTGAAAGTGCCTGCGAAACAGCCGAAGCGGCGAAGGCTCTGGCTTGGAGGTGGTTCGTGCATCCGGCTCCGGCCGACGCACCGGAACCACGTCTGGAGCTACGACTTCGTGATGGATCGGACGGCGGACGGTCGGGCGTTCCGGATGCTGACGATCGTCGATGAGTTCACGCGGGAGTGTCTGGCGATCGACGTATCGAGGAAGCTGACCAGCGAGGATGTCTTGGAGCGGCTGAGCGACCTGTTCGTACGAAAGGGCGTGCCTGACCACATTCGCAGTGACAACGGCAGCGAGTTCACCGCCAAGCGGGTACGCGAATGGCTCGAGCGGGTTGGGGTGAAGACGCTCTACATCGAACCCGGATCCCCGTGGGAGAACGGCTACATCGAGAGCTTCAACGGGAAGCTGCGGGATGAGCTATTGGCTCGGGAGGTGTTCGACACGCTACTGGAGGCGAAGGTGCTGATTGAGCGCTGGCGGAAAGCGTACAACACCGTCCGCCCGCATAGCTCACTGGGTTACCGCCCCCCAGCCCCGGAGTCGCGCCGCCCCTGTCCGCTCGCTTCGGCTACGCCTCAGCAAGCGGACAGGGGCGATCCCTTGGCATGACGCCCTCCCCAAATCGTGATCCAGGCCTTGTGAGAGAATCCTTCTCCCTGACGCCGCTCGCAGATTCTCTCGGGATGTGATGCCTTTTAAGGGCGCGGGTCCCCGCCGTCGAACGCTGTTGAGGGAGCCCGCGACCATCGGGTAAAATTCGGGTGATGCCGAAAGTATTTGAGAAAGACGGCTATTCGTTTTTCTTCTACAGCAACGAGCACACGCCAGTTCACATACACGTTCGCCGTGGCGAAGGTGAGGCTGTGTTCGCTGTTGAGCCGGAAGTAGAACTTCGTGAATCCGTTGGATTCAATGTCCGGGAGTTGTCGCGAGCGGAGGACCTCATTCATGACCACCTCGAACTCATCAAACACAAGTGGGCCGAGCACCTTGGTTGACCGTGCCTTGAAGGCATGGCATGACCGCGGCTTGATCTTCGTCAGGTTCGCGAGCGGCCATGAGGTGAGCTTTCCAACGAAAGGCAACCGGCGTTTGGAGGGGGCGGAAGCGGTTGATCTTGGACGCATCGAGATCTCGCCGTTTGGCCTGCACTGGCCGACGCTTGACGAGGATCTTTCCTTCGCGGGAATCCTCGAGGGCCGATATGGCCAGCACGGCCGCGTCGCTGACAAGGCGTAACAAAGCCGGCCAATGACGCCGACCTCGTATCCGGGTTCGCATGGCGTGATCGAGCCATTCACCGCGATGTCTGATTTGTAGCCGCTGCACGCGGCGGTGCCCGCGCGGCAGCCCGGTGCGGTTGCTGCGGCTACGCCTCCGTAACCGCACAGCGCTGGTCTGTTGGCACGCGAAAACCTGGCTTCACTTCGGGGAACCGCCTCCGGAAGCCGATCGAAACCGCTTGGAAATCAAGCGGTCTACGTCCCCGCTGGAGCGGCGAGCCGCTCGGCAATCCACACCTTGATGATTGACTGGCGAGTGACGCCGAGTCGCCCCGCCTCTCGGTCGAGTGACTCGATCATCCAGGCCGGAAAGTCCACGTTCACCCTTCGCTGCTCACGAAGCGGCCGCCGGGCCTTGCCCGTGTCCAAGGCACCAGACACATCCTTTGCAGTGTCGAATGCCAGATCGAACTCCGTGGAACTGATCTTACTCGAGCGCTTCATAAAGCTTGACTTTGCTTTCTACAAGGCGGCCGATGCCTCCGTCATGAACACGCAGGGCCAGGGCGGGGTGTTCGGCCGCGTCGCACGTTTGCGTCCGCCCTCATGCTGGATCGGGCGATCGCTCCCGTATGATACCGATTGCAACGCCTCGACATGTCTCCTTTGCCACGGCCTGGGGGCGAGTGTGACCATGCCTGCCGAAGATCCACATCGAGACGACACGACCGCTTCGGAGCAGCCCGACTGGTACTTCGAAAACGGTCTGCTCGTCTACACGGCCGCCTACCATCTCAAACGTGGAGCCTGCTGCGGCTCCGGCTGCCGGCACTGCCCCTACGAGCCCCGGCACATCGAGGGCACTACGGACGTCCGCGCATGAACACGTATCGAGACGAAGACGAGGACTGGGACGACGAAGACCACTCCCAGCTCGCAGAAGCCGCTCTGGGTCGTCGCGACGGCAGTGGTCTGCTTGGCGATCGCCATCTGGCTGGCGTTCGCCGCGTTCTATGGCCGCGCGGTGAACCGCCCTACGGATGGGGTGCCGTTGGTTGGCCTGACGCTCATTACGGCCACGGTGGCAGCCCGACAGGCCGGAATTCAATGCCGCAGCCCAATTTGGCGGCTACGCACCCGCTCGATTCGGCTATCCAGTGGTGGTGAGGCCGGTCTACGTGGCAAGGCCGGTCGTTTACGACAGCGTTGCCCCCGCGTACGTTCCACGGCCGGCTGTCCGGGTGCCTTTGAATCGGGTATACCGTCGCGCCTGGCGAAGGGGCTGGTAAGCGAGCGAACTGCCTTTGCGTATCAATCCCCGACACCGGCCGAGCGCGATCCAGAACCCCTCCCACGTTTCAAGTGGTGCCCAAGCCTTCGACGTACGCCATGGCCCTCGCCGGTCTGGCCTACGGTGGCTGGCAGATGTTCCGGCGTCGTCGGGCACGGTAACCTCTGCTCTTTGGCTGGGCATGTGGTCGGCGGACATGCAGCAGGCGGGCGTGCCAAGGGTGTGGCGGCGACATCCGACTGATCGCATTCATCGCCGCGCCGGGGCTCGCCAATGTGCAGGGAGGTTGTGATGCCAGAGCGAAAGGTCGCCGTCGTAACAGGGTCTGCCACGGGTGTGGGCGCCGCCACGGTCCTGGGCCTGGCACGCCGCGGATACGACGTCGTCATCAACTACACGAAGAGCGAGGTCGAAGCCGCGGCATCGGCCGCAGCCTGCGCCGAGGCTGGTGCCGACACGCTGGTGGTGCGGGCCGACGTCGCCGACGACGCTGCCTGCCGCGGTATGGTCGGCGCCGCAGTCGAGCGCTGGGGACGCATCGACGCGCTCGTGAACAATGCGGGCCGCACGTCGGTTGCCAGCATGGCGGGCTGGGAAGGGTTTGATGCGCAGGTCTTCCACGACATCTATGCCGTGAATCTGATCGGGCCCTTCCAGATGATCCGCGCCTGTGCGTCGGAGCTGACGAAGGCCAAGGGGGCGATTGTGAACGTCTCGTCGATGGCAGGGGCGCTCGGGATCGGCACCTCGGCCCCCTACATCGCCTCCAAAGGAGCGCTCAACGCCCTGACCCTGAACGTGGCGAGGATGCTCGCACCGGATGTGCGGGTGAATGCCGTGTGCCCGGGTCTCATTCTCAGCCGTTGGTTTGCGAGCGGAGCCGGCGAGGGCGGCATGGAGCTGCTGAAGAGCCAATACGAACGGGCCGTTCCGCTGGAGCGGGCCAGCACTCCGGAGGAGGTTGCCGATGCGGTGATCTGGTTGATCGATGGTGCCGCAACGATGACGGGCGAACTGCTGCTGCTCGATTCTGGCATGCATCTCGGCAAGGGGCTGTCGGGGACCCGGACGGCCCCTTGAATCGCATGGATCGCGTTGGCAGCGGATGCATCTCGACGATCGGATCGGGCCCTGGCGGAATCCTCGAGGACAAGACGTGACAATCAGCGTGGCGATCGTTGGTGGCGGGCCTGCGGGCCTGACGCTCGCTGCGGCGTTGGCCCAGCTGGGCGGGTTCGAGATCGCGGTGTTCGAGCGCTCCGACGACCACTTCAGCGCCGAAACCTACAACCCCGACCGCAGCTACACGATCGACATCACGGGCCACGGCCTGCGTGCGGCACGCTTCATCGGCATCACCGACCGTTTCGATGCCGGGCTCATTCACTTCAAGGGGCTGAGAATCGCCCCCCATCCTTGGCTCCATCGGCTCGGGGCTGGCTTCGCAGAGGAGCCCTATCACGGCAAGGGCTGGACGGGGAGCCGCGGTGACATCTGCCGCTGTCTCCAGGCCCATCTGCTCGAGCGGCATGCAGATTGCGTGGCCCTCCACTTCGGTGCGGAGGCGACCCTCGTCGATGCCGGGCAGCCACAGCTCCGCATCGCGTCGCGGGGCGACGTGGCCGGCGAAGTGCGACGGTTCGATCTGGTCGTGGGCTGCGACGGCGGCGGCAGCGGAGTGCGGCGGTCCATCGCCGAGCAGGCCAGCGGGTTTGCAGTCGAGGGAACCGATCTGGGCAACCACTCCCTGATGCTGCATCTAGACCAGCACCTCGACGAGCTCGATCCGCAGCACCTCTATGTCCTCGCGGTCCATCCTGTGATGGCTGTGGCCGGGGCGATCAACGGCCCCGGAGGGCCGGCGGATCCGCGCTGGTTCTGCCAGATCGGGTTCAGCGGCACGATGCGGTTCGACTCCGCCGCGGATGCCGGTCGGTTTCTCGACAGGGCCCATCCACTGCTGCGGCATTTCGCCTCCGATACAAAAGTGGAGGAGTTCAGCCAGCGGCAGTGTCTGCCGACCGGCAGGACCAAGCGGTGCTCGTCTCTCGTGGCCGGGCGGATAACGCTTCTGGGCGATGCTGGAGCTCCGGTGCCTCCCGTGGGCCAGGGGGTGAATGCGGCCATGGAAGGCGCGACGGTGCTCGCCCAGTGCCTGCACGAACATCGCGATTCGCTGGATGCCGCGTTGGCGGCCTACGCGGCCACGTGGGGCCGGGAAACCGATGCGCTGCGGCGGATTGCGATGACGGTCGACCTCTCACAACCCATGACGCCGTTCCGGATCCTGATGGCCTCGTTCCTGGGCTACTCCGGCTTGAGGCTCGCCAAGCGCGAGGATCTCAGTTACGCCGAGGCCTGGGAGACGTTCCGCCGCGGCGAAGACCGCATCAGGTGCACGCCCCTGGGGCTCATGCTGCCTCGCCAGCGAGGCTGATCGTGTGTGACGCTGCCCCCAACTCACTCATGGGCACTGGTACCAAAACTGGGGAGGGGTCACTTTATGAACCTGCCAACGTTTTTGCGATTTTGATCCGTGCGGTTCTCCGTGCGATAACGCCAGGCAGACCTGTTCTCAAGCCCGCTAGCCTCTCACAACATCGAGCACCCGCTGCAGGCGATTCCAGGGGCCCATGTCTTCGGCGAGCTCGCAGATCGGCCGCAGCGTCCGCTCCAGATACGACATGTCGAGTCGGTCGCCGTGGCGACGGGCCACGCCCTCTGCGTCGAGCATGTCCTTGTCGCGGCCGGCAAGCACCTTGAAGAGGATCAGGTCTTCCGGACTCGGAAACGGGAGGCGCCGGCCGAAGAGCTCATGGACGCTCGCCCGGCGAGAGGCGGCCTCCTCGAACGGAAGCGACGCCGTGATGAGATCGATTTGGAAAAGGCCCCGGCGAAGACGGATCGTTCCGGTCGATGCAAGCCGCTGCCGCTCGACATCTTTCCGCACCTCGAAGCCGGCGTCAGCAGCCTGCAGAATCAGGTCCTCGGCCTCGACTGTCGACACGAACACGACCGCGTCGGCATCAGCCGTCGTCCGCGGCTCGCCCACGACCATCACGGCCAGGCCACCGACGACGAGGTACCGCGTGCCCCGATCGTCAAGAAACGCGAAGGCGAAGCGGCAGAAGTCGTCAAACTCACTCTGCGCCACCGGCACCCCCGCTTCGACTACGGGCGTCCCGCGGTTTGATCCCTAGGGCGATCGCCAGGCTGCGGGGCTCGTCGTCGTCGGGAAACACCGCCAGGCTCATGATCTCGGAGGTCAGGAGCGCTTCCCCCACCGCGATCGACTCCTCAGGCGTCATTCGCTGCAATGACTCCCAGCGGTCGCGCTCAGACTCACGGCGGTAGGCATCGACATTTCGGATCATACATCAATCATACTCGGCCGCCCTCCATCCAACACTCGCAAAACGATCCACCGCTGGCGTAGTCGAATGCAGACGGCCGCAGCGGGGCACGTCGGCCCAGACTGTGCTTGGTCAATGGTGACCCCCTCCCCAAATCCTGAGTCAGGTCTTGCGAGAGAATCCTCAGGCCCCGACTGGGGCTTGAAAGGGTTCTCTGATGAAGAAGCGACGCGGTGCAGAGCAGATCGTGGGCTTGCCCCAAGAGGCACTTATGCTGCTCCCTGCAACGAGGTGCCGGAGCCTGCAAAACCGCCCAGCGGATGGGGTGGGATTCGAACCCACGAGCGACTTTCGCCGCTGCCGGTTTTCAAGACCGGTGCATTCAACCGCTCTGCCACCCATCCCGAGGTCGATCCGGTAGGCGGTGACGCGAGCCCGCCGTCGACGAAACGTCATTTTGCCGTATCGGCCGACCGCGGGCTACAGGAGCCGGCCGATTTCGCTTCCAAGTCCGTCCACTCGCGCCCACGGCCAATCCGCACCGACATCCTCGCTGGGTACACTGCGGCTCCATCCGCGGCCGGACGTCTCCGGGCCGCAATGCCCCTGCCCCACGGAAACACCTCCATGCATGCTTTGGGATACATCCTCGCCGTGGCGGCATCGGTCCTTTGGGGGCTCACCTACTGCCTCGACGAGCGAGTGCTCGAACACCTCTCCGTGTTCAAGCTCTACTTTCTGCATTGCGTCTGTGGCGCGGTCGTGGCGGCGGTGATCCTGCTCGCTCGCGGCACGCCCCCCGAAGCGCTTTTTACGATCGGCAATGCAAACGTGAGCCTGCCGCTCTTCGGGCTCACGCTCGCGACCGCGACAGCCGCGGCGCTTGCGATCCTGGGGTCGATCCAGCTCCTCGGAGCGAATACGTCGGCAGTGCTGGAGATCTCCTACCCCCTGTTCGTCGCCCTCTTTTCGGTACTGTTCTTCAAAGGTCAGCTCCAGATGCCTGTCGTCATCGGCGGCGCATTCATCTTCATCGGCTCGGCCATCATCGTGCTCGCACGATGACAGACCAACAATCGGCACTGTCCCTTCGAACCCCGGCACGTCGAAGGCAACACCCACGTTCGCCAATGACCGCCGCCGCTCGGGCCGCGTCGCGAACTATTCGTCGTACGCCGTCTCCGACTCGGCTGCAGGCAGTTCCTCGTAGTTGTCCGCGGCGTTGTCAAACCACGGGGTGAGGTCGGGAAAACTCATGACGGCGCAACTGCAGATGGCGTGGGGGCGGCTCGATGCGTTTCATCGAGTCTACCTCCGCATTGTCGACGAGCGTGCTCGCTGGATCGGCAGTCAATCGGCAGGGTGGAACGGCCCCTTAAGGCGGCACAGTTTTCCCGTGGGTTTTGACACACCTGGCCGGTTTCCCTACATTCCTGCCAGACAGATCACCCCCGCGGAAGAAAGTCGGAGCATCATGGGCGGCATCAGCAATCGGATGAAGGAAATCAAACGGCGCCGGCACCGCAAGAAGCAGGTGGCCAAGTTTCAGACGAAGCTCAAGAAGGCCACCACGAGCGAAAAGCTGGCGATGGCTGAAAAACTCCGCCGGATGACGCCAGGTGCCGACGTACTGATCGCCAAGATGGGGCTCGCCGAGCGGAAACGCGGCTGAGGTCCAACCTACAGCTTCTCGAAGACGAAGCCGTCCTGGACGAAGTCGATCCGGACGCTGCTCCCCTCGGGGAACTTCCCGGAGAGCAACTCGCGGGCCAGTTCGTTCTGGAGCTGTTGCTGAATCACCCGCTTGAGCGGCCGGGCGCCATACACCGGGTCGTAGCCCAGGTGGGCGATCTCGTCGAGGGCGTTGTCGGTGCACTCGAGCGTGATCCCCGCCTTATCAGCCTGCTTCACGAGCCGCTTCACCTGAATGTCGACGATCCGGCGGATGTGCCGCTTGTCGAGCGGGTGGAAGATGATCGTCTCGTCGATCCGGTTCAAAAACTCCGGGAGGAATCGGGCCTGGAGCGCCTCCTTCACCGCGTCGCGCACCTCCTGCTCGCTGCCCCCTTCCTTCGTGATCTCCTGGATCGCCTGGCTGCCGACGTTGCTCGTCATCACGACGATCGTGTTCGTGAAATCGACCGTGTGGCCGAGGCTGTCGGTGAGCCGGCCGTCGTCGAGCACCTGGAGCAGCACGTTGAATACGTCGCGGTGGGCCTTCTCCATTTCGTCGAGTAGCACGACGGAGTAGGGCCGCCGCCGCACAGCCTCCGTGAGCAGCCCGCCTTCCTCGTAGCCGACGTAGCCCGGGGGAGCCCCGATCAGCCTGGCGACGGTGTGCTTCTCCATGAACTCACTCATGTCGATCCGCACCATCGCGTTTTCATTGTCGAAGAGCACCTCGGCGAGCGCCTTGCAGAGCTCCGTCTTGCCCACGCCTGTCGGGCCCAAAAAGATGAACGAACCGATCGGGCGGTTCGGATCCTGAAGGCCGGCCCGGCTGCGGCGCACCGCGTCGCTCACCGCCTCCACCGCCTCTTCCTGGCCGACCACCCGCTGGTGGAGCCTGTCTTCGAGCACCAAGAGCTTCGCCCGCTCGGTCTCCACGAGCCGCGTCACCGGAATGCCGGTCCAGGCGCTCACCACCTCCGCGATCTCCTCCGGGCCCACCTCCCGCCGCAAGAGCCGCTTGCCGCCCGCCTTCACGGCATCTTTGCCTTCTTTCTCGCTGCCCTCCTGCTCGAGCCGTGATTGCAGCTGCTTGCGCTTCACGTCGAACTCATAGAGCCTTTGGTAGAGGTCTTCCGCCACGGGCTGCCCGGCGGCCTGCCGCTCCTTGATCTGGATGCCCACCTGGTCGAAGGCGAGCTGGGCCTCGTCGAGCTGCTTGCGCAGTTCCTGGGCGCTGCCCACGCCGAGTTTCTCCGCCTCCCACTGCTGCCGCAGGTCGGCGAGCTTCTTGCGGAGCGTCGTCGATTCCTCCTCGATCTCCACGAGCCGCTCCTTGGCGTGCTCTTCCGTCTCCTCAGCCAGCTGCCGGGCGGCCAGCTCCAGCTGCACGAGCCGCCGCTGCACCTCGTCGATCTCGCTCGGCACGCTCTGCAATTCCATCGCGATCCGGCTCGTGGCCTCGTCCATGAGGTCGATGGCCTTGTCGGGCAGGAAGCGGTCGGCGATATACCGCTGGGAGAGCTCGGCCGCAGCCACGAGCGCCGAGTCTTTGATCTTCACGCCCTTGTGATGCGCCTCGTAGCGGGGCTTCAAGCCACGCAGAATCGCGATCGTGTCTTCCACGCTTGGCTCGCCCACCATCACGGGCTGAAACCGCCGCTCGAGCGCCGCATCCTTTTCGATGTGCTTGCGATACTCGTCGAGCGTCGTGGCCCCGATGCAGCGCAGCTCGCCGCGGGCGAGCGCCGGCTTGAGCAGATTCGCCGCATCGGAGCCGCCCTCGGCTGCGCCGGCCCCGATCACGGTGTGCAATTCGTCAATGAACAGCACGACGTTGCCCGCGGCCGCCTCGACCTCGCGCAGGATCGCCTTGAGCCGGTCTTCGAACTCGCCGCGATACTTCGTGCCGGCGATCAGCGCGCCGAGGTCGAGGGCTACGACGCTGCGGCCCTTGAGCGTCTCGGGCACGTCGGCCTGCACGATGCGGAGGGCCAGCCCCTCGGCGATCGCCGTCTTCCCCACGCCCGGCTCGCCGATGAGCACGGGATTATTCTTGGTGCGGCGCGAGAGCACCTGGATCACGCGGCGGATTTCGGCATCGCGGCCGATCACCGGATCGAGCTTGCCCTGGCTCGCCCGCTTCGTGAGGTCGATGCCATATTTTTCCAGGGCCTGAAACTTCTCCTCGGGGTTTTGGTCGGTCACCCGCGACTGTCCCCGCACCGCCTGCAGGCCCGCCATCAGCTCCTTCTCGCCGACGGCCGCCAACTGGAGCACGTTCTTCGCCTTCGACGGCACCTTCACCAGCGCAAGCAGCAGGTGATCGGTCGAGACGAACTCGTCTTTCATCGTGTGCGACTCGGTGGTCGCCGTTTCAAACACCTTCACGAGCTCCTGGTCGGGCTGCGGCTGGGCTCCGCCGCTCACCTTCGGCAGGTGCGAGAGTTCGGCCTCGGTGATCCGCTCGAGGTGGCCGAGGTCCACGCCGATCTTCTGAAAGAGCGGCCTCACGATCCCCTCGCGTTCGGCGAGGAGGGCGTGCAGCAGATGCACGGGCGTCGCTTGCGGGTTGCCGCGATTGGCGGCCAGCTCCACGGCCCCCTGGACGGCCTCTTGGGCCTTGATCGTGAACTTGTCGAATCGAAACGGCATGACATGTCCCTCGTGTGCTACGCCGATTTCATGGGCGCCGGCTCGGGGGCGGCAAAAGTCTCGTCGCGTGGGCTGCGGCAGCCCAATGCTCCTCGAGCGTTCGCCGACCCCCTCACCTCCCCGTTTATGATCTCACCATCGAACGCGTCGCACGATGCGACGCCGTCGGCCGAGGGAACCCTTGGCGTTCCCTTCGGCCGACCAAGCAAAATCGGGCCATGGATGGCCGATTGTGCGCTATCCTTTGACTTCGAACTCGGCGTCGATCGTGTCGTCGGGGCCCTTGCCCGCGCCGGCTGCGGCCTCGGGGGCGGTGCCGCCTCGCTGGGCGGTCTGCTCGTAGAGCACCTTCGAGAGCGCCTGCGCCGCCTGCTCGAGCGAACTGTGGGCCGACGTGATCGCGTCGACATCCTCGCCCTTGGCCGTCTCCCGCGACTTGGCGATCGCCGCCTCGATCGGCGCCTTGTCGGCCGCCGACAGCTTGGCGTCGTTTTCCTTGACGAGCTTTTCCGTCTGGAAACAAAGCGCCTCGGCACGGTTACGAGCTTCGGCCAGCCGTAGTTTCTGCTTGTCGGCCTCGGCGTTTTGCTCGGCGTCTTTCCGCATCCGCTCGATCTCGGTCTCGTTGAGCCCGCTCGACTGCTCGATCTTGACGGTCTGCTCCTTGTTGCTGCCCAGGTCCTTCGCGCTCACCGACAGGATGCCGTTGGCATCGATGTCGAACTTGACCTCGATCTGGGGCGTGCCGCGCGGGGCCGACGGGATTCCCTCGAGGTTGAACTGGCCGAGTAGCCGGTTGTCTTTGGCCATCGGCCGCTCGCCCTGATACACGCTCACGGTCACGGCCGTCTGGTTGTCGGCCGCGGTGCTGAACACCTGCTTCCGCTCCGTGGGCACGGTGGTATTCCGCTCGACGAGCTTCGTGAACAGGCCGCCTTCCGTCTCGATGCCGAGCGAGAGCGGAGTGACGTCGAGCAGGAGCACGTCTTGCACGTCGCCGCCGAGCACGCCGCCCTGAATTGCCGCGCCGAGCGCCACGACCTCGTCGGGGTTCACGCCCTTGTGGGGCTCCTTCCCGAAGAGCTTCTTGACGAGCTCTTGCACCTTCGGGATGCGGGTCGAGCCGCCCACGAGCACCACCTCGTCGATGTCCTTGGGATCGAGCTTGGCGTCTTTGAGGGCCTGGACCACCGGCCCGCGGCACCGCTCCACGAGCGCGTCGCACATCTGCTCGAACTGCGCGCGGGTGATCGTCACCTGCAAGTGCTTCGGGCCCGACGCATCGGCCGTGATGAACGGCAGGTTGATGTCGGTGCTCTGGGCGCTCGAGAGCTCCTTCTTCGCCTTCTCGCACGCTTCCTGCAGCCGCTGCAGGGCCATCGTGTCTTTCCGCAGGTCGATCCCCTGCTCCTTCTTGAATTGATCCGCCACGTGGTTGATGAGCGTCTGGTCGAAGTCGTCGCCGCCGAGGTGCGTGTCGCCGTTCGTGCTGATCACGCGAAACACGCCGTCGGCCACCTCGAGCACCGACACGTCGAACGTGCCGCCACCGAGGTCGAACACCACGATCTTTTCCTGGGCCTTCTTCTCGAGGCCGTAGGCGAGCGCGGCCGCCGTGGGCTCGTTGATGATCCGCATCACTTCGAGGCCCGCGATCTGGCCGGCGTCTTTCGTGGCCTGCCGCTGGGCGTCGTTGAAGTAGGCCGGGACCGTGATCACCGCCTTATTGACCTTGTGGCCCAGGTAGCTCTCGGCCGACTCCTTGAGCGACCGCAGCACCTTCGCGGAGACTTCCGGCGGCGTGCAGGTCTGGTCGCCGGCCTTCACCTTCACGTAGTCCTCGGGGCCGCCGACGACCTCGTAGGGCACCATCTTCTCTTCGCCGGCCACCTCGTTGTGACGCCGGCCCATGAACCGCTTGATCGAGTAGATCGTGCGCTTGGGGTTGGTGACGGCCTGGCGGCGGGCGATGTCGCCCACGAGTGTCTCGCCCTTGTCGTTGAAGGCCACCACGCTCGGGGTGAGGCGGTTGCCCTCTTTGTTGGCGATCACCTTGGGCTCCTTGCCCTCCATGACGGCCACCACGGAGTTCGTGGTGCCGAGGTCGATGCCGATGATCTTTTCGCCCTGCTTGGTAGCCATGTGTGTTGTGTCCTCTCTGTCCGCCAGTTTTTGCCGCCAGAATTGCCTGCCGCTCTGGTTGCCCAAAGAAAAAGCAAAGCCCGTGCCAGCATCGCGGGGAACGGTGATTCGGGGCTGCACTGGCCCATTTACGGCCGCGTTTTTGAGGGTACAGTTGGCGGGTGCGGCGATCACCACGCCCGGGGAACCAGCCCGGGCTGCCATTTTGGCCGCTCCGCCTTCGTCGCCATGGCCAAGCAACCTCACCAACCGTCATCCGACGCCGCCAAGCCTGCGGGGCTCAACGCCCTCCGGGCGCAGATCGACCGCATCGATCGCGAGCTCGTCGAGCGGATGAACGAGCGGGCGGACCTCGCCCGACAGATCGGCCACATCAAGCGGTCGAACGGCGAAGCAGCCTACGACCCGTCGCGCGAGGAGATGGTGCTGGAGCGGGTGGCGTCGGCGAACGAAGGCCCGCTGTCAGACGCCAGCCTCAAGGCTGTCTACCGCGAGCTCATCTCGGGGTCGCGGGCCATCGAGCAGCACATCCGCGTGGCCCATCTCGGCCCGGCCTGGACCTACAGCCACCTGGCAGCCCTGCACCGCTTCGGCAGCTCGGTCGAGTTCGTGCCCGTGGCCAGCATCTCGGCGGCCTTCGAAGAGGTGCACGCCGGCCATTCGCACTACGGCGTCGTGCCGCTCGAAAACTCCACCGACGGCCGCATCGCCGACACGCTCGACAACTTCTCGCGGCTCCCGGTCAAGATCTGTGCGGAGGTGCCGCTGCGCATCCACCACACGCTTCTGGCCGCCTGCGATCGGGCCTCGATCCGCGAGGTCTACAGCCGCCCGCAGGCCCTCTCGCAGTGCCGCAACTGGCTGGCGCGGCACCTGCCAAACGCCCGCCTCATCGAAGTCACGAGCACGAGCGCTGCCGCCGAAACTGCCGCCAAGACCCCGCACGCCGCCGCGATCGCCAGCCGGCAGGCCGGCGTGCATTACGGCCTCGACGTGCTCGCCGAAGACATCGAAGACGTGGCCGACAACACGACACGGTTTGCAGTGATCGGCCACGCGGATGCCAAGCGCACCGGCAAAGACAAGACGGCCCTGATGTTCGAGACGGAGCACAAGCCGGGCGGCCTGGCCGACGCCCTCTCGATCCCCAAGAAGCAGAAGCTCAATCTCACCTGGATCGAGTCTTTCCCGATGCCGGGCAAGGAGCGGGGCTACATTTTCTTCGTGGAGCTCGAAGGCCACCGCGACGATCTCCGCGTGCGCCGCGCGATCCAGGCGCTCGAAAAACGCTGCAAACGCGTCGTCGTGCTCGGCTCCTACGCGACCGCCGCCGCCGTGGGCTGAAGCCGGCCTTTTCGCCCGAAAACCGCCGAAAAACCAGCCCAGGGGCCGTTTTTTCCGCGCCACCGTTAGATTTTGCCCCAGCGCCACGATATTTACTTGAAAGGGCTCCAAACAGGGTGCTGGGGGCGGCTGGTCATTGCGGCCAGGTTGCACGGCGGTCTGGCTTGTCCGGGGCTCTTTCTGCCATTCGGCAGGTGGTGCATGGCGGCCGGCAAATCAACCACAGATGGTGTCGCAGGCGATGTTCGGCCAGACAGCGCCGGCGGTGGCTTCGTCGCCGAACTCGTCCGCCACCAGCGGCGGATCTATGCCTTCATCGGCTCGCTCGTCCACCATCAGGGCGATATCGAAGACCTCTACCAGCAGACCTGCCTCGTGCTCTGGAAGAAGCACGACCAGTTCGACGGCAGCCGCGATTTCTTCCCCTGGGCCTGCGGCGTCGCGAAGCACGAGGTCTTCAACTACCTGCGGAAGCGCGACCACCGGGGGCGTGTCCACCTGAGCGAGCAGGTGCTCGCCGAGATCGCCGAAGAGCATCTCCGAACCGAAGCGGAGGGGGACGCCCGGCGGGACCTGCTCGATGGCTGCCTGGCCAAACTCCGCGAGCCGCAGCGTGATCTCCTGCGTCGTTGCTACGAGGGTACGCACGCGATCAAGGAGATCGCCGCCGATATGCGGATCTCGGCTGCCGCCCTCACGATGCGGCTGCAGCGGATCAAGCAGGCGGTGCTCGGCTGTCTCGAAAAGTCGCTCGCGGCGGAGGGGCGTCGATGACCGATCTTGCCTCGCTCGTCGAGATGATGTGCCAGGGCACGGCCACGATTGCCGACCGCGACCGGCTGGAGAGCCTGCTTCGCGACCCGGCCAATCGCTCGGCATACCTCGCCGCCTCGCGGCTTCATTCGGAGCTCCTCTGGCGGTGGCACCGCGGGCGGTTCGAGGTTCTCCGTCCGCGGGAAGCCGGCCCCGGTCTGCGTCCGGCGGCTGCGCGGGAGAAATCCACCGGCGCGGCCAGCCTGCCGCGGCCAGGCCGCGGTTCGGCTGCCGCATTTGCCGGGCTCGTGCTTGGCTGGCTCTCGCGGCTGGCGATCTCCCTTACTCGGCCCGTGCCGCTTTCATTGCTCGCGGCCAGTGGCGTGATCGTGGGCATGCTCACGATCGCCGCGGCAGTGTCGCTGCCGCGCATCTCTCCTTCGGGCGATGCCGCGGGACGGCTGCCCGACGCCTGGATCACGGGCGCCCATGAGGCGAAGTGGCGTTCTTCCGGCGCCTCGTTCGGCCTTGCCGATCCGCTCCGTGCCGGCACGACGCTCGACCTCGAGAGCGGCCTTGTCGAAATCCGCTACGGCGCCGGCGCGACGGTTGTCCTTGAGGGCCCGGCCGTGCTTCGGGTGGAGGGGCGTGCGGCGGCAAGCCTCACGCAGGGCCGCCTCACCGCGAAGCTCGAGAAGGCAGGCCTCGCCGATGGCGGCCGCCGCGCCGGCGCCGCGCTTCCCCGGCTCTTCACGGTGCACACGCCGAAGGCGAGCGTGCACGACCTGGGCACGGAGTTTGGCGTCGAGGTCCGTGAGGCGGGAACTGCCGACGTGCATGTGTTCGACGGGCTCGTGGAAGTGACCAAAGAAGCCCCGGCGACGTCGCCGACCGAGCACACCGCGTCGCGGGCCGCTCCGGCCATGAGGCTGGCGGCCGGCGACTCTGCCCGGGTCGACGAATCCGGCAGAATCAAGGCCGCGCCCGTCTCAGGGGTGGCATTCGTGCGGTCGCTGCCGCGGCCTGCCGCCGCCGATCTCGCCAAGAAGGTGTCGATCCCCTGGAACGACGCCACGGCCGAGATCCTCTATCGCGACACCTTCCGCGGCTCCGGCCCGCTCGATGGCACGAGCCCAGCCTCGCGGGGCGGCGTGGGCACGGCCGCCTGGCGGGCGATTGGCCCGGATTGGGGCAGCCTCGATGCTTCGGGCGAGCGGCCAGGCCTGCAGGTGACGGGCGAAGGCCATGCCCTGCTGCCGTTGAAGCCCGAGCCGGGGTATGTCTACAAGCTCACAGTCACGCTCGACGTGACGGCCGGCGGCGCGAGCGGCATCGGGTTTGGGATGCGGGCCGAGATCCCCTCGCGCTATCCGCTCAATGTGGCGTCGGCCGGCCAGCGGCACGACTGCTCCGCTGGCCAGGGCATCTGGAGCGTGAATGCCCTCATGCCGGGCCCGGGCAACGAGTGGCGGCTCCTCGCCGACCGGCTCAGCGGCCGCCAGACCCGCTCGGTGCTGCTCGACACGACCGGCGATCGCTGGCAGGTGGCGTACCACGTCGGCGATCGTCTGCTCGGCACGCACGTCTATCCAAAAAACCCCACGGCGGTCGAGCACATCGGCCTGCACGCGGGCGATGCCAGCGTCCGCGGATGCGTGGCATCGTTTGAGCTTGCGCGAAACAAGGCCCAGAAAGAGGTGATGCGATGAGATTGCAATCCCGGTTCGGGATCGTGTTCGTTGCGGCGGCATTGGGCCTCGTTATCCCCGCCACGCCCGCCGTCGCCCAGACGTGGCAGATCACCACCAGCACCACGTTTAGCAACGTTTCGGCCATCAATCGGCTGATCGTCGGCTCGTCGTCTGCTCCCGGCCCGACGCTCACCATCAACGCAGGTACCACCCTCAGTGGTGCCACTGGTGGTGGAACAGGCCCCGGCTTCACGGTCGGCACGGACTCCCAGCCCTACGCGGCCGTTATCCAGAACTCCGGACAGGTGCTGGTCAACCCGTGGGATGGCATTAGCGGGAACGGCCAGCTGTACATGGGTTTGAACGGCACGAGTGCAAGCACGTTCTACACCGGAACGGCGACGTACACGCTCAACGGCGGGACGATCATTCTCGGAAGCACGAACAACTCCACCAACGCGAATCTTCTCCTGATCGGTCGCTCCGGCGGCAACAACACGTTCACGCAGAACGGTGGCAGGGTCACCGCCTATCGCACCACCGCAAACGGCTATCAAGTGCTCGCCATCGGCTCGGGCGGTCAAGGCACGTATTCGCTCACGGGCGGCACGTTCGAGGGCATCGGTGTGGCGACCGGCTCAGCCGCTGGGCTCAATCTTGGTGGCGGCAGCAGCGGCACGCTGACGATCAACGGCGCGGGGGCCGCGATGGCGCTGGAGCAATCGAATGCCCTTTTAGCGGGCGGCACCGCGGCCGTCACGGTCAACCTCCTCAACGGCACCCTCGCCCTCAACGGCAACGTTACCCGCGGCAACCCGTTCGCCGCCGCCTACACCCCCGGCGCCGTGTCGTTCACGCTCGGCGGCGGCACGCTGCGGCCCTACAGCACGAATCTCGTCGTCGGCTCGTCCACGGCGGCCAACACCGCTGCCTTCGACATCACGCTCGCCCCGAGTTCGCTCTCCACGATCACCGGCGTCGGCTGGAAGAGCGGCACGTCCACGGTGACGATCGCGTCGCCTATCGTGGGCTCAGGCAGCATCCAGTTTACGGGGGGCACGGTCTCGCTCACGGCGGCCAACACGTATTCCGGCGCGACCACGATCACGGGCACCAACACCACGCTGGCCCTCGGGGCCAACGGCACGTTGGCATCGAGTCCCACGATCAGGGTGGGCAACGCGGGCTCCTCCGGCGCCGTCCTCAACCTCACGGCCAAGACCGGCACCTTCTCCTTCACGAGCAGCCAGACCTTGGGCGGCATCGGCACGATCAACATCGGCAGTGGCAAGACCGTCTCGAGCGCCGGCATCTGGGCCCCGGGCAACTCGATCGGCTCGAACGCCGTGACGGGCAATCTGTCGCTTTCCGGTACGAGCCAGTTCGAACTCGGCACGCCCGGCACGAGCGCGTCGGCCCCCGGCCTCTCCGACTTCACCGCCGTCTCCGGCACGCTCACGCTCGGCGGGGCGCTCGACCTGATCGACAACGCCGGGGCCAACGGCAACGGGTCGGCCGCGGGCGGCGTCTACCGGCTCTTCACCTACGGCAGCGCCGTGAGCGGCAGCTACGCGAGCGTCACGGCCAATCCCACCGCCACCACCCGCACGAGCCTCGGCAACATCTCCTACGGAGGCAGCGGCACGGCCGCCGGGCAAGGCGTGTTCCTGAGCATCTACAACCTCGCCGCGGCTAACGTCGTCTCCAGCACGACGGTCAACTTCGGCACGGTGCTCAAGGGCACATCGCTCTCGCAGGCGGTCTCGATCTCGAACACGGCCCCGGCCGGCAGTTTCTCCGAGGGGCTCGGCGCCGCGTTCGGCTCGGCGACCGGGCAGGCCGGCGGCTCGGGGTCGTGGAGCCTGCTCTCCGCTGGGGGCACGAGCACGGCGCTGAGCGTGACGCTCGCCAGCGGCTCGGCGGGCGCCGCCTCGGGCGCGCAGACGCTGAACTTCACGTCGGACGGCGCTGGCACGAGCGGCCTGGGCGCGGTGGGCATCGGCTCGCAGACGGTGAGCCTCGCGGCCACGATCCTCGACCCGGCGGTGGCGAGTTTTGCCTCGGGTTCGGCGGCGACGTCGCTGCTGCTCGATTTCGGATCGGTGAACGAGGGCGATACGGTCTCGCCGCTTGGATTCGATCTCTACAACCTCATGCAGACTGCCGGCTACACGGCTGACCTCACGCTCGAGTCGATCACTCCGGCTGGCGGCAACACCGCAGCGCTCACCACGACTTTGGCGACGTTCAACACGCTGGCCTCGGGAACGTTTAATTCCTGGCAAGCCTTGGTGAACACGTCGAGCCAGGGAACGTTCAGCAACACGTGGACGCTGCAGTTCAGGAGTTCCAACGGCGGCACCGTCTACGCCAACGACACGCCCCAGAGCCTCACACTCACGACCAGCGTGATCGTCGTGCCCGAGCCGGGTGCGATCGCGTTGGCCGGCATCGGTATCGCCGCCGCCCTCTTGGTCTACCGCCGCCGCAGGTAGGACAGGCTTCAGCCTGTCTGCTTCCTGCACCATCGACCTACACCATGAAAAAACCTCGCCGTTGCGGCTTCACGCTCGTCGAGTTGCTGGTCGTGATCGCGATCATCGGCCTCCTGATCGGCCTGCTCCTGCCTGCCGTGCAGGCGGCCCGGGAGTCGGCCCGGCGGTCGAGTTGTGCCAACAACCTCAAGCAGCAGGCCCTCGGCGTGCACGGCTACCACGCGGCGGTCGGCCGCCTGCCGCCCACCCGGATCACCGACCACAAGGTCACCTGGAGCGTGCTCATCCTGCCGTATGTCGAGGAGGCGGGCTTCTTCGGGGCATGGGATCTGCGGAAGTGCGTGTACGACATCCCGCAGGTAACCCGCTGCCGACTCTTGCCGCTCTCCATCTGCCCGACCCGGGGCACGGGCCGCCCCATGGTCAACGAGGTCCCGGATTCCTCATTCCACGGCCACGGCGCGGGTCCTTTTCCATGCGCGTATGGCGACTACGGTCCGACGACGGGCCAGGTGTGGTTGAGTCCAACGCATCTGACCGACGGGGCGATCGTCATGGGCCGCCTCGATGACAACACTCCCGACAATCAGGTTCAGCCCATTCCCGTGGTGCTCGACAAGCCCTGGCGTTCCGTGACACGTTTCACCCAGGTGCGCGATGGACTCTCGAAAACGCTCCTGCTCGCCGAGCGGAGCCGAGCGGAGGCGGCCTTCGCGAGTATCTACAACGGCGACAACAACGCCGGGCTGTTCGCGGGCCCTGCGAATCCACTGGTCGTGGATGCCGTTGCCAAGGGCATGGGCTCCGATCATCCCGGCGTGTGCCAGGCGGCGTTCTGCGACGGGAGCACGCGGGCGCTGCGGGCGGACGTCAGCGCCACGGTGCTCGGCCGCCTGGTCACCCGCAGTGGCGGCGAGACCGTTTCCCCGGAGGAGTTCTAGGATGCCGTGGCGAATGCGTGCGGCCATGGGAGTGAGCCTCCTCCTCGCAGCGGGCTGCAGTTCCGGCGAGCAGATGCACGCCGTCGGCGGGCAGGTGACCGACGCCGACGGGAAGGCCCTGCCCAACGTGCGGGTGGTGTTCATCGCCAAGGGGCGGTCGCTCACCGCCACGGGCCGCACCGATGCCGACGGCCGCTACACGCTCGGCACCAAGCAGGTGGCGGGCGGAGCGCCGGCCGGCGACTACACCGTGCTGGCGATCGACGACGACCGTGGCGACATCGACCACCCGCGGCCGCCTCGGGTCGCGGCCCGCTACGCCGACCCGGCCGCAAGCGGCCTCTCGGCCCACGTCGAGCCTGGCCTGGGCCCGATCGACCTCGTGCTCGAAGCCCCGCTACGCGATCGCTAGGGCCTTCGGTGCCATCGCCTGGTCGTGGGAGTTCGTTTCATCCATAAGAGCGAGGAGTCATGTCGAAGTCTTTCTTCACGATTGCAGTGTTCGCGTTCTTTGCCTTGGCCGGTCTTGTCGTGCACGCCGCCCCCGCCGGCCCCAGGCGCGTGTTCGCCCACTACATGGTCTGCTTCGCCACCTACGGCGAGGGCGTCGAGAACTACAAGCGCGAGATCCGCGAGGCCCAGGCCGCCGGCATCGACGGCTTCGCCCTCAACTGCGGCTCGTGGCACAACGAGCCTCACTACCCCCGTCGCGTCGCCCAGCTCTACCAGGCCGCGCAGGAACTCGACTCTGGCTTCCGGCTGTTTTTCTCCGTCGACCTCGACAACGTCGACTTCATTCTTGACATGGTCCGGACTTACGCCCGCCACCCCGCCCAGTTCCGCCACGGTGGCCGCGTCGTCGTCTCCACCTTCGGCGCCTCAGGCGTGCCGTGGAAGCAGAAGGTGTTCGCTCCACTGAAGAAGGCGGGGATACGCGTCTTCTTCGTTCCATTTTTCTTCCCCGACCCGGTGACCGAGCTGCCGTCGTACGACGTCGCTGTGAAGCATCATGCGAAGTGGGCGGGCGTCGTGGACGGGATGTTTTACTTCGGCGCCTCGGGCCTACCCGCGCAGCTCGCCGCCTCGAACGCCGCCTCCACGAAGGCGCTCCACAAGGCCGGCAAGCTCTCCATGGCCAGCTACACGCCTTCCTACTGGGGCCACAAGCAGTCTGGGAGGCGATATTACGAGTCGGCGGGTGGCGAGGGGACGGAGCTGCAGTGGAAGTCGATCATCGAAACGCAGCCCGAGTGGGTCGAGATCGTGACCTGGAACGACTTCGGAGAGGCATCCTACGTCTGTCCGATCGCAGACTTTACGAAGACGCTCTCGTTCCTCGAACCGCCGCCCCGGCCTTGCCATGCCGGCTACCTCGAGCTGAGCCGCTACTTCATCGAGTGGTACAAGACGGGACAGCAGCCCGCGGTGAGGCAGGAGGGGCTGTTCTTCTTTTATCGCACGCACCCGAAGGATTCCGTGGTCGGGGGAGACGCGCCGGTCGAAGTGCGGGAGGGAGCGATCGAGGACGTCCTCTACGTGACGACGCTGACGAACGCCGCGGCGGAGCTGCGGGTGACGACCGGCGGGGTAGCGGCCGCGCCGGTGCCGGTTGGCCCGGGGCTCCGGCACCATCGGATCCCCTTCAAGCCCGGCGCCCAGCGGTTCGAGCTCTGGCGCGATGGGAAGGCCATCGCCGCGGCGGATGGCGCCGCGATCGAGGCGCAGCCGAAGCATTACAACTTCGCGACGGCGACGGGGTACGCCTACGTGCGTTGAAGAACACGGTGCCAGCCACCACATCTGGAGAAGCTGGGCGATCCCGCGGTCGCACGACGGCCGCACGGCATCGGTGCCTCGCTCCGAACACGGTTACGAGAGAATCCCGCCGATCACGTGGCCGTGGACGTCAGTCAGCCGGCGATCGATGCCATTATTGCGCCAGGTGAGCTTCGTGTGGTCGATGCCGAGGAGCTTCATTACCGTGGCGTGCACGTCGTGCACCGTCGTGGGGTGGTCGCGGTCGAGCGGCTTGTAGCCCCACTGGTCGCTCTCACCGCACACGACTCCCCCCTTGATGCCGCCGCCGCAGAGCCAGTTGGTGAACACGAAGGGATTGTGGTCGCGGCCCTTGCCCGCCTGCGAGCTCGGCATCCGGCCGAACTCCGTGGTCCAGAGCACGAGCGTGTCGTCCAAGAGGCCGCGCTGGTCGAGGTCTTGGATGAGCGCCGCAGCGCCGCGGGCCATGCCTGTGGAGAGCGGCCCGTGGTCGCGCTCCACGTCTTCGTGGCTGTCCCAGTTGCGCCGCGGGTAGCCATTGTCGTTGCCGCTCCACACCTGCACGAACCGCACGCCGCGCTCGAGCAGCCGCCGGGCGGCGAGGCACCGCAGGCCAAAGTGGTGCGTCTCCTCCTCGGCGTTGATGTGGCTGGGCCAGGTGCCGCGGCCGAGCTGCACGCCATAGAGCTTGAGGATGTGCTCGGGCTCGTCGCCGATGGCGAGAGCCTCGGGGGCGGCCAATTGCATCCGTGCCGCGAGCTCGTAGCTCTTGATCCGGGCGTCGAGCTGGTCGTCACCGCCGCGTCCATCGCGGTGGCGGCGGTTGAGCGCCGCCAGCACCTCGCGGGCCTTCGCGTCGGCCTCGGGCGTCACGTACGCCGCCGAGCGGTGGGGCCGCAGGTCGGCGACGGGCTCCTCGGCGGCCGGCTGCACGACCGTGCCGCTGTATTGCGCCGGCAGGAACCCGGCGTCCCAGTTTTTGACCCCGTTCGACGCGTAGCCGCGGTGGTCGGGCAGCACGACGAACGTGGGCAAGTTGTCGTTCATCGACCCGAGCGCGTAGCTCACCCAGCAGCCGGCCCCGGGAAATCCTGGCAGCACGAACCCTGTGGTCTGGAGGAGCGTGGCCGCCGAGTGCACGCCCGACGTGCTCACCATGTTGTGGATGAACGCCAGCCGGTCGACCACGTCGCCAAGCGCCGCCACCGGCTCTGAAAGAAGCTTGCCGCAGCCGCCATACGGCTTGAAATCCCAGATCGGCTTGAGCCAGGGGCCGAGGCCGTTTTGGAACGCCTCGACCGGCTCGCCGAAGTCGCTCGGCTTGCCGTGCTGGCGGACAAGCTCGGGCTTGTAGTCGAAGAGGTCGATGTGGCTCGCGGCCCCGGCCATGAACAGCTGCACCACCCGTTTCACTTTGGGCGGGTAAACGCAGGCCGGATGCAACGTCGCGGCGCCGGCCGCCGCTGCCGCATCCCGCTCTCCGGCCAGCATCGCGGCCAGCGCGAGCGACCCGAAGCCGCTGCCCGAGACAGCTAACCAATCACGACGGTTCATCGGCATGATTTTAATCCACAAATGAAAATTCGTTGAGGTTCAGGATCGCGCGGCAGGTGTTGGCGAGGCCGTGGGCCTGGGTGAGCGGCACGAGCGCCGCCCGCTCGTCGGCGGTCGCCGCCCTGCCGAGCGCCAGCCGCACCGCGAGGTCCACTTGGCTTGCCGCGTCGCTGCCCGCCTCCCGCTCGACGCGCGCGGCGAAGTGGCGGGCCTGCGTCGTCATGAAGCCGTTGTTCAGGAGCGCGAGGGCCTGGAGCGCCGAGATGCTCTGGTTGCGCTTCTCCACCCGCATCGAAGGATCGGCACAGTCGAGCACCGTCATGAAAGGCTGCGTCTGACTGCGCACGATGAATCGGTAGACGCCTCGCCGCCAGGTGGTCTTGTCTTCCGGGTCGGCCAGATCGTAGCGCCAGTGGGGCGAATGCTCCGGGTGCTCGACCTTGAAATCCCGCCAGCCAGGGCCGCCCATCGTGAGGTCGAGCGTGCCGGCGACTGCGAGCACGGCGTCGCGCACGGCCTCGGCCTCGAGCTTGCGCCGGTTTTGCCGCCAGAGGTATTGGTTGCCCGAGTCGATCGCCTCGAACGCGTCGACGCCCAGCGAGGCCTGCCGGTAGGTCGCGGAATTCACGATCAGCCGGTGCAGCGCCTTGAGCGAGCCGCCGCCGTCGCGAAACTCGGCCGCCAGCCAGTCGAGCAGTTCGGGATGCGTGGGAGCCGCACCCATCCGGCCAAAATCGCTCGGGGTGGCCACGATCCCCTGGCCGAAGTGGTAGTGCCACACGCGGTTCACGATGCTCCGCCAGGTGAGCGGATTCCTTGGATCGGCGAGCCAGCGGGCGAGCGCCGCGCGGCGCTCGCCCTCGGCGTGGTCCGGGCGGAGGGAGAACCGGCTCTCGAGCGGCTCCACGAGGCCGAGCGCCCCGGGCCGAACCTCATGCGTCGGCGAGAGCACGTTGCCCCGGGAGAGCACGTGGATCGGCCGCGGCACGCCCTCGCGAATCCGAGTGGTGACGGAGTAGGCCACCTGCATCGCCGGCAGTTTTTTCTTCTCCTCGACCGTGGCCGCCAGATCGGCGTTCACCTGCTCGAGTTCGCGGGCCATGGCCGGATCGCGGTGCTCGGCGAGCAGTTTCTCGCGCTCAGCCTTGAGGTCCACAAGCGTGCCGTTGGCGGCGGCGGGGCTCTGGCCGTCGATCACGTTCGCTCGCTGCCAGCGCGGCGGCGATTCGATCGAGTCGAGCGCCGTCACCACGGCCCCCGGGGCCACGTCCTTCCCGGCGGCGTCCTTCACATGCAACTCGGCCAGCGCAAGGATAAAGTCGTCCTTCCGCGGGGCGAGCTTCGTGGCGGTGATCCGCACGTAGCGGCCCTTGGCGGCCGTGGCGATCGCCTGCGGCACGATGCCGGGGTTGGCCACGTCGGCCGACGCGTGGTCCGCGACCACCGTCACACCCGCCGCGAATGTCGGGTCGTTCGCCACCTCCACGCGATACCGCACGGGAAACCCAAAGCCCGCGCCGATCTTGTTGAAGTCGTCGTGGCAGGGATGGAGCACGATCTCCGCGAGTTCGGCCTCCTGGCCGAGGTCGAGCTGCAGCCACTTCGCGGCATCGGCTCTCGAGCTGATCTCGCTGTGGTAGCCGAAGGCGTCTGTCGGGTTGCCGTCTTTGAGCGCGGGGGCCTTCTCGATCGCTTGATCGATCTCGGCCAGCCGCGGCCCTGCTTTCTCCACGACGGCCGCCTCGAGCTCCTTCTTCCGCTTCTCCAACGCGGTCTTCCGGCCGTCGGCGGCGGCGTAGGCCTCCCGCACCGCGGCCTCGGCGTGATAGGGCCTGTCCTCACGGTCGAGGGCGGCGAAGACGGCCTGGAGCGCGTAGTAGTCGTCTTGCGTGATCGGATCGAACTTGTGGTTGTGGCACTGGGCGCAGTGGATGGTGACGCTCGCGAACGTGCCGATCGTGTTGGCCACCATGTCGTCGCGGTCGAGGTGCCGGGCGATCTTGCCGTCGGTCTTCGTCTCGGGCACCTCGCGGTGGCCGATCTGATCCCACGGGCCGGCGGCGATGAATCCAATCGCCTCCTGGCCATCGGCCGTGTCGGGATGGAGCATGTCTCCGGCCACCTGCTCCTCGATGAACTGCGCATAGGGCTTGTCGGCGTTGAGGGCCCGGACACAGTAATCGCGGTAGGGCCAGGCGTGGGGCCGGGGCTGATCCTTGTCGTAGCCGTGCGTGTCACCGTAGTGCACGACGTCGAGCCAGTGCCTGGCCCAGCGCTCGCCGTAGCGGGGTGAGGCGAGCAGCCGCTCGACGAGCTTCTCGTAGGCCTGCGGATCCGTGTCGGCGACGAAGGCCTGCACCTCGTCGGGCGTGGGCGGCAGGCCAACCAGATCGAACGACAACCGGCGAATGAGTGTGGCCCGGTCGGCGATGGGCGACGGCGCGAGCTGCTTCTCCCCAAGCTTCGCCCGGATGAAGAGGTCGATCGGGTTCCGCTCGGCCTCGACGCCGGGCAGTGCGGCGAATGCAGCGTTTGCCACAGGCAGGCTTGGCTTCGCGATCGGCTGCCAGGCCCAGTGGTCGAGCCGCGGATCGCGGACGGCTTCTTCGTCCAGCTCCGCCTCGTGGCCGGGCCACGGCAGCCCCGCGTCGATCCAGGAAGAGAGGGCCGCCACCTCGTCGGCCGTGAGCCGCTCGCCGTCGGGCGGCATCATTTGCTCGGGGTTCGTCGTCTTGACGCGGCGGATGAGCTCGCTCGCATCGGCCTTACCGGCCACGGCCGCCGGGCCGAAGTCGCCGCCGCGGAGGATTGCCGCCCGCGAATCGAGCCGGAGGTGCGATTCCTGTCCGTCGGCCCCGTGGCATTCGGCGCAGCGGGCGACGATCAGAGCCTGCGCGGCCGAATGCTCCTCTTCGCCACGGGCTAGGGCTGGAAACAGAAGCCAGGCGGCCACTGCGGGGGATACCAGAATTAAGGCTCGCAGATTCAGCATCGGCACACTCCGAGAGCAGTGTGCCGGAGGTCCGAATTTTCGTACCGCCGGATGTGTCCCGGGTACCAAATCCGCTGCGGCCGGTGCATAAAGAGGCGGGAGATTCACATCCACCCCGCCCCCAGGCGCCCTGATGGCCGCACGCGACCCCCACGCTGCCGAAGAGTACGAACTGTTCCTGACGCTCTTCACCAAGTGCCAGGGCCGGATCCAGGCGTTCATCCGCGCGCTCGTGCACGATCCTTCGCAGGCAGACGACGTGTTCCAGGCCACGAGCCTCGTGCTCTGGCGGAGTTTCGCCACGTTTCGCCGCGACGCCGAGTTCCTCCCCTGGGCTCTCGGCACTGCCCGCCACCAAGTGCTGCTCCATTGGCGCACGCGGCGGCGCGACCGGCACGTGTTCAGCGATGACCTTCTGGCTGATCTTGCCGATGTGGCCGAGGCGAGACTCGATGTGGCGGAAACGCGGCTGGCGGCGCTCGAGAACTGCATGGCCGGCCTGTCAGAGCGGCAGCGGGATCTCGTACGGATGTTCTACGGCGAACACCAGCCTGCCGCTGAGATCGCGAACCGCTGGGGCCGCAGTGTCCACGCCGTCTACAAGGCGCTCAAGGTGATGCGCCAGGCGCTCTACGAGTGCGTCTCCCGGAAACTCCGCGACCTCTCCCTTCCGCTCGACGAATCCGCAGGCGGCAAGCCTGTCATCTCGTAACACCCGGTTTGCTCTCCCTGCCATGCCAGCCACCCCTCGCCACCAAGAAGACCTGTTCGACCTCGCAGCCGACTACGTGCACGGCACGATCACGGCTGCCGACGGTTTGCGGCTCGAGGCCATGCTTCATGCGAGCCCTGAAGCCCGGCGGGAGTTCGTCGACTACTGCATGCTGCACGGCCAGATCGCCCTCTCGACGACGGCGGTGGGCCAGGGCGCCCCGACTGCCCGCACGCTCCACAGGCCCGATTCGACATTGCCCAGGATCGGCCGCGCGGCCGCGATGCTGGCCGGCCTCGCGCTCGCCGCCGCCTTCGTGGTGCTCGTGAGCAACACGCCTCGAGAAGAACCTTCCCAGAACCCCGCTTCCGATTCGTACGACAACCGCCAACTACCGCTGGTGACCGTCGCCAATCTCCAGGTGGACGGTGAAACGCCCACGCCGCTCAACCCCACGACGCTGCGGCCAGACAAGGCCACCGCCCTGCGATCGGCGAGCGGCGCCGACGTAAAAGTCGCGGAGGCCGCCGTCTTCGGCGTCACGACGGGCGACTCGGGCACGCTATACCACGGGAGTGTCCAAGCCCGGCTCGCCAAACCCGACGCCAACTTCTCGGTGACCACGTCGAACCTGCGAATCGTGGACAAAGGCACGGCATTTCACGTCGATCGGATCGACAACGACCACGTCGCGGTAACGGTGCTCGACGGCGAGGTGGAGGTGCAGTCGCGGGTGCGGCTGCCCGTCTGCTACTGGCCGTTCGACGATGTCGACTCAGCCAGGGGCTCCGCGCAGGCTTTTGATGCCGTCGGAGGGCTGCCGGCGACGCTCGGGAGCGCCGCGACGCCTGTCGCCGGCATTGTTGGTGCCGGGGCAGTACGGTTCGACAACGCGCCGTCTGCCGTGGCGACGATCGGCGGCGGCGCCGGCGAGCAGGTGGGCACCGGCCTGTTTGCGATGGCCGAAGGGATCACCATCGAGGCCGTCGTGGCGTCAGCCTGGAGCGGACGGTTCAAAGACTATGACGAGATTTTCCGCAAGGAAGATGGAGACGCCCGGATGCTTCTGTCGTTCCAGAACGATGGGACGACACACGAGGATTTCTCGGAACCACCCGTGCAGGCCGGCCCTTGCCTCTCGTTCGGCCTCCATCTCGCCGGCCGCGGCTACCACGAACTCGACATGCCGCTCGATGGCGTCGACGGCCGGCCCACGCTCGCGGAGATCACCGACGGCAAGCCCCATCACGTGGTTGCCACCTACGACAGCTACACGGGTCGAAAGGCGATCTTCATCGACGGCCGCAAACGATTCGAGCATATCTATCCAGTGGGCACGCTCGTGCGTGGCGGCGGGCCGGCGCCGGCGGAGATCGGCAACACGCGTGGCACCGAGCCCTTCACCGGCGTGATCGACGAATTCGCGCTCTACGACTTCGCCCTCACGCCGGACGAGGTGGCCACACACTGGCGGCGAGTGGCGGCCGGGCGGAACTACTTCGGCTCCGAGCCCCCTGCCCCGGGCTCCCCGCGGTGGCAGGCGATCACACGGCTGGTCGAAGGCCAGACGATGACGTTCAACCAGGAAACCGGCCTGCCGCGCTGAGCCCTGCGAGCACCGCCCGATCGCTACGGGCTTCCCCGTCGATGACGGCAGCGATACGCTGTTCGTCCATCCATCCCCCCGGAGCGCCCTGCATGTCGCGCAAGAAAATCGTCGCTGGCAACTGGAAGATGAACCTCGATCGGGCCAAGGCGAAAGAACTCACAGCAGCCGTGGCTGCACGGCGAGGTGAGGCGGCGGCGGTCGAACTCGTGCTGTGCCCGCCGGCCCTCTACGTGGAGACGGTCGGCGCCGCGATTGCCGGAGCCAAGGGCACTGTCGGCCTGGGTGCGCAAAACATGCACGACAAGGCGAGCGGCGCGTTCACGGGCGAGGTGGCCCCGCCGATGCTCGTCGACCTCGGCTGCCAGTACGTGATCCTCGGCCACTCGGAGCGGCGGACGCTCTTCGGCGAGACCGATGCGGCCGTCAACGTGAAGACCAAGGCCGCGCTTGCCGCCGGCCTCGTGCCGATCGTGTGCGTCGGTGAGACGCTCGAGGAACGCGAAGCGGGGCGGACCGCGGCGGTTGTGACCGGGCAGGTGCAAGGATCGCTCGCGGGCTTGTCGCCGGCCGAACTTGAAAAAATCGTCGTTGCCTACGAGCCCGTCTGGGCGATCGGCACCGGCAAGGTGGCCACGCCCGAGCAGGCCCAGGAGGTGCATGCCCTGATCCGTGGGCTCTTGGCCAAGCTCTCGTCGCCCGAGATCGCGGCCCGAGTGCGGATCCAATACGGCGGCAGCGTCAAGCCCGACAATGCGGCCGATCTGGCCCGGCAGCCCGACATCGACGGGGCGCTGGTGGGCGGGGCGAGCCTCAAGGCGGACGATTTCCTGGGGATCGCCAAGGCGTTCGGCTGATCGGCGTCGGCGCCGGC